>CAZIQQ010000027.1:0-21418 GCA_964541555.1 uncultured Bifidobacterium sp. | reverse complement strand
ATCTGGTTGGGTTACGGGCGATACCCGCCGAGAGGACACGCAGATGTCGACCCGCAGGGATTTCCTGAAGAAGACCGCCGTGGCGGCCGGCACGGTGGCCGCGGCCACGAGCGCCGGCAAGGTGGCCACCAGCGTGGCATCGGCCGCCGCGCCGTCGTCGCTGCGGCCGATGAACATGATCCTGTTCATCACCGACCAGGAACGGCACATCCAGCACTTCCCGGACGGGTGGTCGCAGCAGAACCTGCCCGGGCTCAGCCGGCTGCAGCGCTACGGGCTGACCTTCGAGAACGCGTTCACCAACGCCTGCATGTGCTCACCGGCGCGCAGCACGTTCATGAGCGGCTACCTGCCCGCCCAGCACGGCGTGAAGTACACGCTCGAGAACGACATGCCGTCGCCGCAGTACCCGCAGGTGGAGCTTCCCAAGCCGGGGTCGATGGCCAACCTGGCCACCGTGGCCGCGGCCGCGGGCTACAACGTGGTCTACAAGGGCAAGTGGCACTGCAGCAAGCCGGCGGCCGCCGACTTCGTGTGGACGCCCCAGGACCTGGCCGCCTACGGCTGGTCGCGCTGGAACCCGCAGGATGCCGGCGCCAACCAGGACATCCCCGAGATGGGCGGCGGGCTGGCCAACAACGACGCCCGCTTCATGGCATCGGTGGGGGGCTACGAGGACGCCTCTGAGGGCGTGCTGCAGTTCATCACCCAGGTCGCGGCCACCATGCAGCCGTTCTTCCTGGTGATCTCGCTGGTGAACCCGCACGACGTGCTGGCGTATCCCTCGAAGTACGCCCAGGCGGGGTACTCGCCGCTGTGGCTGAAGGGCGACATCGGCCTGCCGGCCACGGCCACCGAGGACCTCTCGACCAAGCCCACCGCGCAGCGGGCGTTCCTCAAGCTGTCGAATGGCCTGGGCAAGTTGCGCAACGACCAGCAGAAGCGCAACTACCTGAACTTCTACGGCAACCTCATGAGGGCATCGGACCAGTACCTGGTGGACACCCTCGCCGCGCTGGGTTCGGTGGCCACCCAGAACGGGGCCAGCACGCTGCTGAAGGATTCCGTGGTGGTGCGCACCGCCGACCACGGCGAGATGGGGCTGGCCCACGGCGGCCAGCGCCAGAAGAACTTCATGATGTACGACGAGGCCACGAAGGTACCGCTGGTGTTCTCGAACCCCACGCTGTGGAAGCGGCCGAAGACCAGCCAGGCGCTGGTGTCGCACGTTGACTTCCTGCCCACGATGGCCTCGCTGCTGGGTGCGCCAGGCAGCGCCCGATCGGCGTGGCAGGGCGTGGACTACTCGCCCATCATCCTCGGCGCCAGCCGCAAGCCCGTTCAGGACTACGTGGTGTTCACCTACGACGACTACCAGGCCGGGCAGAACAACGGGCCGTACGTGCCCCCGCCGCAGCACCTGGTGGGCATCCGCGAGCGCAACTGGAAGATCTGCCTCTACTACGACACCGCCGGCACGGTGCCGCCGCAGTGGGAGCTCTACGACCTGGCGAACGACCCGCTGGAGCAGCGCAACCTCGCCTGGCCGGGCACCCGCCGCACGACCACCCAGCAGCGCAACTTCCGTCGCCTGCAGGCCAAGCTCCTGAAGGTATGGAACACACGCCTGCAGCCCCTCAGCGGCAGCGCGCCGTTTCCCGTGACGATTCCGGGGGTGACCTCGTGACCCGCCGCGTTCCCATCGCGCTGGCCGCGGTCGCACTGGCCACGGTGCCGACCGCGCTGGCCGCCGCCCCGGCCCCGCGCATCGTGCCCGTGGCCTTCGTGGGGTCGACCCAGCTCACCACGGTGGAGGCGCCGCTCGTGCTGGAGGACACCGGCACGGTGAAGGGCTCGCCGGTGGGGTCGGGCGACATCGTGCTCGACTACACGCTTCGGCCAAAGCGCTCGATAGCGAACGTCGCCTGGACCATCAGCAACGGGTCGGGCACCGTCACGGGTACCGCCACGGCGTACTACACCACCTCGAACGTGGCCATCACGTTCACGGGCGTGGGCCGCATCACCGGTGGCACGGGTCGCTACGCGGGCATCCGCTCGCTGCCGCTGCAGTTCAACGCGAAGCACTCGAAGACGGGCAAGAAGGAGGCCATCTCCTTCCGGGGCACGGCCACGCTGCCCCGGTAGGGGCAACCCCGCTCATCCGGGCCGCAGGCCCCTCGCCAGCGACACGCCGGCGAGGGGCGCCACGGACTCGCTGGTCGCGAGCAGCCTGCTCTCGGGCTGGGCGCGCGTGAAGCGGATGGCGCCCGATCGCTGCTGCAGTGACCGCAGCAGATCGAGGGCTCCACGTGCCGGGGCCCCGCATGCGATGTCGGCGCGGGCCACCAGTGCCGTGGAGTTGGCGCTGGGCGGTGAGCCCGGGTAGGCGGTCCACCCGCCGTTCGCGCGCTGCGCCGCGAGCCACGCCCGCGCCTCGCGGATGGGGGCCGATGCGCACGACTGCCCGCCGGCGCGCAGGGCCACCACCGCCAGCGCGGTGCTGTCAACGGCCGGGGCCCCGGTTGCGTTGAGTTCCAGGTTCCAGCCGGGCCCCGACTTCGCCCCGAGCAGGGTGGTGACGGCCGCTGCCGGCACCTTGCCGGTCGCCGCACGCAGGGCGATCATCGCCAGCCCCTGATCGAACGCATTGCGCCCGTAGCGCCCGGCACCCGTGGATTGCGCGCTGAGCCGTGCGAGGTAGTCCACACCACCGAGCGCGGACGGGTTGCCCCCGGCGGCCACGGCACCCAGCACCACCTTGGCCGTGGCGCCCGCGGTATCGGCGTAGGCGGGCGCTGCGGCGGCCATCGCGCGCATGCGGGCGCGCAGGGCCGGCGCCGGCGTGCCCGTGAGGCGCATGGCCACCATCACATCAGCCTGCTGGCCCGCTGGCAGGCCGGATGGGGCTTCGCCCGCCAGCCATGTGCTGGCGCGGGTGGCGGCCGCCTTGTCTGCGGCGGTGGCGGCAAGGCCCATCGCGGGGGCGACCAGTGCCGCCCCCGCGATGACCAGCGCCAATGGGGTGCGCATCATGCTCAACCCTCCACGCACCTCACGAGGTCGTCGCGCACCGACGCGGGCGAGACGGTCGCCAGGGCGTAGCCGTGACGGCGCACCAGCTTCACCACGCCAGCCAGGCCGCACCGCTCCATGTGGCGCTGCAGGTCACCGGCGCGGTCGCGGATGGCCAGCGTGTTCCGTGGCCCACCGGACCGTGCGCCGAGCATGGCCTCGTCGCGGCGCAGCGGGACCACATACGGGGTTCCCGACAGCCACGATGCCTGCCACGAGACACCGCGGGGCAGCACCAGGTCGGCCTGCCCGTCTGCTGCCCGGCGGTTGAGGTCGGCGGCCAGGGCGGATGCCACCGCTCCCATGGCGCGACGCAGTTCGGCCGGGGTCAGATCGGCCCCCGAGATCATCTGGCGCCGGATCGTCACGGGGCGCCCGCCCTGCTCGGGAAGGGGCACGTCGGCATTGAGGGTGACATCGGTGCGCCCCACGCGGATGGTCACCGGTATGCGCACGGTGACGTCACTGCCTGCCGTGCCCGGCGCCGGCATCGATGCCCGAGGCAGCGGCGGGAGGTTGCACACGGTGGGGTCGTCGGCGGGGTGGGCGCAGATGCGGGCGGTATCGCGGATGGCGCCGGTCTTCGTCACCTCCAGCAGGGACGGCCCCGAGCCGGACGCCGTCAGCGTGGCCGTGCCGTCGGCCCCGGTGGTGACGGTGGCGCCGCGGTACGAGATGGTGGCGCCGGCACCGACGGTGCGCACACCGTTCTTGTCGTAGGAGGCCACCCGCACCTCGAAGGTGCTTCCGGTCGGGAGGGGCGCAGTCGGGGTGGTCAGCGCCAACTCGGCGAACGCCATGTCGTAGTTGGAGTCGAGCGGCGAGAGCGCCCACAGCACCTCGTCGCCATCTGCCAGCGCGAGTGAGCCGGCGCCCACTGCCGCCTGCACGTGGTTGTGCTTCACGAACCATGCGGGCCCGTTGTTCCAGTCGCTGGCGTCGCCCCCGATGGAGTCGAGCGCGAATCCGTACTGACCCCAGTCGGTGAAGCCGAACCCGATTCCATACAGCCGCGATGCGTTGCCCAACTGGGCCGCCGCGGTGCGTCCGCCCACCGACATCTCGTCGCTGTCCGCGGTGTCACGGATGGTCAGGTTGAGCCCTTCTGCGGGCAGCACGTAGGCCGTCTCGGGCAGCACCGTGGTGGTGGTGCCCTCGATGCGGATGGTGGCCTCGGCGGCGATGCCCGACGCGGGGATGGCCAGAAGGGCCGCGAACGCAGCAGCGCACGCGAAGCGCGGAATGGAAGTCACTGATCCCTCGTTCCTCGGAGGTGATTTGTCGTGTGACGGAACGGCGGCTGGTCTCCTGGCTTCCCGGTCAGGCGCGATGTGCATCACCTTCCCGGGGCGGGTGCCCCAGTGGCTGGCCGAAGCCCGATGTCATCACTCCCGGGTGACAGTGGCGGGACCGCGCCGGATTCACACCGGCTTCCCACTTAGCGCCCCTCAGGGCGACCGTCGTCCGATAGGGGGGCACCATAGGGAGCGGGGTCGGACGCCGCCCGGGCGCGTACGCTCGTGCCCATGAACCTCACCGCTCGTACCGCAGTTCTCGCGCTTTTCCTGTCGGCGGCATGCGCCGCCCCCGCCCTTGCCGATTCGTCGTTCGTGGTCAGGGAGGGCGCCGCCCCCGACGTGGTGGCAGGCGGCGTCTCCACGTGGTTCAACGGCATGTACTCACCCGAGGGCAACCCGCGCGGGCATGTGACCGGCGCGCATATGCCCGACGGCAGGACGTCGCTCGACCTCATCTTCGGCTCGGGCGCCCGCATCGTTGCCTTCAATGCGTCGGTGGCCACGGGCGCCACGGGAATGCGCCGCACCATCCTCGGCGGCACGGGGCGCTTCCTGGGCGCAACGGGCGTGGTGCGCTCTGCCCTGGTGCGGGGGGCGTTCACGCACCGGGTGCGGTACTCGCTGCCCCCGCGGGGCACGCCCCGCACCACCATGGCCTACGTGGTGAAGCTGGGCACGCCCCGCATCATCAATCGCGGCGGTCCCGGGGGCGTGGGGAACGCCCGCCTCATCACGGGCAGCATCCTCGATGCCACCCGCACGAAGGTGGGCACCTACGGCGTGGACTCCACGCTCGCGTTCGTCTACGGAGCAGGCACCTACGAGTGGTATACGGGCACGTTCTCGTATGAGTTCGCCGATGGCACGCTCACGGCATCCGGCCCGTACCAGCGCGCGAGCGCGTCGGCGCCCGGGGCGCTGGGGGCGTCGGGTCGCGTGGTCAGCAGCGGCACGGGGGCCTACAGCGGCATGCGCGGGCAGGTGGTGGTCACGGCCAACCCCGACGGCACGGCGACCCACTCCTTCACGCTCATCCGGCGCTAGCCGCAGCTCATCGGTTGGCGCGGCGCGTGCCCAGCGCAGGTGGTACCAAGTGGGCATGAACCTCACCGCGCTGTCCGACAAGCAGGCCCGCGAGTACATGTCGCCGCTCACCGCGGTGGTCGGCCCCACGCACACGCTGTCCGACGCCGCGAGGGCCATGGTGCAGCAGCGCGCCGGTTCGGTGATCGTGCTCGACCCGTCACTGCCCGGTCCGGGCCTGCTGTCGGAGCGCGACCTCGCAGTCGCCATCGCCGCGGGCGCGGACCCCTCGCACGACCTGGTGGAGGCCTGGATGCGCCACGATGTCGCGAGCATCAGCCCCGACACCAGCCTCGACGCCGCTGCGCGCACCATGCTGCGGCAGGGGGTGCGTCACTGCGTGGTGATGGACGACGCCCAGGTGGTGGGCTTCATCTCGCTGCGCTACATCATCGGCCTGGTGCTGGGCGAGGATTCCCAGCTGCCGCCACCGCCCGCCTTCGGCATCTAGGCCCCGCTGGCCCACGGGCCGCCGGGGCGAATGGGCCGTCTGGGATTCGAACCCAGGACCTTGGGATTAAAAGTCCCCTGCTCTGACCAGCTGAGCTAACGGCCCATCGGCAGGGTATCGGCCCATCAGGCTATCGACCCGGCACCCGTGGGCTCGGGCCTGAGCCGGTGCCACCAGCGCCTGTCGCCGCGGCCGCCCTCGGCCGCCCAGTCCGCCGCCTCGTGCGTGAGGCGCTCGATGGCGTAGGAGATCGTCTCGAGGATGTCCACCACGCCCACGAGCCCGCGCGGCACGTCATCTGCCGACCGGATGTCGTACGTCGCCTGATGGGCCTGCTCGAGGCACGCCTGCAGGTTGACGCCACGGCCCGGCGCGCCTCCTGATCGCAGGGACTCGGCGATGTCGTGCAGCGCCCCGACCATGTCGCGCCGTATCCCCGCGATGCCCGGCACGTCCACCCCGTGTATCGGGATGCGTCCGGCGAGGGTGCCGATGTCGCGCACCAGCTGCATGGTGGTGGCCTCGAGGGATGCCAGGGCGTCGGCGTGGGTGAAGGCCTCGATCGACTCCGCCATGCGTGCCTGGGTTACGCGCGCGGCGTCGTCGGCGGCCAGCATCGCCCTGCGGTGGGCCTCGCTCATCACGCTTCGCGGGATCTCCCCGCTGGCCACGCGGGTGACGGCCTCCAGGTCGTCAGCTGCGGCATCCAGCGCGCCCGCGAGGGCGCCGGGCAGCTGCTCGCCGCTGCGCGTGGGCCAGACGAACGCGGCGATGACCAGGCCGATCACGCATGCGACGCCGGTGGCGATGAGCCGCTCGGTGGCCACCGCGGCGTCAAGCCCCGCACCCGCTGCCGCGAGCAGCAGTGACAGCGGGGTGAAGAGGGTGATGAACCACAGGTAGTTGACCGGCTGCAGCAGGGCGGCTGCGGACCCCACCACGACGATCGCCGCCAACATGGCCCAGGGCGATCCGTAGGCCATCGCCAGGAGGGCCATGGCCACCAGCGCCCCGAGGGCCGTGCCAATGGCCCTCTGCGCGGCCACGTTCACCGAGTCGCCCAGTGTCGGCTGCAGAACGCCGACCAGGGCGATGGACACCCACTGGCCGTGCGTGATGCCGATGACTGGCGTGCCGGCGAGCGCCGTGAACACGCCCACCGACGCCCCCGTGGCGATGCCCAGGCGCAGGCCGTGCCTGAGTGCCGCGCCGCGCGGGTCGAGCGCGGTTGCCAGCGACACTCCCTGCGTGGGCCGTCGTGGCCGGACGATGTGCGCCCGGGGCGGGTTCGGCAGCTCGAGCGCGTCGATGGCGTCGTGCACGCGACGCTGCAGCCTGAGCGCCGCACGCACGCGCCCGCGCGCCACCAGCGCGTGGTGAAGCGCATCACCCGTGAGCCCGGCCGGGTCGGGCGCCGCCGCCCGGGCGCGCTCGACGGCCCTCGACAGCGCCGTGGCATCGGGCGCGTGGTGCTGGTCGACCACGCCCAGCGCGATGCTGCGCGATATCGCCTGTACCTCCTGCAGCACGTCGTCGATCGCGTGACGCACCCGCGGCTCGGCCGCCTCGCGTCGGCGCTCGTCCTCGAGGGATCCCACCAGCGACACCACCCTGGCGCCGGACACGAGCGTGGCCCAGAGGCGGGCCGACCGCGACGACCACCCGGGCCTGCGGCTGCGCACCGACGCCACCGTGTCGCGGGCGCTCTCGATGGCCTCGAGCGCCGACTCCCTGAGGCGGTCGTCGGACGGGTGCCCGGCGTAGTCGCCGATGGCCCTCCACGCCCGGCCGGCGGCCACCTCGGCCGGTGCGTACGGCGCGATGGGCCACGGCAGCACCGAGATGAGCGCCACCCACGCGCTGCCCACGGCCACGGCCAGCACCGACCACCCGAAGGCCGGGGATGGCGTGAACGCCTGGGCGACGATGAAGATGATGAGGCAGGTGGGGGCGACCATCGAGGGAATGGCACCCCATGCGGTGGACACCCCCGCGGCCACGCCGAGGGCCAGCATCACGAGCCCGGCGGCCAGCGCGTGGCCCGCGCACACGAGGGCGGCCATCACCACCAGCACGTTGAGCAGGGTCATAACCGCGTACACACGCAGGTGCCGTCCGTAGCCGCCGCCGGGCTCGACCACCGATGTGAACAGCGCCGCCAGGGTGGCGAGCACCGCGAGGTCGCGCCTGCCGATTGCCAGACCCACCACCAGGGGGGCGGCGAGGGCGATGGCCATGCGCAGCGCCGCGAGCGGCGCCGGCCGGCCGGCGCCGGGGCCCGCCACGCGCCTGGCCAGCCACCGCGCCCGGCGGCCCTCGATGCCGATGGCGCCGGGTTGCGGGTTCACATGGTCCATACCGTAAGTCTCGCCGCTAGGGTTGCGGCATGGCCCTGCTCGGCGACGACGACATCACCACGGCGCTCGCGCTGCTGCCCGGCTGGGGGCTGGACGACGGCATGATCGTGAAGGCGTATGTCTTCCCCGAGGGCTTCATGGCGGCAATCGCCTTCGTCGACCGAGTGGCGGTGGCGGCCGAGGACGCCGACCACCACCCCGACATCGACATCCGCTGGAACACCGTGACGCTCCGCCTGGTCAGCCACGACCAGGGCGGGCTGACCGAGAAGGACACCGCGCTTGCCGCGGAGTGCGACCGCCTGGCCGTGGCATGAGCATCGACCCCGGGGTGCTGCTGCGCAGGGCGGCCTTCCGCATGGACCCTGAGCGCGCCCACGAGGCCGCGCTCCGGGCCCTGCAGGTCGGGGGGCCGGCGCTGGCCGCGGGGGCGTCGTGGATGTCGAAGCGCGACGGATCGGTGGGCCAGCAGCTGATGGGCCTCGACTTCCCAGGTCCGGTGGGCCTGGCCGCCGGCTACGACAAGTACGGACGGGCCGTGCGCGCCTGGGGCCGCCTCGGCTTCGGGTTCGCGGAGATCGGCACCGTGACCGCCCGGCCCCAGCCGGGCAATCCCCGGCCACGGCTGTTCCGGCTGCCCGCCGACGAGGCCATCATCAACCGCATGGGGTTCAACAACGACGGCGCGGCCGTGACGGCGCGGCGCATCGCCGATGCCCGCCGCGGCGCCGGCGCGGGAATCCCGATCGCCGTGAACATCGGCAAGTCGAAGGTCACACCCCTCGAGCGCGCCGCAGAAGATCACCTGGCGTCGTTCCGCCTGCTGCGCGGGGTTGCCGACCTCGTGGTGGTGAATGTGTCGTCGCCCAACACCCCGGGGCTGCGCGAGCTGCAGGACCGCGACCACCTCACGGCGATCCTCGGCGCCCTGCGTGACGAGGACGCCTCGATGCGCCGCATCGACGCCCGGGCCCCGATGCCCTTCCTCGTGAAGCTGGCCCCCGACCTGCCCGACGCGCAGATAGAGGACGCCGTCGACCTGGCGGGCGAGCTGGGTCTGGCCGGCGTGGTGCTCACCAACACGACGATCTCTCGCGATGGCCTGATCGACCCAGGTGCACCTGCGGCATCCGAGCAGGGAGGGCTGTCGGGCCCCCCGGTGAGGAAGCGCGCAGACGAGGCCGTGCGCATCGCCGCGCGACGCGCCGGCGGCGACCTGGTCATCATCGGGGTCGGGGGCATCATGGACGCCGACGACGCCTGGCAGCGCCTGGCCAGTGGCGCCTCGCTGGTGGAGGTGTGGACCGGGCTGGTGTACCGCGGCCCACTCATCGCCCGCGACATCACCCTGGGGCTGATGCAGCGCATGCGTGACGAGGGCGTGTCGCACATCTCGGAGGTCACCGGCAGCGCACTGGCGGGCTGATGGGCCTCATCCCGCAGCTGGCCGTCATCCTGGTGGCGGTGGCGGTGATGTCGCTGCTCAGCGAACGCCTGCGCATCTCGGCGATACCGCTGTTCATGGTGGCGGGGGTCATCCTGGGCCCGTTCGAGCCGTTCCCCACGGTCATCAAGCTCGACGAGCCCCTGTACCTCCTCGGCGAGATCGGCGTGATCCTGCTGCTGTTCTACCTGGGCCTCGAGTTCAGCCTCGATCGCATCCTGCAGGCGCGCAAGCTGGTTCTGACCGGCGGCGTGGTGGACCTGCTCATCAACGGCGGCCTGGGCCTGGCGCTGGGGTTCCTGCTGCTGGGGCCCGGCCCCGAGGCCGTGCTGCTGGCGGGGCTCATCTACGTGTCGAGCAGTGGGGTCATCACCCAGGCGCTCTTCGACTTCCGCCGCCTTGCCGACGACGAGACCGACCTGGTGCTGGGCACCCTGGTGTTCGAGGACCTCGCCATCGCGCTGTTCCTCGGCATCGCGTCGGGCCTCGCGGTGGGCACGGCAGTCGGCGGCATCGACCTCACCATCCGCGCGCTCATCGTCATCCTGTTCGTGGCGGCGTTCCTGATCGCCAGCCACTTCCTGCCGCGCTACATCGACCGCATCAGTCCCCGCATCGAGCGCGAGCGCATGGTGCTGGTGTCGCTGGCGCTGGTGGTGGGATCCGCCGCACTGGCCGAATGGGCCGGGCTGTCGGCGCCGGTGGGCGCCCTGCTCGCGGGGATCCTGCTGTCGGAGACCGAGGCCCGCGACCGCATCGAGCGCCACCTCTTCGGCCTCCGCGACTTCGCCGCCGCGATCTTCTTCTTCACCTTCGGCCTGCAGATCGACCTGGGGGCGCTGGGGTCGGTGTGGTCGTGGCTGCTCATCGCCCTCGTCGTGGCGGTGTTCGGCAAGCTCGCCGCCGGCTGGATCGCCGGGCGCATGACGGGCTTCACCAAGCGGCAGTCGTTCACGGTGGGCACCAGCCTCATCGCCCGGGGGGAGTTCACGCTGATCCTGGCCCAGCTGGCCGCGCTGGGCACGGCGCTCTCACCGGAGTTCCGCGAGAAGGTGGTCTCATTCGCCGGGTTGCTGGTGCTGGTAACGGCGGCCCTCGGGGTGATACTTATGCGGGAGTCCCGCACCATGGGTCGCGCACTTTTCGGTTCCAAGCGCCGGAAGGCGCCCGACGGTGGTCACTAGGAGGATTCAGCTGTGATCGAGGTCCGCGAGACGCGTCTTCCCGGCGTGGGCAAGAAGTTCACGATGCGCACTCACCTCGGCGAGGACGTCTGCGCCGTGGTGCACATCGACGGCCGCCGCGAGCTGTACTACCGGCCCGACCCCGACGAGGACGCCGACGCGGTCATCGTGCTGTCCGACGAGGAGGCCCACGAGCTGGGCGCGATCCTGGGCGGCGTGGTGTACCGGCCCGAGCTGCTCGACAAGCTCGAGATCGCCCTGAAGGACCTCGCCATCGACTGGCTGGAGATCCCGCCGGACAGCCCGCTGGTGGGCCTGACGGTGGCCACCTGCCGCATCCGCACCACCACCGGCGGCACCATCGTGGCGATCATCCGCAAGGAGAACTCGCTGGCCATGCCGCATCCCGACGAGGTCCTCCAGGCCAACGACACGCTCGTGGTCATCACGACCCCGGAGACATTCGAGGCCCTCAAGCGCCTCGTCGCCGAGGGGCCCGCCCCGGACGTCCGCTGAGCCCCACGGGGCTCTCCCTGCGCGCATGAAGGACCCCGACCGGCGAAATATCGGGCAGGTGCTGCGCGGGCAGGGCACGCCGTCGCTGCGGGGCCTGCTGACCCGCGTGGTCGTGGGGGTGGGGCTGGTGCTCGGCGTGCTCACCGCGCTGGGAATCCTGGGCGTGTTCGGCGCGACGTCGTCGTATCGCGACGACCAGCAGGTGGCGGTGCAGCGTGCCACGGCATCCGAGGTGATCCTTGCCGACCTGCTGAACGCCGAGACGGGTGTGAGCGGCTACACGCTCACCGGCGACGCCAGCTACCTGGTGCCGTACGTACGGGCCGAGGGAAGCTATCCGCGCAACATCCGCAGGCTGCGCGCCCTGGCGCAGGACAACCCCCGGGTGCTCCGGGCGGTGGGGTCGTACGACCGCGCGGCGCGTCAGTGGTTCGAGGAGGCCCGGTCGCTGGTGAGCCTGCGGCGTGACGGCCGCATCTCGGAGGCCGTGGCGCGCATCGGCGAGGGAACCGACAAGGCCCGGCTGGACCAGCTGCGCGAAGAGCAGGCCGACCTCCGGCTGCTGGTGGAGAAGGAGCGGCAGGCGGCGCTGGGGCGCGCCGACCAGCGGCGCCTCCTGACCGTGCTGGCCATCGTGGGAGGGGTGCTGCTCGCGGTGCTGACCGTGGCGTTCGCCACGAGGTCGCTATGGCGGCGGGTGGGCGCCCCCCTGGGCTCGATGTCGCAGGGCGTGCGGCGCGTGGGCGCCGGCGACCTGGGCCAGTCGGTGCCCAGGCCCGAGCACGCCGCGCGCGAGGTCGTGCAGTTGGTCGACGCCTTCAACGTGATGCAGGACCAGGTGGTGGATCAGCGCAAGACCGCCGAGGCCAGCGCCCGCAGGTCGGAGGCCGCCCGCGCCGAGCGCCGCCTGTGGCAGACCGTGGAGCAGGGGCTGCTGCCGGAGTCACTGCCGTCCCTGCCCGGGCTGCGGCTGGCGGCGCGCTACCTGCCGTCGAGCCCCGGGCTGGCGATCGGCGGCGACTTCTACGACGCCCGGGTGCTGCCCGATGGCCGCCTTGCGGTGATGGTGGGCGATGTCGCGGGGCACGGGGCGGAATCGGCTGCGCGCGCGGCGCGCATGAGGTTCGGCTGGGGCGCGCTGGTGGAGGTCGACCCCGACCCGCGGCGCGTGCTGGAGATCATGAACACCCACATCGCCGAGCCGCACGAGCGCGAGAGGGGGGTGTACGCGACCATGTGCCACTGCATCATCTCCCCGGACGGCACGGCCGAGTTCGCGCTTGCCGGGCACCCGCGCCCCCTGGTGGTGACGGGCGGCGGCGCGGCGCTGGTGGAGGTTGACGGCCGCGGGCCGATCCTGGGCCTGCTCGACGAGGTCGAGTGGCCGGTGAGCACCGTGCACATACCGCGCGGCGGGATGATGGTGATCTACACCGACGGGCTGGTGGAGGCCCGCCGGGGGGATGAGATCTTCGGGTGGCAGAGGGCCGCCGAGGCCTTCGATGCCACCGCCGGGGCCAGTCTGGAGGAGCGCATCGCGTACCTCACCGAGGCCGCCCAGCGCTACGACGAGGGCAACCTGCGCGACGACGTCGCTGTGCTCGCCGTGCAGGTGGTGGGGCGCTAGCCGACCCGGCCGGTGATGTAGGCCTCGGTGCGGGGGTCCCTCGGCGCCGAGAAGATCTGCCGGGTGGTGCCGACCTCGGCCAGCACGCCGCAGCGCTCGCCCTCGTCGGATCCCTCCACCGTCATGAAGGCGACCTGGTCCGACACACGCGCGGCCTGCTGCATGTTGTGCGTGACCACCACCAGGGTGAAGCGCTCGGCGAGCTTGCGCATGAGCTCCTCGATGGCCAGGGTGGCGATGGGGTCGAGGGCCGAGCAGGGCTCGTCCATCAGGATGACCTCGGGCTCCACGGCGATGGCGCGGGCGATGCACAGCCGCTGCTGCTGGCCGCCGGAGAGCGAGAAGGCCTCCGCCTTCAGGCGGTCCTTCACCTCGTCCCACAGCGCGGCGTCGCGCAGGGCCTGCTCCACGCGCTCGGGCGTCGGCTTGATGCCGTTGACCTTCATCCCGAACTCGATGTTGTCCCTGATGGACTTCGGGAAGGGATTGGGCTTCTGGAACACCATGCCGATGCGGCCGCGCAGGTCGACGGGGTCGACATCGCTCGAGAGCAGGTTCTCGTCGCCGAACATGATCGTGCCCTCCACGCGCGCCCCCGGCACGAGGTCGTTCATGCGGTTGAGGCATCGCAGCGTGGTGGACTTGCCGCAGCCCGACGGGCCGATGAGCGCCGTGATCGCGTTGCGCGGCACGTCCATGGTGACCCCGCGCACCGCCTGATGCGACCCGTACCAGACCCCCAGGTCCTGCATGCGGAAGATGGGCGGGTGGCCGGCCGGCGCCGCGGCCTCGGCCGTCCCGGCCTGTGGCGCGCTGCCGGCGGCCACGGAGATCTGGATCGGAGCGTTCGTCTCGGCATCCACGTTGGTGGTCATTCCCCCTACCAGCGCTTGCTGTATCGGTTGCGAAGGATGATGGCCACGAGGTTCATCACCAGGAGCGTTGCGAGCAGCACGATGATGCCCGCGGCCGCGATGGCCTGGAACGATGCCTGCGGCTGGTCGGTCCAGAAGTAGATCTGCAGCGGCATGGCGAACAGGGCCTCGTTGCCGGCGTCGAGAGGATTGAGGCTCGGGACGGCGGTGCCGAAGACGATGCCGCCCACCACGATGAGCGGGGCGGTCTCGCCGATGGCGCGCGATACGGCGAGGATGGTGCCGGTGAGGATGCCCGGCAGCGCCGCGGGGAACACCTGCCTGCGCACGGCCTGCCATCGCGTGGCGCCCAGGGCCATCGCCCCCTGCTCGATGGACACCGGCACCGCGCGCAGGGCCTCGCGTGAGGCGATGATGATGATGGGCAGTATGAGCACCGCCAGCGTGAGGCCTCCCGCCAGCAGCGACTTCTGGATTCCCATGATGCCCACGAAGATCGCCAGTCCCAGCAGGCCGTAGATGATCGACGGCACGGCGGCGAGGTTCGAGATGTTCACGTCGACCAGGTGCACGACCTTCGGCCGCACGCGCAGCCACCACAGGCGGGTGCGCAGCCAGGCGCGCATGGCGCCCCCCGTGGTGGCCTCGAGCTTCGTGGCGAGCCTGCGCTCGGACAGCGCGGCGGACTGCGTGGCGAACTTCTCGAGGTACAGGGCCGCCGCCACACCGATGGGCCATGCGACGGCGATGGTGATGATCATCAGCACGATCGATCCGCGCAGGGCGGAGTTGAAGCCCGCCTTCGCGGGGTTGGCCGACGGCTTGCCCATGAGGAAGTCCCAGCTCAGCGACCCCACGCCCTTCAGGAGCACCGAGGTGATGAGCCAGGCCAGCATGGCCAGCGTGATGCCCGTGAGCACGACCACCAGCCACTTGAACGCCTGCTCGGACGGCCGGGCGCGCTTCTTCGCGAGGGGGCGCACCGTCGCGGTCGACGGGGTGGGGGCCGGCGTGCTGTTCCCGGCGGTGCTCACTGGTACACGGTCCGGTAGCGGCGCACGATGCGCACGGCGACGATGTTGATGGCCAGTGTCACCACGAACAGCAGCAGGCCGACCGCGAAGATCGACTCGTACTGCAGGCTGCCGCGCGTGGCCTCGCCCTTCGACACCTGCACGATGTACGCGGTGATGGTCTGCATGCCCTCGAGCGGGTTCCAGCTGAGGTTGGGCACGGTGCCGGCGGCCAGCGTGACCGCCATGGTCTCCCCGATGGCGCGCGAGATGGCCAGGACGATCGACGCCACGATGCCCGATAGCGCCGCCGGCACCACCACGCGCAGCGACACCACCCGCCGCGTGGCGCCCAGGCCGAACGCCCCCTCGCGCATGGCGTTGGGCACGGCCCGCATGGAGTCCTCCGACAGCGAGCTGATGAGCGGCGTGATGAGCAGGCCCACCACGATTCCCGCGGCAAGCGCGTTGTAGAGACCCAGCCCGGGGATGACCTTCTGCAGGGCCGGGGTTACCGCGTCGAGGGCGAAGAAGCCGAGCACGATGGTGGGCATGCCCGCCAGCACCTCGAGCACCGGCTTCACCACGCGACGCAGGCGCTCGGGGGCGTACTCACTCAGGTAGATGGCCGATCCCAGCCCCAGCGGCACCGCCACCAGGGCCGCGATCAGCGCGATGACGATCGAGGCGTTCAGCAGGGGCAGCACCCCGTACTTGCCCTCGACCGGGAACCACTCGGTGCCCGTGAAGAACTCCCCGATGGGCACGTCGGTGAAGAAGGTGGCGCCCTCGCTCACCAGCACCACCACGATTCCCACGGTGATGAGGATCGAGATGATCGCCGCCGCCGCGAGGGCCAGCAGCACGGTGCGCTCGCCGAGCGACCCGCGGGTGCGCTTGCGCCCCCGCGGGTCGCGGGCGGGTGTCACATCGGTGCTCAGCTGCCCGACAGGGTCTTCTTGTCGGCGTCGAGCGACGACTGCGGCGCCGGCACGAACTGGGAGTCCTTCGCCAGCTGCACCGCGTTGGCCACGTAGTCATCCACGAAGGCCTTGACCTCCGGGCGGGCCAGCGCCTTCTTCGACACGTACACGTACAGCGGGCGCGAGATCGGGTAGTCGCCCTTGGTGATGCTGTCCACCGTGGGCTCCACGCATCCCTTGCCGCCGTCCACGGCGAACGCCTGCATGGTGTCGGTGTTGGCCTCGTAGTACGAGAAGCCGAAGTAGCCGAGGCCGGCCTCGGCGTCGGACACCGCGCGCACCGTGACGTTGTCGTCCTCGGACGCCGAGTAGTCCTGGCGCGACTGGATGACGTCGCCCTTGGCGTCCTCACCGAGGATGGTCTCGTTGAAGAAGTCGTAGGTGCCCGACTCCGAGCCCGCGCCGGCGAGGGCCAGCGGAAGATCCTTGAAGCCGCTGCCGACCTGGCTCCAGTTGTTCACCTTCGAACCCGGCGCCCAGATCTTCTTGAGCTCGGGGAAGGTGAGGCAGGCCTTGCCGACGTCAACACCGGCCTTGGTGACCAGCGTGATGCCGTCGGATGCCACGCGCACGGGCAGGTAGTCGATGCCGGCGGCCTTGCAGGCCGCGGCCTCGTCGTCCTTGATCTCACGCGAGGCGTCGCTGATGTCGGTCTCGCCCTTGCAGAACACCTCGAACCCACCACCCGTGCCGGACGTGCCGACGGTGATGTTCACATCGGGGTTCTTGGCGTTGAAGGCCTCGGCCGCCGCGGTGGTGAGCGGCGCGACCGTCGACGATCCGTCGATGGTGATCTTGCCCGCGAGGTTTGAGGCGCCGCCACCGGAGGTGTCCGATGACGAATCGCTGCTGCCGCAGGCCACCAGGGTGAGTGAACCGCCCGCGACCGCGAGGGCGGCGAGCGACGCGTACATGCGTCGTGACTTCATCTGGGTCTCCTTGGAGATCTTCGGTGAGGCCCCGCACGGGGCGGGCAGAACCTACGGCGGCCCATGTGTAACAAATGTGAAACATGGCAGCGCTTCGTCACGCGCCGGATGACAAGACCCGGAAATCACCCGCGCACAGGCGATTTCCGGGACCTTATGAGGGAGGTGTAAAAGCGGCGGCAGCGGGCGCGCGGGGGCGTCAGCGCCTGCGGCCCGAGAGGGGGAAGGCCCGCGGAACGGCGGCCAGGCGGTAGCCCTTGCGCAACTCGGTCTGGATGTAGGTGTAGTTGCCCGCGCCCTCGTCCACCTTGCGCCTGAGGCGCCGCACCAGAACATCGACCGAGCGGTCGCCGTCGGGGCGCTCACCGCCCCAGATGCGCTCGAAGATCTGCTCGCGGGTGAGCGTGCGGCCCTGCTCCTCGGCGAGGATCCACAGCAGTTTGGTCTCGAGCGGCGTGAGCCTGGCCACCTCGCCACCCACTGTCACCACCAGCCGCGCGCGGTCGATCTCGAGGTCGCCCATCGACGCCAGGCCCTCCGGCTCGTCGGCGGTGATCTCCACGCGTCGCATGGCGGCCTCGATGCGCGCCACCATCTCGCGCGCCGAGAACGGCTTGCGCAGCAGGTCGTCGGCTCCCAGGCGCAGCGCCCGCAGGCGCTCGGACTCCTCCTGACGCGCGGTCATCACCACGATCGGCAGGGTGGGGGCCCACTTGCGCACCTCCTCGATGATGCTCCAGCCGTCCACGTGCGGAAGCATGAGGTCGAGCACCAGCGCATCGGGTCGCCAGCCCTTGAGGGTGGTGATTGCCGCCAGGCCGTCGCGGCTGATGCTGGTGCCGAACCCTGCCTTCGACAGGTGGTATGCCAGCGCGTTGGCGGTCGATTCGTCGTCCTCCACGATGAGGACGGTGCGCCGGCCGGGGTCGTCGGGAACCATCATCCGCTCCATGGGCGGCCACCGTAGAAGAGGCCTGCCGCACTCAGGTGACCATGTTGTGAACTCACCGTGAAGAGGCGGGAACGCAGGCGTGATGAGGTTTCACGACATGTTCACGACATCCCTGTAACAGGACACAGGTTCTTCACAGGGTTCGCGGGAGAGTCGCCGAGATCACAGATCGACCCCGATCTCGAATACAGGAGAACCCTGAACGTGAATCGCACTCTTCGCATCGCGGCCGTGGCCGCCGTCGGCGCGGGCAGCCTGGTCGGCGCCGCGTCGGCCCTCGGCGCCGCCACCGGCTCGGGCGCCACCTTCCCCGCCGTCGCCTACCAGAAGTGGTGCGGCGAGTCGAAGGTCTGCTCGTACACCCCCAAGGGCTCGAGCGGTGGTATCCGTGACCTCACCAACAAGACCGTCGACTGGGCCGGCACCGACGCCGTGCTCACCGAGGCCCAGCTCGCGGCCATCGGCGGCACGGTGAAGTACTTCCCCACGCTGCTTGGCGCCATCTCCGTTCCGGTGAACATCCCGGGCGTGGTCGGCAACAAGATGAAGCTCGACGGCAAGACCCTCGGCGACATCTGGTCGGGCACCGTCACCACCTGGAACGCCCCGCAGATCAAGAAGCTGAACCCGAAGCTCGCGCTTCCGGCCAGCCCCATCACGCTGTGCGTGCGCTCTGACGGATCGGGCACCTCGTACGGCTTCAGCAACTACCTCAGCAAGGTGAGCCCGTCGTACCGCTCGAAGATCGGCTTCGGCTCGCAGACGCCCGCCTGGCAGGGCAACGTGGTCAAGGGCCCGGGTAACCCCGGTGTGGCCAACTGCGTGAAGAACACCCCGAACTCGGTCGGCTACGTGGACCTCGCCGACTCGATCCGCGCCGGCCTCCAGACGAACGTGACGGCCATCGGCAAGAGCGAGATCGTGAAGAAGGGCAACAAGACGGTGCGCGCCACCGTGTTCGTCCTGCCGTCGCCGACCAGCATCGCGAAGGCCGGTGACCTCAAGACGATCAAGCCGGACCTGGCCCTGGACCTGTCGAACAGCCCGGCCCCGGGTGCGTACCCGATCACCATCACCACGTGGGTGATCGCCGTGCCCGGCCGCCCGAAGAACGGCGAGGTCAAGGACGTTCTCGGGTACTTCTACGGCAACGCCGCCCAGAGCCAGCTGGTGGGCCTCGGCTTCGCGCCGCTTCCCGGCAAGCTGAAGAAGGCGGCCATCGTCGCGGCCGCAGCGCTGAACTAGGCGCCGCGCCTGCTTCACCGCAGTAACGGTGGCGGCCGCCCCGGGGCATCATCCCGGGGCGGCCGCCACTCTCTTTTCCCGCAGCACCCCTTTTCGTCAATCTCCCACCGTTCCGAGGCCGAGGGCCCCACGTGACACCACCACCGCCACCGCCGGGAGCAGCCGCCGAGGACCCGGGCGGACCCTCCGGATACGCCCGACTGGTGCGCCCCACGGGCAGCGTGTGGGCAGACCGCGCCTATCTGGTGATGGCCTCGGCGGCCGCACTCGTCGCCGTCGTGGCGGTTGGCTACCTGCTTTGGAAGACCGTCGCGCAGACGGGTGCCACCTGGAGCACCTTCGGCGTCGTCGGCTTCATCTTCGGCACCGAATGGGTGCCCACGCCGCCGGTGGGCGATGCCGTGTTCGGCGCCCTGCCGTTCATCTACGGCACGCTGATGACATCGCTCATCGCGCTCGTCCTGGCGGTGCCCACGGCCATCGGGATCGCGCTGGCCACCACCGTGTTCCTGCCGCGACGCCTGCGGGGCCCGATCGGCGGCTTCGTCAACCTGCTGGCTGCCGTGCCGTCGGTCATCTTCGGCCTCTGGGGCATCACCGTGCTGGTGCCATTCCTGCGTCCGGGGCTCGAGTGGATCGCCAACACCTTCGGGGGTGTCAGCCTGTTCGGCTGGAAGCTGTTCGAGGGCCCGGTCACGGCCGGCTCGTTCCTCGTCGCCGGCCTCGTGCTGGGAATCATGGTGCTTCCGGTCATCACGGCCATCACGCGCGAGGTGCTGCTCACCGTGCCGCGCGAGCAGCAGGAGGCCGCCTACGCGCTGGGCGCCACCCGCTGGGAGATGGTGAAGAACTCCATGCTCCCGTGGGCGCGGTCGGGAATCGTGGGGGCATCGGCGCTGGGCCTGGGCCGCGCGGTGGGCGAGACCATCGCCATCGCCATGCTGCTGGGCAACGCCCCGAACCTCTTCACATCGATCCTCGGGCCCGGTTCCACGCTGGCAAGCGTGATCGCGCTCGAGACCAACGAGGCAGATGGCCTTCAGTTGTCTGCACTCACGTCCCTGGCCGTGGTGCTCTTCGTGATGGCCTTCGTCATCAACGCCGGCGCGCGGCTGCTGGTGTCGCGGGGCGAGAGCGGGCCGCGCAGGGGCTTCGTCAGCCGTGCCCTGCGCCGCCGACGTGCATCCGACGACCTCGTGGATGCCGCGCCGGGTTCCGCGCCCGCGGAGTCGCAGGTGGACCCGGGCTGGCAGCCCACGCGCCGTGAGCCCCTCCCGATCACGGGATCGCACGCGGTATCGACATCGCGCAAGGTGCGTTCCCGCATCGCCGAGGGCTTCATCTGGTTCAGCCTGGTGGTTGGCATTGCGCCGCTTGTGCTGGTGATGTGGGAGATGCTCTACAAGGGGCTCCCGGCCATCACCGGCTCGTTCTTCACCAGCCTGCCGCCGCTCGACCCCAGCAGCTACGACGGCGGCATCTCGAACGCGCTCGTGGGCACGCTGATACTCATGGCCATCGCCACCGTCATCGCGGCACCACTCGGCGTGTTGACGGCGTTGTTCATCTCGGATGTCGCGCGCAAGACCGGATGGCAGGCACGCCTGGCGCGCGGCGTCGGCTTCTTCGTGGACGTCCTGCTGGGGATTCCGTCAATCGTGGTGGGCCTCATCGTGTACCTGGGCATCGTGGTGGTGCAGCAGCACTTCTCCGCGCTGGCAGGCGGCATCGCCCTGGCCATCATCATGTTCCCGATCGTGGTCAGATCGGCCGACGAGATGCTGCGCCTCGTGCCCCAGGGGCAGAAGGAGGCGGCCCAGGCGCTGGGCGCCCCCAAGTGGCGGGTGACCTGGTCGATCGTGCTGCCCTCCGCCGGACCGGGGATCCTCACGGGAATCCTCCTGGGCCTGGCGCGGGCGAGCGGCGAGACCGCCCCGCTGCTGTTCACGTCGCTCGGCAACCAGTTCTTCTCGACGAACATCAACGAGCCCATCGCGGCGATACCGCAGTTGATCTACCAGAACACGATCCAGGTGCAGACCCCTGCATCGCTGCAGCTGGCGTGGGGCGCGGCATTGGTGCTCGTGGGAATCATCCTTTTGCTAAATCTCGCCGCCGCGCTGATCTCGCGGCGCGCCCGGCCCTCGGAGGCGTGATGAGTGACGATGCGATAGCGGTGGAAGACGCCCCGGACCGTCCCGGCATCGCGGATGCCGCCCCGGCACCCGCGGCCCCCGTCGACCCGACCCCGCCGCGCATCGAGGCCGCGCCCCGTTCGGCACCGGTGGCCACGGGTCCGATGCCCATGTACACGCGTGATCTCTCAGCGTACTTCGGATCGCACAAGGCCGTGGAGGACATCACGCTCGACTTCCCCCGCAACACG
>CAZIQQ010000026.1:0-21782 GCA_964541555.1 uncultured Bifidobacterium sp. | reverse complement strand
GGCGTGCGCGTGGTGGACGACTACGCGCACCACCCGGTGGAGGTCGCCGCCACGCTGCGGGCAGCGCGCGACCAGCAGCCGGGGCGGGTGGTCGCGGTGTTCCAGCCGCATCTCTACTCGCGCACCCGCGAGCTCGCTGCCGAGTTCGGGCGCGCGCTGTCTGCAGCCGACGTGGTGGTGGTCACCGATGTCTACGCGGCCCGGGAACACCCCGAGCCGGGCGTGGACGGCACGCTGGTCACCCGCGCGGTGGTGGGGCCGCAGGAGGTCCTGAACATTCCGCGCCTCGACGACGTGCCGGCGGTGCTGGTGCCCGACCTCCGCATGGGCGACCTGGTGCTGACCATGGGCGCGGGCGACATCACCACCCTCGGCCCGCGCATCATCGAGGCGCTGGGCGGTGCCGATGCCTGACGCCCCCGGGGAGATCCTGCGTCACGTTCCGCTGGCCCCGCTCACCAGCATCAAGGTGGGTGGCGCGGCCGACGCCATGGCCACGTGCACCTCGTTCGGCGCCGTCACGCGGGCCCTGGCCTGGGCCCGCGACCACCAGGCGCCGGTGGCGGTGGTGGGCAAGGGCTCCAACCTCATCGTCGACGACGCCGGGTTCCGCGGCATGGTGCTGCGCCTCGCGGGCCGGCTGTCGTCCATCTCGGTGCGCGGCGAGCGCACGCTGTGGTGCGGTGGCGGGGCGTCGCTGCCACGCGCCGTGCAACGCGCCGCCGCCGCGGGTCTTGCCGGTCTCGAGTTCGGCGCCAGCATCCCGGGAACGGCCGGCGGTGCGGTGGCCATGAACGCGGGCGCCTACTCATCCGACCTCTCGCAGGTTCTCGACTGGGCCGTGGTGTGCGACTGCGAGGGCCGCCGCAAGGTGGGCCGCGACGACCTCGCCATGGGCTACCGCACCACGTCGGTGGCCGGTGATCAGGTGGTGGCGGCCGTGGGCTTCGTGCTGTCGCCGGGCGACCCGGTGGCGATCAAGGCACGGCTCGACGAGCTCAGGTCGCATCGCAGGTCAACCCAGCCGCAGGGCGTGCGCACCTTCGGCAGCGTCTTCACCAACCCCGAGGGCGACTCCGCAGGCCGTCTCATCGAGGCCACCGGCCTGAAGGGGCACGCCATCGGCGGCGCCCGCATCTCGCCCGTGCACGCCAACTTCATCGAGGCGGGGCCCGACGCCACGGCCGCCGACGTGGTGGCCCTCATGGACGAGGCGCGTCGGCGCGTGCGCGACTCCGGGGGTCCGCTGCTTCATGCCGAGGTGCGCTACCTGCACCCCGAGTGGGGTATCGGGGCACCGCCCCTGGCGGAGATCGCCTAGGTGTCCACGCGCGGCGGTGGCGCGAGCGGCCGCGGGGGCGGCGGAGGTGGGGGGCGCAAGCGCAGGCCACCGCGCCGGCCGTCGGCGTCGCATCGCGCGTCGGCCGTTGTCGGCAACCGCGCCGTGCGGGGCGTCACCTACTGGGCCGTGGTTGCCGTGGGCGTTCTGCTGCTGGCGCTGTGGATCGTCAGCGGCCCCGTGTGCGGAATCTCCGGCGTCACGGTCAAGGGGTACACGGGCAACGACACCGCCGCGGTGCAGGAGACCGCCGAACTGGTGGCCGGCACCGGGTCGATGGTGCGGGTGCCGGTGGGCGACATGCGCCGTGCCCTCACCAGGTTCCCCGGGGTGATCGACGTCGACGTGCAGCGCGACTGGCCCCGGTCGGTCACCGTCACCGTCACCATGGGCGAACCCGTGGCGATCCTGGCCGTGGAGTCGGGCGGCCGCTACCTGCTGTCGCCATCCGGCCAGGTGATGGGCAAGGCCGGCACCACCGTTGGCCTGCCGGTCATCAGCGTGAAGACCCTGCCGCCTGGTGGCGTGCTGACCGACCCCGGGCAGCGGGCGGCACTGTTGTTCGTGGGCTGGCTGCAGCCCGAGATCGCTGGCCGCCTTCGCAACCTGCGCTTCCAGGACGGCCGCCTGTTCGCGGAACTGGCGAATGGCCTCGAGCTGCGCATCGGCCCGCCCGAGAACCTGGCCCAGAAGGCCCAGGCGCTGGCCGCCGTGCTCTCGCAGGCCGACCCCAAGGCCCTCGCCGCCGCGGCCTACCTGGACATCACGAACCCGCAGCGACCGATGCTGGGCTCGAGGATCGTGCCGATCCCCGAACAGGTCGACCCGGTGACAGGCACCTCATCCACAGGCGGCACGAGCACCGTGGACCAGGGCACGGGCACCACGGGTGGCACCGAGAATGTCGGTACCACGGGCGATTCGGCCGACGAGACCAGCACGACCGGCTGAACCCTCAACCTCAGGTCGAGGGAATGTCGCGTCCCTGTGTCGTGCCTCAACCCGAAGTTGACCCCTTTTGCGGGGAGGATTAGGGTCGCAACGGACGAAACGTCTGCAAGCCCCCTGCAATGCGCGTTTGGGGATCCGAAGCACCCGGGGAGGGTCGGGGTCGTGGAGAGCAGCAACTACCTGGCGGTCATCAAGGTCATCGGAGTCGGCGGGGGAGGGTCCAACGCCGTCAACCGCATGATCGACCACGGCGTGCGTGGCGTGGAGTTCATCGCGGTGAACACCGACGCCCAGGCACTCACCGGCTGCGACGCCGACGTGAAGATCCACATCGGCGGCACCATCACCCGCGGGCTGGGCGCAGGCGCCGAGCCGCGCATCGGCCGCGAGGCCGCGGAGGAGAGCCGCGAGGAGCTCAAGGAGGCCATCCGCGGCGCCGACATGGTGTTCGTCACGGCAGGCGAGGGCGGTGGCACCGGCACCGGCGCCGCACCCGTGATCGCGCAGATCTCGCGCGAGCAGGGCGCCCTCACCGTGGGCGTCGTCACCAAGCCGTTCGCCTTCGAGGGGCGTCAGCGCACCCGCCGGGCCGACGAGGGCATCGACGCCCTTCGCCAGCAGGTCGACTCGGTCATCATCATCCCGAATGACCGCCTGCTCGAGATCGTCGACCGCAACACGCCCATCACCGAGGCCTTCAACATGGCCGACGACGTCCTGCGCCAGGGCGTGCAGGGCATCACCGACCTCATCACGGTGCCGGGCCTCATCAACCTCGACTTCGCCGACGTGCGCACCATCATGTCGGGGGCCGGCTCATCGCTCATGGGCATCGGCATCGCAAGCGGCGAGAACCGCGCTGCCGAGGCCGCCCGCACGGCAACGTCGTCGCCGCTTCTCGAGACCAGCATGAAGGGCGCCACCGGGGTCATCCTCTCGATCGCCGGCACGCACGACCTGGGCCTGTTCGAGGTGGACGAAGCCGCCAGCATCGTGCGCGAGGCCGCGGACCCCGACTGCAACGTCATCTTCGGCACCGTCGTGGATGACAGCCTGGGCGACAACGTGCGCGTCACGGTCATCGCCACCGGCTTCGACGACGGCCACAAGGAGATCGTGCGCCGCCGCGCCGAGCGCGAGCGCCCGGCCTTCGGCCGCGAGCGCGCCAGCGAGCCGCCGCGCCGCGAGCGCCCGTCGTTCGACTCAGGCGACGCGCTGGACGTGCCGAGCTTCCTGAAGGACTCCTAGCCGGGCCAATCCCGGGGCGGGGCTCCTTGGTGGGCTGAGCGCGCTACGCTTACAGCGCGTGAACCCCCTCCTTCGCCTCCCGCTCCGCATTGGGATCGCGGGTGCGCTCGCCGTCCTCGTGAGCGCCCCCGCAGCGATTGGTGCTGCGCCGCCCGCCTTCCCCGAGGTCGCGGGTGGCGTGAGCGCGCACGTCGCGGTGTGGGGCGTCGGGGCCGACGCCGACCGCACAGCGGTGGTGTCGGTGATCCCCGGGGAGGAGGCCACGCTGCCCATCGTGGTCAGCTACGACGCGCCCACCACCACGCCTGGTCCCGTGAGCGTGCAGGTGGATCTCCCCGCTGGCGTCGAATACGTACGCAACGAAGCTCTGGTCGTCGATGCGCCGGGCGTGATTGCGCGGTGGGCGTGCGACGCACAGGGTCCTCAGGTGACCTGCGCGCTGCGCGCCGCAGATGGCAGCTCGCCATTCCCGCTGCTTGCCCGCCACGCCGCCAAGGTGCTCATGGTGGTGCGCGCCAGCGGTGTCGCGCCGGTCGACCCCGGTGCCACGGCCCAGGTGGGCGCTGCCACGGCGCGCGTGTCCGTGCCGCATTCGGGCAGCACCCTCACGGCATCCACCACGGTGGACGTGGTCGCGTCGTCCGAGGCGCCGAGGCCACGGATCATCGTGACCGATGTCGCGCGCCCGCCGGCCGCAGGCGGCATGGGCCGCGAGGGGTACGACCTCTACGTGCACGACCTGGGATCCGCCGCCGCGGTCGCGACCGCGGGCAGGCCGTCGATCGTGCTGAGCGCGGTCGCGCCCCCGCCGGGCCTCGGTCTCGAGGGCGTGGTGGCGGCGGGGCAGGGATGGAAGTGCCGCCCGGTCCGCGGCGTCACCTGCTCCTTCACCCGCACTCTCCCCCCGGGCGCCACGGCGCCGCCCATCAAGGTGCGCTGGGGCCAGCGGCACGATGCAGGGAAGATCGATGAGCGCTGGATCATCCGGGGCACGGTCGCCCAGGCCGGCGAGGGCGGCGCGGTGGTGAGCACCCCCGTTGATACCGACATCGAGCTCGTGCTGCACGACACCGAGGTGCAGCTGCTGGTTGACGCCCGGGCCCCACGCGGCCTGCACATCGTCGGCGGCGAGAAGCCCCGCGAGCTGCACGCGCGCCTCACAAACGCCGGCGTCATGTTCGCCAGAGGCGCGAGCGTCCGGGTCACCGTGCCCAAGGGCATCACCGTGTCGGCCCTTACCCGTGGATGGCGCTGCAGCGGCACCCGGGTGGTGCGGTGCCGCATGCCGGGCTCCCTGCCTGCGGGCGCCACCACCACGGTGGTCCTCGGACTCTCGGCGCCCCACCACGCAGAGACCACCACGGCGGAGATGCTGGTGGAGCCGCTCGGCCCGCTTGGGAAGGTGCGCGGCGAGGCCCAGGAGATGCCCGTGCAGGTGCTCGACCCGGGCGACCCCGCAGCGCGCCCCAGCCTCGCCTTCCGCAACTCAGGCGCATGGGAGCCCTGGACCACCGGTGAGGTGCAGACGCCGTCCGCCGGTGACCCCTTCTCGTATCGCATCACGCTCACGAGCTCCGGGGGCGCGGCGATACGTCCCGGGCAGCAGGTACGGGTTCGCCAGAGGATCGGCCCCCGCATGGGCCGCGTCGCACTGACCGGAGGCCCCGGGGTGCGGTGCGACGGCCCCGGCGTCAACTGCACCATCCGTCCGTTGCGGGTTGTCCCACCCGGTGCCGTGGTGGGCACGATCGTCGTCACCACCAACCCCGAGCGCGAGGGTGCCGAGCGCGACCTCGGGCCCATCGTCAGCACCATCGCCGGCGACAGGGAGACCGTGGCCATGGCAATGGAGGTGGTGACGCCACCACATTCGCTGCGCCCTGAGATGCGCGTGACGCGGGACCCCACGTCGGGAGGCGTCGGATCCTTCGTGATGGTGGTGCAGAACACCGGGAAGTCACCGGCCCGCGACCTGCGCGCCGTGGGCGTTCTGCCGCCCGGGCTCGAGGTCACATCCATCCAGGCGCCGGGTGCGTGGCGATGCGCAGAGGCCCCCGGTCGCCGCATCACCTGCGCGTACCGGTTCACCCTCGCGCCGGGAGACCGCACGGCGGGGGTGAGCGTGCGAATGGCCGCAGCCCCGGGCAGCACCCGAACGTCCACTGTCAGCTGGACGGCTGAGGCGCGCTCGGGCGAGGGCCTTCTGCGGCGCAGCACGCATGAGGCAAAGGTGGCTGTGCGCGGCTCGCTGGTGGCGTCCGGGTCGGCCACCCCCGAGGTGGTCACGGTGACCCCCGACGAGGCCACGCGCCGGGTTGCGCTGGATGGCATCGGCAGCACGGGCAGCGGCATGTCGCTCGACTACCGCTGGTCGCAGCGCTGCCTCACCAAGGCCGACGCCCGCGTGGTGCGCCAGTGCCGCGGCGTGGTATCGCCCGTCGCGCGCATCGACGACGCCACCATGGCCTCCACCACGGTGCTGCTGCCGCGGGTGCGCACGCGCACCGCATTCGTGTTCTCGCTGGCCATCGCCGATGGCAGCGCAACCAGCACTGCGCTCGTGCTCGTGCGTGCCGTGCCGCCGGCCCTGCCGGTGGGCCGTCCCGGCCGTGAGGCCGGCATCTCGCCCGAGGCCGCCGCGCGCCGCGCCGCCATCATCGCCCGTGCCCGCACGGCCTCGCGCTCGCGTACGGGGGCCGCTCGCTCGGCTGCACGGGCGCGCCGCGCCAAGGCCGCCAACGAGCGCGCGGCAGCGAGGGCCGCGAACCGCCAGGCGCCGCGCATCCGCATTGCCGGCGGCCTCGCGATCTCGGCGCAGCCCGGCGAGGACCTCCCCCTCGCCACGACCCTCTCGGGTCGCTGGCGCGGCACTGTCACGTACGAGTGGATCAAGGCCGCGGGGGGCGGATCGGCGGTGGTCACTCCCCGCTCGGGTGGACGCGCCACCCTCGAAGACCCTCCGGCCAGGGGGCTGGTGGTGGTGTGGGTGATCGCCCGTGACCAGGCGGGTCATGCCGCCACCGCCATCACCCGCGTGCGCGTGGGCGCCGTGCCCGACACACAGGCCGGCGCGCTGCTGAATGACGCCTACCAGGCGGCTCGCGCCGCGCGTCCTCTGCCGTTCGACCTGGGCAGGGGCATCACGGGCACGCTGCGCGATCTCGAGCAGCCGGCCAACCCCGGTGGCGCCTTCGGTTTCGCGCGCGCAGACGTCCGCACCGGCGGGGTGGCCATCCGCGGCGGGTCGGGCACCATCACGAACGAGGGCATCCGCCTCACCGGAGGCACGCTGCAGCTGCCCGCCGCATGGCGCCTGCGGCCCGTGGTCATCACGCCTGCCGACCCGCTCGTCCTCGCCTTCGCCGAGGGCGGACGGCCGGCTGCCCTCGTGGGGCACGCACGTACCGCGGCGTCGTTCGCCGTGCTTCCGCTGCCCGATGGCTGGGCGGGCACCACCGACATCACCTTCGCGCCCGGCGCATGGCATGTGGCGGCAAACGGCGTGGGGGGGAGCTCGGGCACGGCCTCCGTCGAGGGTGAGCTGCGCCGCGACGGCTCGTATCGAATCGACGTCCGCGCAACCGGCATCGTGAACGTGGGCGGCACGCCGGTCGACCTCGCGGGTACGGCCGAGAGCAGCGCCGGCAGGGTGACCAGCACGGTCACCGGCAGCATCGCATCGCCAATCGCACTGGCCGACGGCGTGAACATCGAGTCGATGACCGCCTCGTGGGCGCCGCGCCCGTTTGGCGCCGTCACGTCGGCCGAGGGCCCCCCGGCGATCACCGGAACCGGGCGCTTCGAGCTGACCAGTGGTGACGCCCCGCCACTGGCGCTGGACGCCGCCCTGGCGTACTCGGGTGCCAACGACTGGCGCCTGGCGCTGATTGGCACCGGCGACGGCACGTGGACCCCCGTGCCGGGCTTCTCGATGGGGCCGGGGGCGTTCGAGGGCTTCATCGGTGATGTCGCGGGTGCCCGCACCTGGGGCCTGAAGGGCACGGTGCCCGTATGGAACCCCACCACGCGCCTCTCCGTGCGCGACATCGCGGTGGAGCTCACGGATTCGTGCGGTGAGGCCCCCGCTCCGGCGTGCCCCGCCACGGGCCTGTTCCTGGGCATGCGCGGAACCGGAACCCTCGACGCCGCGGGCGCGGGTGACGTGACGGCGCCCGTGAAGGCCGTGATCGGCATGGGGCCGGCCGGGGGCGCTTCGTTGTCCGGGGCGCTGCCCGACCTCGACGTGGGCCCGGGCATGACACTGGCCAACCCCGCCCTCGACGTCTCGTACGGCATTCCGGCCGATCAGCTTCCGGGCGATGTGCAGGGCCCGGACTTCGGCGCACGCGACGAGGGTGGCTACACCGTGCGCGTTGCCGGTGGCGCGCGCATCGCATCGCTCGGCACCTTCGACCGCGTCACGGCGCAGGTCACCGCCGCCGGCTGGGCGTTCGGCGGCTATGCGCGCGACGGAGTGGCCCTCGGCGCCGGAAACGGCCGGCAGGACGGGGCGTGGTTCGGCTGGGCGTCGTACGACACCTCGATGAAGGTGGATGTCGCCGGGCGCGGGCAGCAGGACATCCCCGTCTCGCGCAACCTCGTGTCGGTGGCCGGCGTGTACCTGGCACCCGAGTGGTTCGCGTCGGTGGCCGGCGGGCGCCCCCAGGGCGCCATGTCCGTGATCACGGTGACCCCCGGCACGGGAGCGGTGGACACCGTCGTTCGCCAGCCCGGCACCTTCCGCATCGAGGCGGGCACCCAGCGGCTCACGGCATCGGATGTCCAGTTCGTGATGACCGGCGACGCCACGCGCGGCATGTCGGTCACCGCCCGCGCGGGCGCCGACCTGCAGGTGCGCGGAGTGCCCGGTGGCGCCGACTGGGTGTCGGTGCCTCCGTTGGCACTCGCCCTCAGCGCCGATGGGGCCACCAGCACCGTCAGTGGAACGCTGGAGCTGCGGGATGGGGGCGACTGGACCAACGCCTTCGGCGTGCCCGGGTTCGTGGTGCGCTCGCCCAGCTTCCGGCTTGGCTTCAACACGATCACCACCGAGACCGACTTCCCCTTCACGGGGGCGGGCGTGCTGCCACAGGACCTCGCCGGTCCGCTGCGGGTGCCGGCAGGCACGCCCGTTCAGGTGGGCGGCGACCTGGCCCCGGCCAACGAGTGCGTCAACGTGCAGGTGGGCGACTCCCGGGGGTCGTCCGACGCCCTGTCGCTCGACAACGGCGCCCTGAGGGCCCGCTACTTCGAGTTCGTGGTGGCGCCCACCGGGTGCGCGCAGTCGAAGACCCTGCCGGCGATCGCCCCGGGTCTCGCCGTGGTGTTCGACGGCGACGTCATGGGCACCACGGTGGACATCGCCACCCCCATCACCCTCGACGGCGGCCTGGTGATGAACGCACGGGCACCGGTGGGCGACCTTCTGGTGGGGCCGCTGCGCCTGTTCGGGGCCAACGTGGCCGTGCACGTCGATTCGCGCAGCGGGCGCGATGAAGTGGACCTCACAGGCGGCGTCGAGATGTTCGGTGCCACCACCACCGTCACCGGGCCGTTGCAGCACGCCGGCGGTGTGACGTCGGGCACGCTGGCCGGTAGCGCCGCCGCCCCCGTGCAGGTATCCGGCTTCACCGTCCGCAATCTGGCGCTCAGCGTGCCCGTGTCGTACGCGCCCGACGCCGTGCGCGCCGAGGTCACGGCCTCTGGCGATCTCGACCTGATGGGCGGGGTGGTGCGGGTGCCCGCGTTCCGCACTGCGCTCGCGGGCGGCCGGGTGGAGGAGGCCAGCGCGCAGATCGACACCGAGGTCGTCGTATTCGGCAGGGCGAAGGCCCGCGGCCGCTACGAGATGCTGCACCGCGCCACGGCGGGCACGCTGGCCTTCACCGGCAAGGTGGTGTTCACCACCGAGAGCGGTGTGGCAATCGGGTCTGACGCCAAGCCTGCGACCATGGTCATCGACCCCCGGTGCGCCACGCTCGACGGCCCCATCACGAACGGCTTCTTCACCGCGCACGTGCGGGGAACCATCGCCCACGCCGCCGGCTGCACGCAGCAGGTTCCCACCGCCGCCGGCGGCGAGGTCACGCCCCAGGTGGGTGACTACGGGTTCAGCGCGACGGAGGTCGGCCTGAACGTTCGGGGCTTCAACCCCACGGGCACCGTGCGAACCGGCACCGTCGGCGGTACGCACTTCGACAAGGTGCAGTCCACCTTCGCCGTGGGCACCGAGAACCGGAAGTCCGACGTCACGGTGGCCGGTGACTTCGCCGCGAACGGTCGCGTGAAGCTGGTGGGCGTCACCAACGTGGGCATCGCCGGGTACGACCTGCGCGCCGACGTCGAGGTCGACAACGGCCCCGCCGCCGGGTACGCGGAGTCGGTGAAGGGATCGTCGCGCATCACGGTGTTCGGCAACGACGTCCAGCTGACGGGCGATTTCACGACGGTGGACGGCACCCGCAGGGCCACGCTGACGGGCGAGATCAAGGACCTCACCGTCAAGGGGACGAAGATCGAATCAGCCCGCCTGCGGCTGATCGACGGCCCGGCGCAGCAGGGCTTCACGGCCGACGCCAGCATCACGGGTGGGACCGGCGCCTCGGTGACCAGGGCGAACGGCACCCTCACGTTCTTCCGGGCCCGTGACGGGGGCGAGTTCCTCTACAGCGGCAAGCTGGTGGCCACCTTCGACGTGCCCACGCTCTCGGGCACCATCGACGGCACCGTCGACTTCACCAACTGCGATCAGGCCTGCACCACGCGTGTCCCGTTCACGTTCGAACTGCACGGGAAGCTCTACAGGTTCGGGGTCACCTTCGGGCTCAACGTGGCCTTCGACGAGTCGGGCAACTTCGACGTCTCCACCTCGGCAAGCGAGCAGCGCTGCACCGGCAGGATCGACCTGGCCGTGGTGCAGGGGCAGGCCTGCATCGGCTACACCATCAACATGCGGGTGCAGAGCGTGTCGCCGTACGCATCGTTCTCGGCCTCGGCATCGGCGAACGCCGAGGTGCGCTACTGGGAGGTCTGGGAGTGGGACTGGAGCCGCTGGTACACGGTGTCCGCGAACATCGGCGCCAGCGTGCAGCTCGACCCCTTCAGGATCTGCGTGCGCATCCCGGTGGTCGACAGGGACGCCTGTATCTAGCTGACGTAAGGTGCCGGGGGTGACCGACCTCAAGCGCACCAGCCTCTACGACGCCCACGTGGCGGCGAAAGCCAGGATCGTCGACTTCGCGGGCTGGGAGATGCCCGTGGAGTACGTGGGGGTGCGCGCCGAGCACCTGGCGGTGCGCTCCACCTGCGGGCTGTTCGACGTCTCGCACATGGGGCAGATCGAGGTGATGGGGAAGGGCGCCCGCGAGTTCCTGCAGGCAAGCCTCACCAACGACATCACGCGCATCGGCCCGGGGCAGGCGCAGTACACGCTGCTGCCCGACGACAACGGCGGGGTCATCGACGACCTGCTGGCGTACGCGCTGCTCGACCGCTTCCTGCTGGTGGTGAACGCCTCGAACATCGATGCCTGCTGGGCCAGGCTCACGTCGCTGGCCCCCGACGGCATCGAGATGGTCAACCGGTCGCCCGACGTCGGCATGCTGGCGCTGCAGGGCCCCCACTGGGTGAAGGCCCTCACCCCGGTGTCCTCTCCCGAGCCCTTCGCCCTCGCCTACATGGAGGCCACCGAGGCCCACGTGGCGGGAGTTCCCTGCCTGGTCGCCCGCACGGGATACACCGGCGAGCCCGGCGTGGAGATCATGTGCGACGCCTCGCAGGCTCCCGCCGTGTGGGACGCCCTGATGGCAGGGGCCGACCGCCCCGACCCATGCGGCCTGGCGTCGCGCGACACCCTGCGGCTCGAGATGGGCTACCCGCTGTACGGCAACGAGCTCTCGCGTGATCGCAGCCCCATCTCGGCGGGCCTCAAGTGGGCCTGCGACCTGGCCCACGGCGGGTTCCCCGGTGCCGAGCGCATGCAGCGCGAGGCCGAGGAGGGAACCCCCGACCGCCTGGTGGGCATCGTGCTCACCGAGAAGGGCATTCCCCGTGGCGGCTGCCCCGTGATGGCCGGCGGCGAGCAGGTGGGGGTGGTCACCAGCGGAACGCTGTCGCCGTCCCTCGGCGTGGGCGCCGCCCTCGCGTACGTTTCACCCGAGCACGCGCACGTGGGGGCACAGGTGTCCATCGACGTGCGGGGCAAGGAGAAGGCCGCCGAGGTCACCCGGCTGCCGATGGTCGATTCATCACCGCGCAAGGAGCACCACCAGTGAGCGACGAGACGTACCCCGCAGACCTCCGCTACCACCCCGAGCACGACTGGGTGCGCGTGGATGGCGACGAGGCCACCTTCGGCGTCACCTGGTACGCGCAGGATGCCCTGGGCGAGGTCGTCTACTACGACCCGCCGGCCGTGGGCGACACCGTCACCGCCGGCAGCTCGTACGGCGAGCTCGAGTCGGTGAAGGCCGTGAGCGACATCATCGCCCCGGCGTCCGGCGAGGTCATCGCGGTCAACGACAAGGTGGGCGACGCCCCCGAGTTGGTGAACTCCGACCCCTACGGCGACGGCTGGCTCATCAAGGTGCGCCTCTCCGACGCCTCGCAGCTGGACGCCCTCATGGACGAGCCGGCCTACCGGGCGTACCTCGCCGGCCTCTCGGCCTAGGCGGCGCGCATGAGCCTGGAGCAGCGCCTCACCGACGACATGAAGTCCGCCATGAAGGCGGGGGAGAAGGAGACCCTCGGCGTGGTGCGGCGCGTGCTCGCGGCCCTCAAGAACGCCCGCATCGAGAAGAAGGCCGACCTCGACGAGCAGGACGAGATCAAGGTGGTGCGCTCCATCGCGAAGCAGCACAAGGAGAGCATCGAGCAGTTCCGGGCCGCCGGTCGCGAGGACCTCGCCACCAAGGAGGAGTCCGAGCTGGTGATCCTCTCGGTGTACCTGCCGCCAGAGATGGACCAGGCCCAGCTCGAGGCAATCATCGACGAGGTCATCGCCGAGACCGGGGCGACGTCCATGAAGGACATGGGCGGCGTGATCAAGGCCGTGATGGCCCGCACCGGTGGGCAGGCCGAGGGCGGCGTGGTGAGCGCGCTGGTGAAGGACCGCCTGGGCGCCTGACTCCTAGGGCAGGTGCTGTTCCAGGTCGCCCGAGTGCAGCCACAGGCGCGACGGCCCGTGCGTCCCGACATCCAGGTGCACCCGGTCGATCGCGCCCCACGGATGGTGGGCGGCCATCGCCCCCGGCATTGCCGCCGGGTCGTCCCACTGGATGAGGAAGGGCAGCAGGGGCGTGGCGCAGGCCTGGGGCATTCCGGCCACGCGCCATGACAGGCGTGATCCATCCGGGTTCTCGCGAGATCCCGGCACCACGTCGTAGCCCCGCACCGCGGCCTCGTGCCCGATGTCGTCCGTGCGCTCGCACCACAGCGCAAGACCACCGCCTTCGGCCGCGACCTCGGCGATACGGGCGGTGAACCCAACCATGGGGGCGTCCGGATCGGCCACCTCCACCAGTTCGAGGTACGCGCCGCCCAGTGGAACGATGGCGTTTCTGGTGCCCCACGCGGGGTGGCTTCCGCCCGGAACAGCCGCCAGCCCGTGACCCTGGCGCAGGGCTGCGATGGCCGTGTCCAGCGAGGGAGCGGCCCAGATCACGTGGTCCAGTTCGGTCACGTGGGGCACCCTAGTAACGGCGGTGACCGAACGATGGGCAATCGCTCGGGCCCTGCGGGTACTCTGTCGCGGGTTTCGGGTCGGGAAGGTTCCGGCCCACCGCTTGAGAGGGGCGCAGCGGCGCCATCAGGAAGACGACGAGAGGCATACCTTGGGCAACTTTCACGTAACCGAGTCGGGCAAGACGCTCGTCACCCTCATCCCGGGTGACGGCATCGGCCCGGAGGTCGTGGACTCGACTGTTCGCATCATCGAGGCCACCGGCGCCCCGATCGAGTGGGAGGAGCGCCACGCAGGCGAGCGCGTCTTCCTCGAGGGGCTCCCCTCGGGTGTCCGTCAGGACACCATCGACTCCATTCGCAAGACGCGCGTGGTCATGAAGGGCCCGCTCGGCACGCCCGTGGGCTACGGCGAGAAGAGCGCCAACGTCACCCTGCGCAAGCTCTTCGAGACCTACGGCAACATCCGCCCGGCCCGCGAGTACCCCGGCGTGAAGACGCCCTACTCGGGTCGCGGAATCGACCTCGTGGTCGTGCGTGAGAACGTCGAGGACCTCTACGCGGGCATCGAGTACATGATCACCCCGGGCGTGGCCCAGGGCCTCAAGCTCATCTCGCGCAAGGGCACCGAGAAGATCGTGCGCCTGGCGTTCGAGCTCGCCCGTGCCGAGGGCCGCGAGAGCGTCGTGGCCATGTCCAAGGCGAACATCATGAAGATGACCGAGGGCACGCTGAAGAGCGTGTTCGAGGAAGTCGCCCCCGAGTACGACGACATCGAGTCGTGGCACGTCATCGTCGACAACGCCGCCCACCAGCTGGTGAAGCTGCCCGAGCAGTACAGCGTGCTCGTGACCACCAACATGAACGGCGACATCCTGTCCGACCTGTCGTCGGCCCTCATCGGTGGCCTGGGCTTCGCCCCGTCGGCCAACATCGGCAACGAGGTCTTCATCGCCGAGGCCGTGCACGGGTCGGCCCCGAAGTACGCCGGCAAGGACGTCATCAACCCCACCGCCATGATCCTCTCGGGCGTCATGATGCTGCGTCACCTCGGCATGTTCGAGGAGGCCGCGCTGGTGGAGAACGCCGTCATCACCACCCTCGAGGAGGGCAAGGTCATGACCCGCGACGTCGTCGGCGACGAGCGTCAGGGCGGCACCATCGGCTACACCAACGAGATCATCAAGAACCTCGGCAAGAAGCCCACCGACTGGAAGGTGCGCGAGTACAAGCCGATCAAGCTTCCCGACCTGGGCTCGGCTCCTGACTACGTGAAGGTGAAGAACCGCCAGGTATGCGGCGTCGACATCTTCATCGAGTCGGCCGGCGACAAGATGTCCATCGGCCAGAGCATGGAGAAGATCTGCGAGGGCCGTGACCTCTACCTGAAGATGGTCGACTCCCGCGGCACCATGGTGTACCCGCCGAACGACGTGCTCACCGACACCGTCGACGCATGGCGCGCCCGCTTCATGCTGCGCGACGACTCGGGCGAGCTGTCCGACGCCCAGCTCATCGACCTTCTGCAGGCCGTTGCCGCTGAGCACAAGTGGGCCCACGTCGAGAAGCTGCAGCGCTTCGACGGCGAGGACGGCTTCACCAAGGCACAGGGCGAGGACTGATCTCCTCACCCCCTTGAGTGTTCCCGCGAGGGCGGCCTTCGGGCCGCCCTCGCGCGTTTTCTACGGAGCCGAGGCGTATCCGGCGTAGTTGTGGGGCGGCGGGAGTTCCCGGCCCTCCTCGCGCTCGTACTCAGCGAACGCCGCGAGCGCCTCGCGCATGCGGCTCTCCACCTCGTCACGGGTCTTGCCCAGCGCAACCACGCCGTCGATGTCGGGCAGCCACGCACCCCAGGCCCCGTCCTCGGCGGTCTCATAGATGACGAGGTATTCGGTCATCGCATGTCCTCCAGTCCGGTATTGCGTCGAATGGACGCCAGAATTCCTACCGGCACGGTATCGGAGTCTTTTCCGGCGACAACCACGCGGCCTTGTCCAGTGAGCCCGCGCCAGGTCTCGTGCCATCCCGCTTGGCGCACATTGACCCATCCGGCGGCGGCAGGGGCCGCCCGCACTTCTCGGTACTTCTTCGGCACGTGCCGAACGTATGAAGTGAGTTCCCGCCCATGGGTGACACGGAGCGCCAATTCATGCGCGCCAGCGTGTCGAGCCACTGGGTGATACCCGCGCCGTAGCACTGCCCACCATTGCGCGGTTTCCGTCGCGCGTGGCAGTTGGCCGCAGGGGGGTAACCCCTATCGGGACCGGCTCGGCAGGGGGTGGCCCCCTGCGCGTGCTTGATGGGGATGGGGGAGCCCGTCACGGTGGGGCTGCTCAAAGCCGACCCTCGAATCACTGGAGCCCTGGTGCCCTCATGCCCCCACTGGAAGCCGGTTGCATCCCTTGCAGCCGTCATGCTGCTCGCCGGGGCGCCGTCTGCGCTTGGCACCTTCGGTAACCCAGTGGACCTGTCGGCCACTGGAGGCAACCCTGATGGCGCGCAGATCGCGATCGGCGCCGATGGCGGGGCAACGGCTGTGTGGAGCCGCTCCAACGGCAGCAACTACATAATTCAGGCAGCCACGCGTGCGGCGGGATCGGCGAGCTTCGACACCCCGGTGAACGTGTCGGCCGGCGGAGGGAGTGGGTACGTCCCACAGATCGCGATCAGTCCAGACGGCGCGGCGACCGCGGTTTGGCAGGAGATCGACGCCGGGACGCGCTTGATCAAGGCCGCCACGCGTGCGGCCGGATCGGGGAGCTTCGACACCCCGGTGGCCCTGTCACTTGCAGGACAGACTGCGTCGTACCCGCAGATCGCGATCGGCTCCGATGGCGCGACAACGGTGGTCTGGGCAATGAACGGAACCATTCAGGCCGCCACCCGCGCTGCGGGGTCTTCGGGCTTCGACATGCCGGTCGATGTGTCGGCCGGGGGGGCGCCGGTGGTGTATCCCCAGATCGCATTCGCACCGGATGGCAGCGCAACCGCCGTGTGGCAGCGCTTCAATGGCAGCCACTACATAATTCAGGCAGCCACGCGTGCGGCGGGATCGGCGAGCTTCGACACCCCGGTGGACCTGTCGCTCGCTGGACAGACTGCGCAGAACCCGGAGATCGCGATCGCCTCCGATGGCGCGGCAACGGTGGTCTGGTCCCGACGCAACGGCTCTGGAACCAGGATCATCCAGGCCGCCACCCGCGCCGCAGGGTCTGCGACCTTCGGAACCCCCGTCGACCTGTCGGCCGATGGCGGGAACGCGCTCTACCCCGAGATCGCGATCGCCCCAGATGGCGCTGCGACTGCCGTGTGGGAGCGCACCGACAACGGCAGCTACATCATTCAGGCCGCCACGCGTGCGGCGGGATCCGCGAGCTTTGACACCCCGGTGGACCTATCGGCCTCGGGAGGGGGCGCCGGTTTGGCGGAGCTCGCAATCGGCCCCGATGGCACGGTCATGGTGGTGTGGCATCGGTTCGACAACGTCAACTCCCTCATCCAGACCGCCACCCGCAGCGCAGGCTCGGCCAACTTCAGCCTTGCGGCGGACCTGACGCCCAGTGGGGTTGATGCGTACTCCCCACAGATCGCGATCGGCCAGGATGGCGGGGCGACCGTCGTCTGGTACATCGACACCACGCCCACCTCCATTCAGGCCGCCACCAGCCCCGCAACCCTCGCGCGCCTCACCGTCACCCGCGCCGGCGCCGGGTCGGGATCGGTCAGCTCAGCGCCGGCGGGCATCGACTGCGGGCTCACCTGCAGCGGGTTGTTCCCCATCGGATCGGGTGTCACCCTCACCGCGCAGTCGGCCACGGGATCGACGTTCACCGGCTGGGGCGGCGCCTGCTCAGGTACCTCGACCACCTGCACGGTGTCGACGAGCCAGGCCACCGGCGTGAGCGCCACCTTTGCCGCCGGTTCGCCGACGCCGACGGGGCCCACGGAAGCAACAACCCCAGCGGATGCGGCGGCGGCCACCGCCACAGCAGCCACCCCGGGCCTTGTGCGCGGCGTCATCCGCACCAGGCTCACAGCTACCGGCGCGGGAACGGCGACGGTAACCGGCACCTCGGGTGGCCGAGTGGCCTGCGCAACGAGTCAGGCGTTCACCGCCCCCGGGAGCGCGGTGACCAGCTGCCTGCCGCGGGCGTGGGTGCAGCGCCGTCGCCTGAGGGGGCCGGTGAAGGTCACGGTGACGATGGCCTTCACGCCCGCAGGTGCACGCACGACCCAGACGACCCTCGGGACGGTCACCCTGCCGAAGATCACCCTGCACCCCAAGGCCGTAACCGGGTAGCGCCAGTGCGCTGATCATCGCGGGCTTGCCCCTGACGTGAAGGGCCACGAAGGGGGTAGCCCCTCGGGCGTCGTTGCGGGTGTTGATCGGGCAGGCGAAGGTGACCTCGCACTCGCAGCACGTCACCCCGAATCAGGAGACCCTCCATGCCAGACGCATCCCCCGAGCCCAGTAGGGGCCCGAGTCGCCTGCGTCAGTCCGCACCCCTTGTGGTGTCGGCCATCGCCCTGGCACTCGCCGCAGGTTGCCCATTGCCGGGGACCACACGGGGGTAGCCCCCTATTGCCGGTATTTCTGGGGAATATCGGTTGCCATCGGGCGGCTGCGGGGCTTCTATTGTGTGCATGGTGAACGTGCTGCTGGTGGAGGACAACGCGCTGCTTCGCAGTTCGCTCGGCATCGCCCTGGCCCACCATGGCGTGCGGCTGGTCGCCAGTTGCGCCAGCGCCAGCGAGGCGGCTGAGCACCTTTCCTCCGGCACGGTGGACGCCCTGGTGACCGACCTCGACCTGGGCCGCGGGCCCAATGGCATCACGCTTGCTCACGCCGCGCGCACGGCCAACCCCGGTGTGGGGGTGGTGCTGCTCACCGCATACTCGGACCCCCGGCTCGTCGCGGGCAAGCTGCTGCAGATCCCCCCTGGCACGGAGTATGTGCTGAAGGGCGAGGTGGATGACGTCACCGTCGTTTGCCGCGCCATCCAGCGGGCTATCAGTCGCGCGTCGGGCGGGTTCTGGGAGGGGCGCACGTCAGCGATCGCAGAGGCCGGTCTCACCGACGCGCAGGTGGAGACCATGCGAATGGTTGCCGAGGGGCTCAGCAACGCCGAGATCGCCCAGCGCCGCGTCGTGGCCATCAAGTCGGTGGAGCACATGGTCGCCCGCATCGCGAAGCAACTTGACATCTCGGCTGACCCCGGCCGGAACCAGCGCGTGATGATCACGCGCGAGTACTACCGCCTGATCGGCGCCCCCGGTGCAACAACCCCTGATTAGCCCCACCCGGATGCCATCGGGTCTCGACCTGCTCCGCAGCCCTGACGCGGTGTCCCTGCCGACCTACCTGCTGCTGGTGGCCTTCCTTGCGGCGGCAAGCTTCACCTGGGGAATCCGCGTGCGCGTGTCCGGTGACCTGACCGTGCTGAACTTCCTCATCATCCTGTCGCTCGTGGGCCTCGCGTTCCTTGCCGCCAATCGCCTTGCCGCCCTGCGCACTGACCCAGCGCGGCTCCCGTGGGCGCTGGTGGGAGGGCTCGCCTTGGCGATACCCGTCATGGCATTTGCGCCCCTCGCCGTCGAGAGCGCTGTCGGCGTGAGGGGGCTCAGCGTTGACTACCTCGTCCGGGATGCCCTCCCGTCTCGCATTCCCCTGATTGCGGTGTACCTGCTGCTCGCGTACGTGGTTGGCCTCCGGGGGTGGTACTCGCGTGAGCGCGCCCGGGTGAACGCGGAACGGGTGGAGGCCAGGGCGGCCACCTTGGTGGCGTCGGGTGCCCTTTCCAGCACACTCGCATCGGTGGTGGACGATGCCCGGCGCATGTCCACGGGCTCTCGGGCCGATGCCGACGAGATGCTCGCGCATGCGCTGCGAAGCGGCGACCCGGCTGCATCGGCACGTGCGGCTGCGGCGGTACGTGATGCCGCTCGTACCTCGGTGCGAAGCTCTGGCCATCGTCTGTGGCAGGTATCGCCGGGCACGCCCGAGAGCGTGCGCTGGCGGGAAGTGCTGCGCGCCTCGCTGCGCGCGCATCCTCTGCCCATGTGGCCGCCGGCCCTGCTGGCGGTGGTCGAGATGGTCTCTCTCAGGATTACACCGCTGGGCGTGAAGCCGCCCGGCAGCCTGCTGACGGTGGCCGTTGCCGTCGGATGGCTGGTGCTGGTCTTCTCGATCGGGCGGGCGATCATCAGGCGGGTGCCGCGTCTGGCCCTTGTCGTCACTGTGATCTCCTGCGCGGCCGTGCCTGCCGTCGCCGTTCTGGTCACGCCGATGCTGATCGCCCCGCAGGTCCTGACGGTGGCGTCGGGTCTCGGGTTCATCTCACATGTCGTGGTCCTCATGGTTGCCACCGTGGGCGCATCGCTGCTCCTGACCGCGCGCGACTCGGCCACGGCGGTCGTCGCCGGGCTCGAAGAGGCCCGACGCGAGGTGGAGGTCGACCGGCTGGTGCTCGATGAGGCCACGGCGCGACTCTCGCGTGCGGTCGCGCAGCACGTGCATGGCACGGTGCAGCCGGGCCTCATCGCCGCGTCGCTCGCCATCGACCAGGCGGTGGCACATGGCGATCGTGCGGCATTGATGGCTGCACTTCACGACGCCCGCGGTGCAGTCGATGCGGACTTCATGCCCCCGGTACCCGGTGCTCCGGTAGCCGCCGCGGAGGTGATTGATGATCTGCGCCTTCAGTGGTCTGGCTTCCTCGAGGTGGAATTCCGGGGCGGCCTGTCGCAGCCAGCCCACGAGGTGCTGAGCGCGCTCGAGGATGTGGTGCAGGAGAGCCTGAACAACGCCTACGTCCATGGAGGCGCGCGCCACGCCGTGGTGGACATCGCGCCGGCACCCGACGGTGGCGCGGTGGTGGTGATCACCGACGATGGTTCAGGGCCTGGCGGCGGTGCACCGGGGCTCGGCAGCGCCATCCTGGCGCAGGCCACGCGGGGACACTGGGAGCTGACGCAGGCGGAGACCGGCGGCGCCGTGGTTCGGGCGGCCATTCCCGGCGCGGGTGTGGGGGTATCCCCCTACTCGGGGGGCTGATAGGGGGGCAGCCCCGCCACGTTCCTTGCCGTGCGCGGCGCCGTGCCTCACGGTGAATGGTGTCCTCTACCCCGAAATCGGAGGCTCACCGTGCCCATTGCTCTCCCGTCGCCATCGCGCGTACGTCTCATGCGTGCCGCCGGGGTGGTGACCCTGGCAGTGGCGGGCGCACTCGGCCTGTTCACGACGCAGGCGCTTGCGCCGCCTGCGCCATCGGCCACGCTCTACTGGACGGGCGACGCTGCCGTGGGGACCATGCAGATCGACGACGCCACGGGCGTGCTCGTGGACGGCACACGGAACAACAGCATCAGCACCGGCTGCGTGGGCAGCCTCACCTCGGCGGCCAACAGCTCCGCGGTGTACGGGAACTCCGGTAACTACGTGTGCAGGGGGCCGCTCGATGGCGTGAGCCCTGCAGTCAACTCGCAGTGGGTGACGGCCGCCTGCTCCGGCAATGGCGGCGTGGGCGCGGTGTACGCCACCGATGCCTACGTCTATTACATGTGCATGAGCGGTGGGAAGCTCGGGCGCGTGGACGTGGACGGCACCAACAACATCCAGGACTTCGGCACCGCTGGTGGGGCGGACAAGAGCTACGCCTATCGCCTGACCGCCGACGCCAACTGGGTCTACGCCTCAGGGGGCGGGAAGATCAATCGGTACCCGATCGACGGCGGCCCCATGGACCCGACGTGGCACGTGACTGCCGGTGACGTGCGGGGCCTCGCCGTTGACAGCCAGCACCTGTACTGGTCGGCGTATCCGTCGCGCGTCATCCGGCGGGCCAACCTCGACGGCACCGGCGTCGCCAACTGGTTGGACGTTGGCAGTCAGTTCACTGACGGCGTGTGGGGCGTCACGGTGACCGGGAGTTCCGTCTACTGGATCACGCGCAATTACGGCAAGCCATACCCCGCCACGCTCGGACGCGCCAACCTCGATGGCAGCGGAATGGTGTCGCCGCTTATCAGCAACATCACCGCGTCGAGTCAGAACCATCAGGTGTTCGTCGTCGGCGGCACCGCCAAGACCCCCCTCGCGAGTGGCCCCAGTAATACCTCGCTGCCGTCGGTTTCCGGTGCCGTCGCCGTGGCGCAGAGCCTCACGGCGAGCCCCGGCACGTGGTCCGCCACGCCGGATGAGGTGCATTACCAGTGGCAGGTGTCGTCGGACAGCGGCACCACGTGGACACCGGCCCCGGGTGCGGGTGCGCAGACGGCGTCCTACGTGCCGGCGCGCGCCGACATCGGCAAGACGCTGCGCGTGAAGGTTCGCGCCGGTTCCCCCGGCACCGTGCTGACCACCGCGACGTCGCAGGCCACGCAGGCGGTGCCCGCGCCGGACGCTCCGGTCAACACCAGTGCGCCGTCGATCGCCACCCACGGGCTGGCGGCCGTCGCCACTCTCGGCACGTGGACGAATTCCGTTCCGTCAGCCCTCACCTACACGTACCGGTGGCGCACGTCGCAGTCCGGTGCACCGGGTACCTGGGTTGATGCAGCCGGCCCC
>CAZIQQ010000025.1:0-22958 GCA_964541555.1 uncultured Bifidobacterium sp. | reverse complement strand
CCCCGGTGCCGAGGGTTCCCGCGGCGCTAAACACGCCCCCCCACTGTCCGCCGGCCCCGCCTGCCGCCTGCGTGGCCCCGCGCCCGCCGTAGTAGCTGGGGTTGTTGATGTGCGGCACCTGGCCATCGGCGCCGATGAGCCCGCCGCCGTCACCACCGTTGTTGGCGTTGCTCGTGCCGCCGTTGCCACCGGCGCCACCGCCACCTCCTGCCACCAGCACGCGGTTGGCAAGCGCGGTGCCGCCACGGCGGATGTCGGTGGCGCCGCCGCCGCCCGCCCCGGGCACGACGGCGCCGGCGCCTCCGCCGTTCCAGCCGGCGCTGATGGAGGTGCTGGTGCAGCCCACGTTCACCTGCAGGCTCTCGCCGGGGGTCACGGGGATCGTCGCCTGCACCCGGCCGCCCTTGCCGGCGGTGGTGGTGCGGGAGGGGTCGCTGCTCTCGCCGCCGCGGGCGCCGAGGGCGTCGACCGTGAGCCAGCTGACGCCCGTGGGCACGGTGTAGGTCTGGGGGGCGCCGGTGCAGGTGACCCGCGTGTTCGACGTGAATGCGGGGGTGGCGATGAGCGTGGACGTGCGGCTGCCGGCGTTGCCCGAGCCGTCGAGGGTGGCCACCGCGTAGAAGAGCTGCGTGCCGATGGTGCGCCCGGCGTGCCTGGTGGACGCCGCCGACCCACCCGCCACGTCGAACGTGTTGGTGAGCGACCCGGCCGACGTTCCCCAGTACACGCGGTAGCCGGTCGCGCCCGCCATCGTGCTGGGCGTCCAGCCGAGCAGAACCGACCCCTGGCCGGGCACCGCCACGAACTGCTGCGGCGTGAGGGTAACCGTGGCCGCCGTGCCGCTTGCCGGGAACGTCGGGCCCGTCGTCCCGCCGCCGTCCGCCACGGCTCCAGACGCGAGCGTGGGGATGATCGTGCCGTCGGTCGGCACGCCCGAGCCGGTGACGGTCACCGTGTATGGCCCCGCGCCGGACCCGCTCACGCCCGTGACCGACCAGCTGCTCGACGTGCCGCCCATCGTGAAGTCGGATGCCGTGAGCCCCGTCACCGACTCGTCGAACGTGAGCGAGTACGTGGTGCTGGTGTCGCCGACGGTGCCGGATGCCGGCGTGAACGTGCTCACGATGGGCGCGCCGCGGTCGACGGTGACCGACGTCGCGGTCTGCGCGGTGACCGGCCCGGGGAGGTTCTTCTCATCGGTCACCGTGCCCGTGGGAAGCGTGAGCAATACGGTGCCCGTGCTGGAGCCGCCGACGGTGACCGTGTAGGGGCCCGCGCCCGAGCCCGTGACCGACTGCACCGTCCACCCTGCGGCCGTGCCGCCCAGCGTGAAGTCGGAGGCGGCAAGCCCCGTGACCGGCCGCGAGAACTTCACGGCGTAGGTGAACGACGTCGCGTTCGTCCAGGTGGCTGCCGGCGTCATCTGCGCCACGCGGGCACGCGAGCGGATGTACACGAGCTCCACCGGGGCTGCGCCACCCGAGGCGGCGGTGGCCGGCGACAGCGCCGTCAGCAGGCCGCCGCTCAGGGAGTACTGCGCCACGTCGCTGCCCGAGCCCGCCCCGACGTACCCGAACAGGCCGTCCGGGTCGAGCACCAGGTTGGCGGCGCCCGTGGGCGTGGCGGCGGCGGCGGGACTGCGCGCCGACAACTGCCCGCCCGCGCCGATGGCGAACTGGAACACCCCGGCGCCACTCCACGAGGTGACGAGCAGCGAGCCGCCATCGGGTGTGACCCGTGCCTGATACGCGCCGGTGGCATTCACCGTGCTCGGGTTGAGGAGGGCCAGCGTGCCATCGGCGTTCACGGCGTACTGGGTGACCTTGCCGGTGCTGTAGGAGGTCACGTAGGCGTAGCTGCCATTCGGGGTGAGCGCGATGGCGATGGGATCGGCGTTCGGCACGGCCACCGTCGCCGGGCTCAGCGCGGTGAGGGTGCCGCCCGCACCGATGGAGAACTGCGAGATGGTGTTCGCGGCGCGGTTGGCCACGTACGCGCGGGTGCCCGCGGCGTTGATGGTCACGTAATGCGGCTGTGAGCCGGTGGACACCGTTGACGGTGAGAGGGCCGTCAGGGCCCCGCCCGCGCCGATGGAGAACTGCGAGATCGTGTTCGCCAGCCGGTTGGCCACGTAGAGATGGCCGCCGGATGGCGACACGGTGACGCCGAACGCGCCGGACGGAACCGGGATCGTCCCTTGCGGCATCAGCACGCCGTTGTCATCCATGTTGAACCGGCTCAGCGTGTCGGCGGAACCGTTCACCACGTAGACGCGCTGGCCGTCGGGCGTCGCGGCGATTCCGCGTGCACCGGTGTAGCCGCTCAAGGTTCGGGTCGCCGCCAACCCGCCACCCGAGCGGACGGCGAAGGTGGTCACCGAGCTGCCGGAGTTGTTCGTGGCCACCACGCGGTCGCCCACCGGAACGTATGAAGGCTGCGACGTCGCGCTGGCGGAGCCCGCCGAGGTGGTGGCCGTCACCTGCACGCGGAGGTACTTGAAGAGGTCGGCGGTGGCCAGCGTGTACGAGGCCGTGGCGTTGCCGGTGCCGGTGGCGTTGGTCCAACCCGTGGCGCCGTCATCGCTCACCTGCCACTGGTACGCGTAGGTGGTGGCGTCCTCGGAGGTGACCCAGGTTCCCGTGGTGGCGGTGCCCGCCGATCCCGGCGCCATGCCGGCGGGCACCGTGGGCAGCGCGGTGCCGGCAGGGTTCATAGCCAGGGAGGTGGTGCGGCGCGCGACCGACGGCCCGGTGGCCGCCGCCAGGTCGGTCACCGAATTGGCAGCCAGCTCCAGCGCCACCGTGGCGCTCCCGGACCCCGAGGCAGTGACCGTGTAGGGGCCCTCACCGCTGCCCGTGACGCCGGTGATGGCCCACGATCCGGCCGATGCGCCCAGCGAGAAGTCGGACGCCTCCACCCCGGAGACCGGCCGGTTGAACGCGACCTTCCACGAGAGCGACGTGGCGGTGGACAGCGCGGGCACCACCTCCATCGACCTCGGCGCAGGACCGCCGGCGCCGAGCACCACGCCCTCGCCGGGACCCGCGGATGTGGTGACGGAGGCCGGCGAGAGCGCCGTGACGTTCCCGGTGCCCGCGGCCACGGCGTACTGGGCCACGGCGTTGGTGCCCCACGACGCCACGTAGAGGTTCTGCCCGTTCGGGCGCATGACGAACGGGTTCGGCGACGACGGCACCGCGACCGTGGCCGGCGACTTCGCCGACAGCAGCCCGCCCGCGCCGATGGTGTACTGCGCGAGGGTCGTTCCCGAGCCGACCCCTACGTAGAGCGACTGGCTGTCGGGCGTCGCCGCCATGAAGTAGGCCCCGGCAAGGGAGACGGTGGCCGGGCTGAGCGGCGTGAGAAGGCCCCCGGCGGTGAAGCCGAACTGGCTCACCGAACCCGCGCCCGTCGCCGACACGTAGGCGTTTGATCCGTTGGGCGTGATGAGGATCTGCGCGGTGTTCGACGGCACGGTGACCGTGGGGGTGGATGCCGCCGACAGCTGCCCCGTGGCCGGGTCGATGACGAACTGGCGCACCTGGTTGTCGGTGTTGGCCAGCACGAACAGGCGGGTGCCCGCGGGGTTGACGGCCATGAGGCGCGGTGCGTTGCCCGCGGCGATCGTCGCGGTGCCCAGAGGCACCAGGCGACCCGTGCCGGTGACGGAGTACTGGTTCACCACGTTGCCCGACGTCACGTACGCGAAGCGCTGGTCGGGGGTCATGATGATCCGGCTCCAGCCGTTGAGGCCGCTCACGGACACCGTCGCCGGGGTCAGCGCGGTGAGGCCACCGCCGGCGTCCACCGCATACTGCGAGATGGTGCCCGCAGAGGAGTTGAGCACGTACGCATAGGCGCCATCCGGGCTCATGTACACCTGCGACGGCCCGGTGCCGGCGGTGATGGTGGTCGCCGTCCCGAGCGCCCCGTTCGCCTGCACCGGGAACATCGACACCGTGCCGGCCGTGACGCCCGGCATGGCGAGGGTCTCCTGGCCGCGCACGGCGACGTTCGTGGTGACCGCCTCGGTGCTGCCGGCGGCATTGGTGGCCGTCACGCGCAGGCGCACGTACCTCCATGCATCGGCCGCCGCCGGGGTATAGGTGAGGGTGGTGGCGCCTGTGCCCGTGGCATTGGCCCAGCCACCCGAGCCGTCGCTCGACACCTGCCACTGGTACGCGAGGGTGACCCCGGCGCCGGCCCAGGTGCCACCGGTGCCCGTGATCGGCTGCCCCACGCGAATGACCGACGGGCTGGCGGTGGGTGCCGACGCAGCGCCGGAGTCGAGCGAGACGGACGCGGCCGAGCGCGGTGCGACCGGGCCCGCGTTGCCCGCGGGGTCCGTCACGGTGCCCGCGGCCAGCGTGAGCACCGGTGCGGTGACGCCGGTGCCGCCCGTGGCCGTCACCGTGTACGGGCCTGCGCCGGATCCCGTCACCGACTGCACCGTCCAACCGCCGGGAGTTCCGCCCAGCGAGAAGTCAGCGGGCGCGAGGCCGGCGACCGGGCGGTTGAACGAGACGGTCCACGTGAGGGTGCCGCCGTTCGACAGCACGGGCCGGGCCGCGAGTTCGGTGACCCCGGGCCCGAGCGGCGTGGTGACGCCCGAATGGGTACCCGACCCGGCGGTGACATCACGGGGCGAGAGCGGCGCCAGTGCGCCATCGCCGCCCACGGCGTACTGCGAGATGACGTTCCCGGTGAAGCTCGAGACGTACGCGTTGGCGCCGCCCGCCCGGAACACCACCTCCATGGGGTTCGCGGCGGTTGCCGGCGCCGTGCCGGGGAGGGCGGTGAACGATGCGCCGGCCCCGACCGAATACGGGGTCACGGTGGCGCCCGAATAGGCCGTGACGTACGCACGGCTTCCCGAGGGGGCGAAGAAGGCCCCCCACGGGTTCGTCACGGTCACGGCCGGGGTCACCTCGGTGAGCGTCCCGTCCGCGCCGATGGTGTACCGCTGGATGGCGTTCCCGGTTGTGGCGGCGAGGGCGAGCACCGATCCGTCCGGCGAGATGGACATGCCCTTCGGGGCGGTGGCCGTGGTGTACGACGCGATGAGGGTGAGGGCGCCGGTGGCCCCCACCGAGAACGCGTGCAGGCGATTGGTGGCCCAGTTGGCCACGTACACGAACCGCCCGTTCGGCGAGATGCGCATGTACTCGCCGCCCACCGTGAGGTTCGCGGGGCCGAGCGGCGCCAGCTGGCCGTTGGATGACACCGCGTACTGCGCCACCGCACCCGGCGTGCCGAACATGCTCACGTAGGCGAAGCGCCCATCGGGCGTCACCTGCACGCCGCTGGAATTGCTGCCCACGGTGACCCTCGGCGGGCTGAGCAGCGTGAGGGCGCCGTCCGCGGCCACGGAGAACTGGCTCACGGATGTGCTGCCGGAGTTCGCCGCGTAGGCATACCGGCGGTCGGGCGTGAGGGCGATCTGGCGCGGCGCGACGTCGCCCGTGGCCGCCTGCACCATGGCGCCCAGCGACCCATCGCCCTGCACCCGGAACGCCCCCACCGTGTTGGCGTTGGAGTTGGTCATGTAGAGCATCTCGGACGGCTGCACGGGCTGCGCCGCCGAGGTCATGGTGGCCGTGGCGCCGTCGAGCGACGTGGCGGTCACCCTCACCCGCACGTACTTCCACAGGTCGCCGGTCGCCGGCGTGTACGTGGCCGTCGCGTTGCCCGTGCCCGTGGCGCTCGCCCACCCGGTGGCGCCGTCATCGCTCACCTGCCACTGGTAGGCGAACGTGAGGCCCTCCCCCACCCAGTTACCGGGCGCGGCCGTGGCGGGCGTGGACACCCGCACGCTCGCCGGGATCGTGGGGTCCGGGGTGGGGCCCATGGTGCCGCCGATGCCCAGGCGCGGCGCCGTGGGGCCCACGTTGCCGAGGTTGCCGGTAACCGCGTTGTCGCTGAGGCGCAGGTTGGCCGTGCCGGCCCCGCCGCCGGTGACTGTCACCGTGTACGGCCCGGCCCCGCTGCCGGTGACCGACTGCACAGTCCAGCCGGTGGCGCCTCCCACCACCGAGAAGTCGCTGGCGTCGAGCCCGCTCACCCACTGGTTGAACCGCACCGTGAAGGTCATGGTGTTCGCGGTGCCCGTGGCCAGGCCGGCGCGCAGCAGGGTGGCGGCCGGGCGTGGCGTGAGGAACGCCGCGCCCCACGGCCCGCTGCCTGAGGCCGCCGTCGCGGGCGACAGCGCCGTGAGCACCCCGGTGCTCGCGTTGCGCGAGTACTGCGACACGGTCGTGGCGCCGTAGTTCACCTGGTACACGTTGGCGCCGTCGGGGGTGACCACGATGCCGACCGGGTTGGTGGATGCCGCGATGGTCGCCGGGCTCAGCGGCGTGAGCGCGCCGCTGCCGCCGATGCCGAACTGGCCCACCACCGCGTTGCCGTACGACCCGCCGTAGAAGTGCCGGCCGTCCGGGGACACCGCGCCGCCGTACGCTCCGGCGAAGGCCACGTTGGCGGGGGTCATCGGCGTGAGCAGGCCCCCGGCACCGATGGCGTACTGGTCGATCTTCGCGCCACTGTGGGAGCTCACGTACGCGTACTGGCCGTTCGGGCTGATCACGACGGTGCACGGGTCGGCCGAGGTGGACACGGCCGGGGTCGACAGCGGCGACAACTGGCCGGTGACCTGGTCGATCGCGTACTGGAACACCTGGTTGGTGCTGCGACTGGGCACGTAGAGGTACGTGCCCGCGGGATTGACGGCCAGCCCCTCGGGGGTGGCGGCGGCGATGGTGGGGGTGGGCAGCGGCACGAGGCGCCCATCCGAGAGCACCCGGAACTGGCCCACCGCGCCCGTGGCGCGATAGCTCACGTACGCGAACCGCTGGTCGGGGGTGAACGCCATCGCCCAGGGACTCGTGCCGGAGCCCGTCGACACGCTCGGCGTCGTGAGCGGCGACAGCGAACCATCGGGCTGCACCGCGAACTGGCTGATGCTGTTGCCCGCCTGGTTCATCGCGTACGCGTAGGCGTTGTCCGGCGTCACCGCCACGCCCCGGGGGGTCGACTCGGTGGATCCCGCGGTGGTGACGGGACCAAGCGCGCCACCCGCGCCGATGGGGAACTGGCCGACGGTGTTGGCGCCGAGTTGCGCCACCAGCAGCGATGCGCCCGGCACCACGCGAGGCGTCAACGCCGAGACGGCGGACACCGACCCGCTGCTGTTGGTGGCCGTCACCCGCAGGCGCAGGTAGTCGCCGAGGTCGGCGTTGGCCACCGAGTAGGTGGCCGTGGCGTTACCCGTGCCGGTGGCATTCACCCAGCCACCGGTGCCGCTCTCGGACACCTGCCACTGGTACGCGTAGGTGATGGTGGGCGGGCCGGTCCACGTGCCGGCCGTGCCGGTGAGCACACCGTTGGTGGTGGCCGGCCCGGACACCACCGGCAGCACGGTGTTCACCGGCGAGGTGTCCACCGTGACCGTGGGGGCCACCGACGACAGCAGCGGGCCCTGGACGTTGGCGCCGTCCAGCACCGACCCCGCGCGCAGCGTGAGCACCACCGTGCCACCGGGAAGCGGAGTGGCGCGGGTGAGCGACACCGTGTACGGACCCGCGCCCGATCCCGTGATCGACGACACCGCCCACCCGGTGGAGGTGCCGCCGATCGAGAAGTCGCTGGCCGCGAGCCCGGTCACCCGCTGGTCGAACATGACGGTGTAGGTGATGGGGCTCGCGCTCACGGTGGCCGATGCCGCGGTGAACGTGTTCACGGTGGGAGTGCCGGAGTCGAGCCCGCGGAACACCGTGACCGTGCCGGCGTTCACCTGGGTCACCGGGCCGAGGTTGCCCGCCGCGTCGGGGATGGATGCCGCGCGCACCCCGACGTTCACGGTGCCGTTGGGCACCACGGACGCGTTGTTGGCGAGCGTCACCGTGTACGGGCCGGTGCCGGACCCCGTGACCGACGACACCGCCCAACCGCTGGACGATCCGCTCACCACGAAGTCAGATGCCCGGGGGGCGCGCGACGGCGCCTCGCTGAGGTTGAGCGTGTAGGTGATGGGGCCGGCCACCGTGGTGAGCGCGCTCGAGGTGAACGAGGTCACCGCCGGTGCGACCGTGTCGTAGGTGGCGGGTCCGGTACCGGCGATGGATGACGACGGGAAGGGGTTCCCACCGACGGTCACCGACCCCGCGTTCAGCGCGAGCGTGACCGTGCCCTGCGTCGGCGCGACGCCGTCGAGCGTCACCGTGTACGGCCCGCCGCCCGAGCCGGTAACCGACGCGACCGACCAGCCCGTGCTGGTGCCGCCCACCGTGAAGTCGCCCGCCGTGAGGCCGGTGGGCGTGCCAGCTGCGAAATCCAGCCTGAACTGGAGGGAGTTCGTGCGCACGGCGTCGGCGACAGGGGTGATGATGGCTTCGGGACGCCCCCACACCAGCACCCAGCCGGTGGTGTTGGCGCCGGCCTGCGAGACGGATCCGCCGTGAGCGTTGCCGGCCGAGCGCGTGGTGATGGCGCCGATGTTGCCGGTGGACGGCTGTGCCCAGTTGGCCGCCACCGTCTGCCCCACGCCGTTGCCGTCGCTCAGACCCAGGCCGATGGAGTTGGTAGCCCCGTTGAACGTGGTGTCGAGCGCGTCGGCCGTGCCCTGGGTGGCCGAGTCGGTAACGCCCATGAGGATGAAGTCGCCGGTGTTGGCGGTGAACAGGCCAGACGAGGCGCTATTGCCCTGGGCGAGGTAGCGGAAGGTGGGGGTCACCGACCCCGCGGCGTTGAACAGCGATGCCCCGGTGACGGTGATGCCCGCGGGCAGCGCCATGTTGGCGCCGATGGTCGCCGCGCCCAGCTGCGTCCACGTGTGGGCGCCGGTGGTGACGATGCCCTGGACGTTCCGGCTCGCGCCACCGGGCTCGTAGCCCTCGAGCAGGTACGCGTTGTGGCGCACCCCGAAGACGTCCTGGTTGGCGTACTGCCCGCCGTCGCTCGTGACGGTGGAGAAGATTCCCGCGGTGGAGGTGAGCCCCGAGTTCTGGTCGGTCGTGAACAGCGACCGGATGCCCGTGGTGGCGAGCGCCGAGGTGCTCGGCTGCCGGAAGCCCGCGATCAGCTGCCAGGTGCTCCCGTTGAACTGCTTGGTGATGGTGGCGGCATCAGCGGGGGCCGGTGCCGCCCAGGCCGCCCCGAGGCATGCGAAAGCAGCCGCCGCGACGGTGGTTCGCCGCGCCGCGATGCGGCGCGCCATTCGGGTGTAAGGGGACGTCCGGAACACTGAGGATGCGCACGGGGTGCAGCACAAGTATCCCGCGGCCCGGAGCCCCTGAACGACCTACAGGCGACGATCGGGGGAAACTTGGGGGTTATCCCTACCCCCGATGTTCCCGGGGACCCGCGAACGCGTCAGCGAAGGGGGGAAAGCACCCCGGATCCGGCCCCCGGGCCCGTGGCGATGGGCCGCCTGCGGGCCAGAAGCATCAGGCCGCCGGCGCCCGCCAGGCACAGCAGCGCGATGAGCGGCGCCAGCACCGTGAGCTGCCGCACGGTGGGCACCTGGGTGAGCGCGCCGCCGATGTCCTCGAAGATGCGCACGAGGTCCTCGGTGGACGTGGTCTGCGCGAACACGCCACCGGTCTGGGTGGCCATGGATGCCAGCGTCACCGGCGGCGCCGGGCGATCGGGCCGGCCGGGGTCGTTGCCCAGCATCACGGTGTACAGCGGCACGCGCTTGTCGCGGGCGCGCTGGGTGGCGTCCTCCGGGGTTATCCCCACGTTGCCGGCGCCGTCGGTGAGGATGAGCATGCGGCCCGCCGACTGCTGCGGGGTCGCCGGCAGGGGGTCGAGAACCCCGGCGCCCGCCAGGGAACCCAGGCCGGCCACAACGGCCGAGCCCAGGGCCGTGCCCTCGCGGATCTCCATGGTGTCGAGCGCCGCCCGCACCGCGGGGCGGTCGAGGGTGGGCGCCACGCGCACCACCGCGCGGTCGTTGAACGTGACGAGGCCGATGAGCGACTCATCCGGCGCGGCGTCGAGGAACCTGTTGGCGGCCTCCTTCGCGGCATCCAGGCGGTTGGGCTGCAGGTCGGTCTTCTTCATGCTCTCGGATGTGTCGATGGCCAGCATCACGGCCCCCTGGCGCTTCTCCTCGGTGGTGTCGATCGCCGGGCGCGCAAGGGCGATGGGGCCCATCGCGGCCGCCACGATGGCCAGCCCCAGCGCGATGCGGCGGTACAGCCGCGCCGTGGAGTCGGACCCCACGGCCATCACCCGCGAGTCGGCGAAGGCGCGTGCTGCCCGCCCGCGCTGGCGCTCCCACGCCACCGCGCAGCCGATGAGCACCGGCACCACCAGCAGGGCCCACAGCCACATGGGGGACAGGAACATCACAGCTTCGGCCCCACCCGCCAGGCCGCCACGCCTGCCAGCACCAGCAGCAGCGCGGCCAGGCCCACGGGCCACGACGTGACCTCGCCCATCACCTGCCGGGTGCCGATGAACGTGCCGAGGTCCTCATAGACCGTGCGCACCGACTCGGCGTCCCTGCTCTCGAAGGCCTCTCCACCGGTGATCTCCGCGACGGCCGCCAGCGATGCGGGGTCGGGTGGCACCGCACGGCCGTCGGGCAGCACGCCCTCGGCGGTGCCCAGCGCCACGGTGTACACCGGCACGCCGGCATCCTTCGCCTGCTGGGCGGCGTCCTCGGGCATGGTGCCCACGGTGTTGGCGCCGTCCGACAGCAGCAGGATTCGCCCGCTCCTCAGCTTCTGCGCGCCCGGCTGCGTGGACCGGATGGCCTCGACCGACGAGATGATGGCCTCGCCCGATGCCGTGGCGCCATCGGCCACCAGCGAATCGACCGCGCGCGTGAAGGCCTGGCGATCGGTGGACGGCGGCAGCAGCACATCGGCCTGGCCGTTGAAGGCCACCAGGCCCAGCTGGAACTGCCTGGGCACCTTCTGGGCGAAGGTCTTCGCGGCGTCCTGGGCCGCCCTGAGGCGGTAGGGCGACACATCATCGGCGGCCATCGAGCCCGACACGTCGATGGCCAGCATGATCGTTCCCTCCTCGCGTGGCACCGAGGTGACGGCCTCGGGGCGCGCGAGCGCCACCGTGAACCCCGTGAGCGCCAGCACCAGCAGCGTGCCCGGCAGCCAGCGGGTCCAGCGGCGCCGCGGGGCGGCGATGGCCACCAGGTCGAGATCGGCGAACGGGATCGCGGCGGCGCGGGTGCCGCGGCGCTCGCGCCAGATCCACCACGCCACGCCGGCGAACAGCGGCAGCAGCAGCAGAAGCGCCCACGGGGTGGCGAAGCTCACGAGGCCAGCCTCGACGGGCGTGCGCTGCCCAGCGCCCGCGCCATGTCCAGCAGCCAATCGCGCCCGGGCTCCATCACCACGTAGCGGGCGCCGGTGCGGGCGATCATCGCGCGGCGGCGGCGCTCGGCATCGTCGACGGCCGCGGCGAAGCGCTCCTGGAACGCGGGGTCTGATGTATCGACCAGCAGGGTGCGGCCCGTCTCGACGTCGCGCAGCGGAATGACACCCACGGGCGGGATCTCCCGCTCACGGCGGTCGCGGATCTCCACCACGATGACGTCGTGGCTGCGGCCGAGGCCGCCGATGGCGCGCTCGAGGCCCTCGGCCCACGGCATGTCGCTGATGATGACCACCATGCCCCGGTGGCGGGCCACGCGGCCGATCAGGCTGACGGCGCGCGCGAGGTCGGTGCGGCCCTCGCCCGCCGGCGTCACCGACTCCACGGCGGCGACGGCATCGATGAGCCCGCGGCGGTCACCGCGGGGTGGGTGGATGAGGTCGAGGTCGCCGGCGGTGGTAACGGCCAGGCCCAGCCGGTCGCCACGGCGACGCAGCACCACGCCGAGCGCGGCCACCACCTCGCGCGCCTGCGCGATCTTGGTTCCGCCATGAGTGCCGAAGGCCATCGACGGCGACATGTCCACCAGCGCCCACGTGGTGAGCACGGGCTCGAGCTCGGGAACGCGCACCATCGGCTCACCCGTGCGGGCCGTGAGCGGCCAGTCGATCCACCGAACGTCGTCGCCCGGCTCGTAGGCACGGGTGAGCGACGCATCGCCGCCGGGACCGGGCCGGCGGCCACGGCGCTCGCCCTGCAGCAGGCCGTCGAGGCGCCGCCCCACCTTCACCTCGACCCGGCGCAGCAGCGCGGCGGCGCTGCGGCCGATGGTCGACGGCGCGGGTGCGTCAGGCGACGCTGCGACCGCCACCGATCTCCACCTTGGGTTGCGGGATTGCCGCGACGATGCGGTCGAGCACCTGGTCGGGCTCAACCTCGGCGGCCAGGGCCTCGTAGCTCAGCACCACGCGGTGACGCAGGGCGTCGTGGAACAGCGACGCGACGTCCTCCGGCAGCACGTACGAGCGACCGCGCATCACCGCGAGGGCGCGGGCGCCCCGGATGAGCGACAGCGAGGCACGGGGAGATCCCCCCAGCTCGAGGTAGGGCGCCAGGTCGGGCAGGCCGGCCTCGGCGGGGTCGCGCGTGGCCGTCACCAGCTGCACGGCGTACGAGCGCACCCGGTGGTCCACGAATACCTCGTCGGCCCGCTGCTGCAACTCGATGATCTGCGCCGGGTCGAGCAGGCGGCGGGGCTCGGGCGGGTCGGACGCCATGCGGCGCACGATCTCCTCTTCGTCAGCGGCCGTCGGGTAGCCCACCACCAGCTTGAAGATGAAGCGGTCGAGCTGGGCCTCGGGCAGGGCGTACACGCCCTCGCTCTCGATGGGGTTCTGGGTGGCCAGCACGAAGAACGGCTTGTCCACCGGGTGGGTCTCGCCGGCGATCGACGCATGGCCCTCGGCCATCACCTCGAGCAGCGCCGACTGCACCTTCGCCGGCGCGCGGTTGATCTCGTCGGCCAGCACGAAGTTGGCGAACACCGGGCCGAGGCGCGTGGTGAAGTCGCCCTGGCGGTCGAGCACCTGGCCACCCACGACGTCGCTTGGCACGAGGTCGGGCGTGAACTGGATGCGGCTGAACTTGCCGCCGGACACCCGGGCGACGGTCTCGAGCGTGAGGGTCTTCGCCAGGCCGGGCACGCCCTCCAGCAGCACGTGGCCACGGGCAAGCAGCGCCACGAGGATGCGATCGAGCAGCTGGTCCTGCCCCACCACCACACGGCGCAGCTCGTAGAGCACCGCCTCGAGGCGGTCACGGGGCGTCGCGGACGGCGATGGCACCGCCACCGCTTCGTCGCGCTCGGTGTACTCGCTCACCACGTCTCCTTCGTCGGTCACTTCACGCTCTCCAGGATGCGGCGCACGTTCTCGGTGGTCACCGCGAAGCCGATGCCCACGTTTCCGGGCACCGGTGAGTTGATGGATGTCGGCACGCCCACCAGGCGGCCGCGCAGGTCGAACAGCCCGCCGCCGGAGTTACCCGGGTTGATGGGCGCATCGGTCTGGATCATCGGCATGCCCGAGTCACCCGTGCGGTTCACCGCGCTCACCACGCCCACCGTCACGGTTCCCTGCAGCCCGAACGGGCTGCCGATGGCGAACACCTGGTCACCCGGGCGAAGCGCGGCATCGGGCTCGGGGGCGATCTCCACGCCCTGGGCAACCGTGCCCTGGGGCTTCAGCACCGCGAGGTCCTGCCTGGCGTCGGACGCCACGACGGTTGCCGGAACCTTGCGCTTGTCGGCGGTGATCACCGTGACCTTGTCGCCCCGGGCGCCGGCCACGTGCTCGTTGGTGATGATGAGCCCGCGCGGAGACGTGACCACGCCGCTGCCCAGGCCGGTGGGGGTCTGCACCTGGACCACCGATCCATCGACGGCCGCGATGGCGTCCTGCAGCGGCCGTGCGGCCCCGACCTCGGCCGATGCCGTGACGGGTGCCGCCTGCCCTGCCGGCTGCGGCGAGTCGTCGAGCAGGTACGTGGTGGCGCCGCCGGCCACCGCACCCGCGAGCACCGCGATGGCAATGGTGGCAAGGCGCCCCGACCGCCCCGACCTCTCCGGGCGGGGACTGCTGCCCCTGGGGGCCTGGCCCCCCTTGCCGCCCCGCCCCCGGTCGCCCTGCGGGCTTACACCCGGGTGACTGTCACCGGCAGGGGGCTGAGCCCCGGGCTCGGGCAGCGGCGGCAGGCCCGGCTGCGCGGCTGCTCGGCGTGGTGCCAGCGGCGGAAGGCCGTCCTGGCGATCCGGGCGTGGCCCAAGAGGGGGAAGCGAGTCGGTCATGTCTGCATCTTGCACGCGCCGCACCATAAGCGGGCTGTGTGAAGGGCGCGGTAAGTGAGGTTAAGAGGTCTTGAAGAATGCCGGGTCAGGTTTCCGGGGCACCGTCCGCGCGATCACGGCTGCGCTCGGCCTGATCTATGCGGTCGGCAAGGTCGTCGGCAAGCATTGCGCGGGTACTGGCGCGCTCGGCCTGAATCCGCAGCCGTGCCAGTTCGGTGCGGCCGTCGTCGTCGAGCCCCTCACGGCGATCGAGCGCCTCAAGGCGTTCGATGTCCGCGGCGATCTGCCGCACCCTGGCCCAGCGGCGGTCGGCCACCGCATCGGCTCCGCGGGGCTCGGCGTCGCTCATTCCGCGGGGGGTGCCGCCGATGACTCCGGCGGTGAGCCGCCATCGCCCGCGGCCCCGGCGCCGGCCGGGCGGCGGCGACGCCGACGCCGCCGCTTGCGCGGGGTGGCCCCATCCGCACTTGCCGTGGCGCCAGCCGATGGGGCCGCTGCCTCCTGGCCGCCGTTCGCCTCGGGGCCCTCAGCCGACGGCGTTGCCTCGGGTGCTGCGTTCGCCACCTCAGAGGTGGACATCTTGCGACGACGCCGGCGCCTGCGCTTGTTCGCCCCGCCGTCCTCCGACGCCGCGGCGCCGATGCCGATGTCCTCGGCCAGCGGCAGGCGCGGGGCCTTGGGGCGCAGTTGGTTCCACGCACGGGCGCTCTGCAGGGCACGGGCGTTGCGGGTTCCCACGGCGGCCCGCAGGGCGCGGCGGCCCTCGGGGGCCGTCCAGTCGATGGCGTCCAGCGCGCCGCGCAGCGCGCCCCAGCCGCCGCATGTGCCGGCCGCACGGCTGGCCACGCGGATGTCCTCGCTCTTAAGCGGCACGTCCCCGGGGCCCAACGCCAGCACCACGCGACCCGCCTGGCCCACCTTGAGCGGCGAACCGTCCTCGGGCGGGGCCACCGGGTCGGGAGCGGGGGCGCCCACGGCGCGCAGCCACAGGCCGATGAGACCCACCTCGCCACCGTTCTCGATGAGGTGCTGGGACTCCCACTTGGCGATGCGGTGGATCTCCTGGTTGCGACCCGGGCGACTGGCATCGGCAAGCCCGCGCGATACCTCCCAGGCCCATGCGGGCGCCCACGACGACGCGCTGTCCAGCGCCGACCAGCGGCGGCGGCGCTCGGCCGAGCGGCCCTGCTGCTCGAGCGACGCCACGTTCTCCCACTTGCCCGACTGATCGGCGTGGAACCACAGGGCGCGGATGCGCTCGCGTGCGGTCATGCGCAGGCGGTCGAGCACCGCGCGCGGCGCGTCGGCCGGCAGCGACTGGCGCAGGTCGGGCTGCACCAGCAGGGCAAGTGCCCAGGCGCGCCACAGCGGCTGCTCGTCGCCGTTCTCGGCCTTGCGGGCCACCACGCCCGACAGCGCCCACCAGGCATGCGCACCCAGCGGGTTGACGCCTGCGGCCAGCTGGTCGGCGACCTCCTGCCAGTCGGTGTCGCGGCCGGCGGCCTCGACCCACTCCTCCATGACGCTGAAGGGGATCTCCGCCGGGTCGGCGTCGCGCCATCCACCATCCTGGAACCCGGCCACCAGAGTTGACGGCGCAGCGCCCGGGTTGACCAGGCTGGCCTTGCCGCCATCCTGCTGCGCGAGAATCTCGGCGGCGCGGGCCAGCTTGCCGCGCTCGCCACCCTCGGGGGGCCCGGCCACGCGGCCCAGCGGCTTGTACCAGCCCATGCCGAACAGGTCGTGGCTGGTCTGCACGCCCATGGGGTCGCCGGCCGGCAGGAACTCCACCGACACGGCCTCCTTCTCGGGCGCGGGGCGCATCACGCGCCCCAGCCGCTGCACGAACACGCGCTCGCTGGTGGTGGGCGCCAGATGCATCACCACCGACGCGCGGGTCTCATCCCAGCCCTCGGTGAGCAGGTCGGCGTTGCACAGCACGTCGATCTTCCCCGCGCCGAAGTCGGCGAGCACCCGCTGCAGCTCGCGGGTCTGCGTCTGGCCGGACACCGCCGCCGCCTTCACGCCGCGCTCGGTCATCTCCTCGGCCAGCGCATGCGCCTGCGCGACGGTGGCCGTGTAGGCGACCCCGGCAAGACCGAGCGGCATGAAGTGCTCGGCCCACACCTCGGCGCAGGCGCGGTGCCACAGGGCGCGGTCGAGGGCGCGGCCCAGGCTGGCCTGGTCGAAGTCGCCGCGAACACGGGTGACGTCGGACAGGTCGACAGCACGCTCCACGCGCAGCGAGCGCAACGGGCAGAGGATTCCCCGGTCGATCGCCGACTGGCGGTCGAGGGTGGCGGCCACCGGGCCGAACACCTGCTCCACGTGGCCGGTGGTGGTGGCGGGCGTGGCGGTGAAGCCCACGATCACCGCATCGCCGGCGCGGTCGATCATCTTGCGGGTCTGGGCGCCCAGCGTGGTGTGGGCCTCGTCGCACACCAGCAGGCTCACCGAGCCCCAGTCGGCCTCGTCCTGGTTGCGCAGGGCCGCCTGATAGGTGCAGATGGCCACGCCCTTGCGACCGATCGACCCCACGCCGTCGATGGTGAAGGGCACGGCGGGGAAGAAGGTGCGCAGCGCCGTGGCGGTCTGCTCGGCCAGGTTGCGGCGGGGCACGAGGATGACCGCCGATCCATCGAGCGCCGCGGCCAGGGCGCAGAAGGTGATGGTCTTGCCGGATCCGGTGGGGGCGTCCACCCAGGTGCGGGATGCGCCGGCGCGCAGCCGGATGGCCAGTTCGTCGAGGGCCTCGATCTGGTGCTCGCGAAGCACGACGTCGGGCCACCACGCTGCCGGATCGGCCAGCGCGGCCTCGAGGCGCTCGGCAGGGGCCAGCGTCTCGGTCGTCTCTGTGGGCGTGCTCATGCCATCTCGCACCTCTCAGCGCATGGGAATTGTCATGCGCGGCAGGCCATCGTGGGCCGATGCGGACTGAAGGGGTCAGGAGGCGGTCGGCGTGGCGCTCGCATGAGGCGCCGGACGGCCCGTGAACCGGCGGGGACCATAGCACCCACCTGCGGCGACGTCGGTCCCGCAGGGCCCGGGGCGTCCTTGCGCCGGGCGCGACCGCTACAGTTCCCGTCCATGGGAACCGGATCTTCGGGAGGCGGCGCGAACCAGTGGGCACGTCCTGTGCTGCTCGCGGTCGCGTGCATCGTCATCGGCTTCGTCGTCGGGTGGTTCGCCCGGGGTGATGGCGGCGGGGTGGTCCTGCCGACCGTGGCCGACGCGGTGCAGACCACTGCGACGGTCGCACCCGTTGACACCACGGGCACGTCGACCACCTTCGACACCACCGGCACCACGGCCACCACCGACACGACGGGTACCACGGGTACCAGCGGTTCCACCGTCACCGGCGCACCGGCGCGCGACCAGATCAACCTGGTGGTCCTCAACGGCACGCAGACCAGCGGACTCGCCGGCAAGACCCAGGCCCAGGCGGAGTCCATCGGCTACGTCAACGTGGGCAAGGGCGACGCACCCGAGACGCAGGCGACCACGGTCGCCTACTACCGCACGGGCGAGGACGCAGCAGCGCAGCAAGTGGCGGCTGACCTCGGGGCCCAGAGCGAGGAGCCCCTCACGGCGGGCAGCGGCATCGAGTCGGCGGCCGTCACGGTGCAGCCCGACGTCGACGTGGTCCTCGTACTCGGGGGATGACCCCGGGCGAGGAACCCCGCCTGCGGGTCGGGGTTCGCCTTCCGCAGTACGCGTCGAGTTGGCCGGGGCTTCGTGACGCCGCCATAAGGGCCGAGTCGCTGGGCTTCGCGTCGGCCTGGCTGAACGACCACCTGTGGACCCCCGGGCGCCTGCACCGCGACCCGGCCTTCGACGTGTTCACCGGCCTCGCGGCCGTTGCGGCGGTGACCGACCGCATCGCGCTGGGAACGGCCGTGATGTCGGCCTCGTACCGCCCGGCCGCCCTCGCGGCGAAGATGTCGTCGGTTGTGGACGTCATCTCGGGTGGCCGCCTGGTGCTGGGCATCGGCACGGGGTCGGACGAGGGCGAGCACCGGGCGTACGGGTATCCCTTCCCCGAGCCGCGCGAGCGCACGGCGGGCCTGCTGCAGGCACTCGACGTGATCGAGGCCATGTGGGCATCCCCCGACGGCGCCACGCTCGAGGGACTGCTCGACGACGCACCGTGCAATCCGCCGGTGATGTCGTCGCCGCGCCCGCCCATCCTCATGGCCGCCCACAAGAAGCGCCTGCTGCAGGTGGCGGGCACGCGGGGCGACGGCCTGTTCGCGGCGTTCCTCGAACCCGACGACCTGCGGGCACGCATCGCCATCGCGCAGGCAGCACGCGACGAGGCCGGCATCGCCGATCCCATGCGCGTGGCGGTGTACATCTACGCGCTGCCCGTCCGCCACGAGGATGAGGCGCTCGAGTGGATCGCCCCCGAGGCAGAGGCCCTGGGCAACAAGCCGCGCTCGTACCTGAAGTGGCTCCCCACCCGCGGCCTCGCGGCGAGCCCCGGGCAGATCGCCGCCGAGCTCGCGCGCTTCGCAGACGCCGGCGCCACCGACGCCGTGCTGGTGCTGCCCAACCGCGTGCCGCTGGAGGCCCTGGACGCCCTGGCCGAGGTGATGGACCCACCCGCTCCGATCGGTACCGCTGACGGGGCAATCGGCGGGGTGCCCCGGCCCACGGTGACTGTCACCGCCAATCTGGTGGACCTCCTCGTGGAGCGGCACCGCCGGGACGGGCGGGGCGGTGACCCCGCCGTCAGCGACGAGGACGGCACGTGGACGTTCGATGACCTCTCGCTCGCCATGCGCCGGGCGGCCGGGGCACTTCGGGCGGCCGGGCTGAGGCGCGGCCAGCACGTGGCAGTGGTGAACCGCGACGGGCGGCACTGGGTGCAGGCGGTGCTGGGAATCGCGGCGGCGGGCGGCGTGGCAATACCGCTCGACCCGGCCATGGACCCCGTGCTGCTGGACACCGTGCTCACAGATGCCGCGGTCACCATCGTGATCGCCGACGACGACGTGCCGGGTGGCCCGTGGCGCGTGCTGCACCCCGAGGTCCTCGACCACGCCGCGCCCGCACCCATCGCCGCGGTGCACCCCGACGACCTGGCGTACATCGTGTACTCGTCGGGATCCACCGGCACGCCCAAGGGGGCCATGCACGCGCACCGCGACATGCGTGCGTCGGTGGAGGGCTACTCGACGCAGGTGCTGGGCCTGGGCCCCGGCGACACCTGCCACGCGGTGTCGCGTGGCTACACGTCGCTGGGCTTCGGCAACGGGTTCTTCCGGCCGCTCGGCTGCGGGGCGCACCTGGTGCACACCCGCACCAAGCCGAACGTGCGAACCGTCATCCACGCCTGCCGCGACCACTCGGTGACCGTGCTGTCGGGCGTGCCCACCTTCTGGGCACAGATCACGGAGTTCCTCAGCCGCCACCCCGACCAGCGCGAGGCCATCGGCTCGGTGCGCCTGGGGGTGTCGTCGGGCGACTCCCTGCCCGGCCCGGTGCTCACCCGCTTGCGCGACGTCATCCCCGGCCTCGACGTGCTCGAGGGCTTCGGCTGCTCGGAGGCATCGAACATCGTGCTCTCCACCCGCCCGGGCGACGACCTGCCCGGGCGTCTGGGCACCCCGGTGCCCGGCGCCGAGGTGTCGCTGCGCGACGAGGACGGCCAGCCGGTCGACCCGGGCACGCCCGGCCAGCTGTGGATCCGCAGCAACAGCAACACATCCGGCTACTGGCGGCGCGCCGACCTCACGCGCGACCTGGTGCACGGCGACTGGGTGCGCATGAGCGACATGCTCGTGCAGGAGGACGGCGTGTTCAGGCACGTCGGCCGCGCCGACGACCTGTTCAAGGTGGATGCCAAGTTCGTGAGCCCGGTGCAGGTGGAGGGCGTCATCCACGAGCACCCCGCGGTGTCGGAAGTCGCCGTGGTCGGCCGCGCCGACGACAAGGGCCTTATGCGCGTGGTGGCCGTGATCGTCGCCACCGACGGCACGGACACCACCCAGGCCGAGCACGAGATCCGCCAGGCCGTGGCCCACGCCCTCGGTGCCTACGCCGCCCCGTCGGTCGTCGAATGGCGCGATGAGCTGCCGCGCCTGGCGTCGGGCAAGGTGGCCCGTCGCATCCTGCGCGAGGGCCCTTAGCCGCCCAGCAACGCCCCGAGGTCGTCGGCCACCGCCACCGGCCGGGCTCCTCGCCAGGCGTCGGCCTCCGCCCTGCTGGTGACCCCGCTCAGCACCAGCGCGGCGTCGAGGCCCGCCGCCACGGCGCCTCCCACGTCGGAATCCAGCCGGTCGCCCACCGCCAGCACCGGGCCGTCCACGCCAAGGCGCTCGCGGGCGATGCGCCAGGCATCCGGCCCGGGCTTGCCCACGGCCACAGCCTCCGCGCCCGAGGCGTACTCGACGTAGGCGACGACCGCACCCGTACCCGGCAGCACGCCGTGCTCTGACGGCACCACCCGGTCGCGGCCGGTGGCGATGACCGGCACGCCGCCGTGGGCCGCGCGCACGGCCCAGGTGAGCTCCCGGTACGACAGTTCCGGGTGGCCCGCCAGCACCACCACGTCGGCGTCAGGCACATGGGATTCGCGGGCCACCACCTTGAGCCCCGCCGCCTGCACGTGCCGCACCATGGCGGGGCTGCCCACAACCACCGCGGCGCCGCCGGCGAACCGCTCGGCCAGGTACTCCTGCATCACCACGCCCGACGTCACGATCTCATGGGCAGAGCCGCGCACCCCGTGGCTCCACAGGCGCTGCACGACGTCCTCGGGCGCCGAGCGCGGATCGTTGGTGAGGAACACCAGGGCGCGCCCGGATGCCCGCCAGCGGTCCACCGCCTCGGGCGCGCCGGGCACCGCCCCCGCGCCCACCCACAGGCAGCCATCCAGGTCGAGGATGAGCCCCGCGTACTTCCCGGCGATCGCGAACTCATCGGGCATGGCGGGATGCTACCCGCGCCCGTACCATGGCCTCATGGAGACCTACCGACACGTCGCCGTGGCCGTGGAGGACAGCCCGGGATCGCGGAAGGCGCTCGACGAGGCCGCCCGCATGGCGTCGCTCACCGGGGCCCGGCTGTCGGTGCTGCACGTGACCAGCATTCCCATGCCGCCCCCGTACATGGGCGAGGGCGGGGTGTTCCTCCCCGACCCCGAGGCCATGCAGGGCGCTGCGCTGGTGTGGTTGAGGGAGATCACCGAGGGCATCCCGGGCGCACAGCCCCACGTGCTCGAGGGGCACCCGCCGGAGGCCGTGTGTGCCTGGGCCGGTGAGAACGGCGTGGACCTGCTGGTGGCGGGCGCCGAGCGCGGACGCGTGGAGCGGCTGCTGCTGGGGAGTTTCGCCCTGCACCTGGCGCGCCACGCGCCCTGCGACATCCTGCTGGCCCGGCCCGACCGGGACTGACCTCGCGCGCGGTCCCCCGGGCACCCGGCTAGGGTGCCCCGCCGTGACCTGGTACGAGGCAGTCGTCTACGGGATCATCCAGGGGCTCACCGAGTTCCTGCCCATCTCCAGCTCCGGCCACCTGCTGCTGGCGCCGGCCTTCTTCGGATGGAAGGACCCCGGGGCCCTCTTCACGGCCATCATCCAGCTGGGCACGATGCTGGCGGTCGTCCTGTACTTCTGGCGCGACCTGCTGCGCATCGCCACCACGTGGGTGCGCTCGTGGACGACCCCCTCGCTGCGCAGCGACCTCAATGCCCGCATGGGCTGGTACCTGGTGATCGGCACCATCCCGATCGTCATCTTCGGGTTCATCTTCCGCGACCAGATCGAGACGGCCGCGCGCAGCCTGTACATCGTCGGCACGACGCTGATCGTGTTCGGAATCGTCCTCGGCCTCATCGACTGGGCAAGCAGCAAGGCGCGCCCCGTGGATTCCGTGGGCAGGCGCGACGCCATCGCCGTGGGACTGGCGCAGGCCATGGCCCTCATCCCCGGGGTATCGCGCTCGGGGGCCACGATCTCGGCGGGGCTTCTCATGGGCCTCAACCGCGAGGCCGCCGCCCGTTTCTCGTTCCTGCTCTCCATCCCCGCCATCGTGCTGTCGGGGCTGTACGGGCTGTACGGCGAGCTGGGTTCCTCGGGCGGCGGTGTGGGGCTGCTGCCCCTGGTCATCGCCACCATCGTGTCGTTCATCGTGGGCTACGCCGCCATCGCCTTCCTGCTGCGGTGGCTGGCGCGCCACTCCCTCTGGGTGTTCGTGTGGTACCGCATCGCGCTGGGGATACTCGTCCTCGCCCTCGCCTCGGCGGGCCTGATCTCCTGATCACCCGGGGCGACCGGCGCTATCCTCCACAGCCGTGTTCGGAGCTCACCACGACAGCACGCTCGCCAAGGCGAAGCGAAAGGCCGCCCAGGAGGCCAAGGACAAGGAACAGCGTCGCCACGACATGATCGAGGCGCTGCGCCGTGCCAAGGAGGCCGCCGACGACCCCGCTGAGCAGGCACGCAGGGAGCGCGCCAAGCGGCACAGCGAGGTGCTCGAGCGCTGGCCCGCCAACTGGTAGGGCCCCCGTAAGGGATACCGCCCCCGCGCGCGGTACCATGTAGGTCGAAACAACGCCGAATCCGGATCCCGCCGGGGACCGGCCGGGGCGCACCTTGGGTGGCGCCCGCCGCCCGGTGACGCGATCAGATGGCATGAGGAGAGTGCATGTTCGAGGTTGGGGACAAGGTCGTCTACCCGCACCATGGTGCGGGAACCGTGCTGGCCAAGGAGTTCCACGAGATCCGCGGCGAGCGCCGGGCGTACCTTACGATCGAGATCCTGCAGCCGC
>CAZIQQ010000024.1:12324-23329 GCA_964541555.1 uncultured Bifidobacterium sp. | reverse complement strand
CCAGCCGCGCGGCCTCCGAAAGCAGCGGGCCCGCGGGCGTGCCCTCGGCCGCACGGGCGGCCTGCGCCAGCAGCGCCCCGGCCACGGCGTCGCGCCGCACCAGCGCCATCTCGGCCTGCGCGGCCAGGCCCACCACGCGCAGGGAATCGGGCAGGCTCACGGCGCCACCGGACCGATCCACCGGAGGAGGTTGCCGGCCAGCACGTCGCCCATGGCCGCGGCGTCCCAACCGGCCACCCTCGCCGCGGTACCCACCAGGTGGAGGGCCTGCGCGTAATCCCCATAGGGCCGATCGGTGCCGAACGCCAGGCGCTCGGGCGGCACGGTGACGAGGTCGGGCAGCGATGCGATGGAGGTGTCGAACAGCAGCCCGGGGTGCCCGGCGGTGGCAGCCGCCACCGCGCGATGGTCGCCCCTGCCCCCGTGCGCGAGGATGATGCGGCAGTCGGGCACCGCCTCGATGAGCCCGGCGAATGCCGGCCCCAGTGGCCGGGCCCCGAAGCCGGCATGGAACAGCACCGGCCAGCCCAGGTCGGTGGCCGCGCGGACGACGTGGATGCACTCCGCTGACTCCGGACGGAAACGCTGGGCCACCGGATGCAGTTTGAGCCCGCGCGCGCCGGCATCGCGGGCCTCCTCCATCGCCGCATCAGGCGAGCGCAGCGGGTCGAGACGGCAGAACGGCACGATGCGACCCGGGTACTGCGCCGCCGCCTCGATGACCCGGCGGTTGGCATCGCGGAAGTCGCCGCCCGCCCCGGGCTCGTCGGCCGGGAAGGCCACCGCGGCGTCGATGGCGTTTGCGTCGAGGTCGGCCACGAGATCTGCGGCCGACAGCATGTGGCCGTCGCGGTCGACCCCGAGGTGCACGTGGGCATCCACCACCGGTGTGCCCCCGGGCACGGCCACTGCGCGGCGGGCCCAGGCCTCGATATCCCGGAGCGCGCCCACGTCGGCCCCCGCCGCGCCGAGCACGGAGGCGTCCTGCCCCAGCAGCCGCCCGCTCAATGCGTGCGCGCCTCGAACGCCTCGATGGCCGACCGGCATGAGTCGGGCATCGGGGTCGGCGTGCCGTCGTCCCACGAATCGACCCCCACGATCACCGCGCGGGCGTCCGCCACATGCAGTGCCCCGCCCGAGTCGATTCGCTCGAGGCGCGCCACCATGGTGTGGCTGGTCGTGCCGATTCGCGGGCACGTGACGAACACCTCGACGTCGTCGTCGAAGCGCAGGGGCGCGTGGTACTCCACGCTCATCGTGCGCACCACGAAGAGGTGCCCGGGGTCGCCCAGCAGCGGCAGCCCCACAGCGCGCCGGTACTCGATGATGGCCCGCTCGAGGTACCTCCCGTACCGCCCGAAGTACACGATTCCGCCCGCGTCGGTGTCGGCGAAGTCCACCCGCATGCGCGTGCTGAAGCCGAACGGCGGGTGCTCGTGGGTGCTAGCCGACGACACGGCTCTCCCCCCCGTCGATCATCACCGACGCGCCATTGATGAACGCGGCCCGATCGGATGCCAGGAAGGCCACGAGGTCGCCGACCTCCCCCGGGTCGCCCACCCGCCCGGTCGGGTTCTGCGCCCCGCGGGCCGCGATGGCGGCGTCGAGGTCGGGCTGCGATGACAGCAGTTGGCGCATGCGGTCGGTGAGGATCGGCCCCGGCAGCACGTTGTTCACCGTCACGCCGTCCGCCGCCACCTCGCGGGCGAGCGTTCGAACCGCCCCGGCCACCCCGGCCCGCGTGGCGTTGGACAGCGCGAGGCCATCGATGACCTCGCGCACCGAGGTGCTGGTGACGGTGACGATGCGCCCCCAGCCGCGCGCCCGCATTCCGGGCAGCGCCGCACGGATGAGCCGCACGGTGCCGAGCAGGTTCTGCTGCACGGCGAGGTCCCACCCCGCATCGTCGGCATCCACGAACCGGCCCGGCGGCGGGCCGCCCGCGTTGGCCACCACGATGTCCACAGGCCCCAGCAGGGCTTCCGCGCGGGTGACGGCATCAGCGGGCCCCAGCGGGTCGGACATGTCCACGAGGATTCCCTCGGCCGTCACGCCGCCGGCCCGCAGGCCGGCCACGGCGGCGTCCACGCCCTCGGGGCCCCGCGCGCCCACCACCACGCGGGCGCCCTCGCGCCCGAGTGCCTCGGCGGCGGCGCGGCCGATGCCGCGGCTGCCACCCGTGACCAGCGCGACGCGCCCCTCGATACCGAGATCCATCACACCCCCAACGCCCGGTCGCCGACCATTCCGCCGCCCTCTGCGTCACGATACGCCCATGAGCGGCATCCATGTCATCGCGCAATTCGTCGGTGCGCTCGGCATCGCACTGCTGCTGGCATCAACCTTCATGCGCCGCCGCAGGATGCTGCTGGTGCTCGATGCGGCCGGGTCGGCGGTGATGGGCGTGCACTGGGCCCTGCTGGGGGGCACGGCGGCCATCGCCATCAGCGCCCTTGTGGTGGTGATGGACCTGGCAGGCACCGACCCGAGGGACCCACGGGGCCGACTGGTCATATGGGCAAGCATCCCGGTCACGGCGGTGCTGCTGGCCCTTCTCTGGTCCGGACCCGTCGACCTCTTCGCCGCCCTGGGCATGCTGGGCATCGCGGCCTCGCGCCTGTCGTCAGGCCAGGTGCGGCTGCGCGCGCTGGCCATGGCATCGTGCGTGCCCTGGATCGCCTACGGGGTCGTGATGATGTCCATCCCGCAGGTCGCCTTCAGCGTCGCCTACTTCGTCGCGATGGGGGTCAGCATCCTGCGCATCCGCAGCGGCCGCTGGCGCGCGCCCACTCCGGCCGCCGATGCCGCTATCCTGCCCGCCGATGGCCCCTAAGAAGAATCAGAAGCCCAAGCGCGCCGGCGGCCGCCGAGCCAACTACGCGCCCCTCGCCCACACCGTGGGCACCCGCAAGTTCCTGCCCTTTGGCTGGATCATGTGGGTGGGCTGGATCATGTTCGGGCTTCTCACGATCGCCATGTTCGCGGAGATCTTCTTCGCCGCGGCCTCCGCCACGAGCGATGGCTACTGGGGGGATGTCTTCGGCGCCGCACTCATGACGGGCCTCTTCGGCTGGATGACCTGGCTCTTCGGAACCAGCCGCCTCAAGGACCTCTAGGCCCCGCCCCTCAGGAGTCGTCCGACTCCACCACCAGGGCCGCGCACGCGGCGTCGCCCTCTGCCGTTGAGCTCGCCGATGCCAGCGTGGCATCCGGGTTGAAGGCCGACAGCACCCCGCGCCAGATGGCCCGGTCGAGCCCGCACACCCGCTGGGGGTCGACCTTGGCCATCTCCTCGAACGGACACGCGCGCAGCGTGATGCGGCCGTCGTCGTTGGCGCTGGCGCCGAACCCGAAGCGGGTGAGCACGCCCACAACGCCGGCGACGGCGTCGGTGGTGGACGAGTACGACGGACTGCGGCCGGCCTCGCGCTCTGCCTCGCCGAGTTCACGGCCGAACTCGTAGCCCACCCGCTCGAGGACCTCCTGCGGATCCTCGCCCGAGCGGTCGCTCATTGCCTTCAGCAGCAGCTCGGCCAGCAGGTCGTAGTGCTTCACCTCGAGGCGGGAGTCCTCCTCGGCCACCGCCAGGGCGTACAGCTTGGCCGGGCGCCCGGCGCCGGGGCCGCTGCGCCCGGTGCGGCGATGGAACTCGGCGCGCAGGAAGCCCTGCTCCACCAGCTTGTCCAGGTGGAAACCGGCGAGACGTCGGGTGATACCCACGGATTCCGCAACCTCGTCCTTGCCCATGAGCGACCCGGCCTCGCGCACCGTGAAGAACACTCGCCGACGGGTGGGGTCGCCGAGGGCGGCGACAAGGCGCTGGATCTCCTGCTCGTCGTCCGGGAGGGTGGCCGGATCGGTGCTCACACGGGCCCTTTCGGGTGCTGGACGCCCCACAGGATAGGACGACTTCCGGTGCTGGCCGAACGCAATGTCATCCCGCCCGGTAGACGGTTGATTGTTGAGGCAATGCACGTAACCTATAGAGCGTTCGACGGCCACCCCGAAGGAGCGTCCGAATTGTCGACGGCAAAGCCCGAGATCGACATCGACACCACATACAAGTTCGGCTGGCATGACCCGGCCAACTACGTGTTCGAGCCCAAGAAGGGCCTGAACGCCGACGTCGTCCGCGAGATCTCCATGATCAAGGGCGAGCCCGAGTGGATGACCAAGTTCCGGCTCCGCTCGCTCGAGATCTTCGAGAGCCGTGAGATCCCCGACTGGGGTGGCGATCTCTCCGACCTCGATTTCCAGGACATCTTCTATTACATCAAGGCCGCCGAGGAGCAGGGTCGCTCGTGGGACGACGTCCCCGACGACATCCGCAAGACGTTCGACCGCCTGGGCATTCCCGAGGCCGAGCAGAAGTTCCTCGCAGGCGTGTCCGCGCAGTACGAGTCGGAGGTCGTCTACCACTCCATCCGGGAGGACCTGGAGGAGAAGGGCGTCATCTTCTGCGACACCGACACCGCGCTGCGCGAGCACCCGGACCTCTTCCGCGAGCACTGGGCCACGGTCATCCCGCCCGGTGACAACACCTTCGCCGCTCTCAACTCGGCCGTGTGGTCGGGAGGGTCGTTCATCTGGGTGCCCGAGGGCGTGCAGGTGGAGATCCCGCTGCAGGCGTACTTCCGCATCAACGCAGAGAGCATGGGCCAGTTCGAGCGCACGCTCATCATCTGCGAGCCCGGCTCGTACGTGCACTACGTGGAGGGCTGCACCGCCCCCACGTACTCGGCCGACTCCCTGCACTCCGCGGTGGTCGAGATCATCGTGAAGAAGGGCGCCCGCTGCCGCTACTCGACCATCCAGAACTGGTCGAACAACGTCTACAACCTCGTCACGAAGCGCGCCGTCGCGCACGAGGACGCCGTGATGGAGTGGATCGACGGCAACCTGGGCAGCAAGCTCACCATGAAGTACCCGGCCGTGTGGATGGTTGGCCCGCGGGCCCGCGGCGAGGTTCTCTCGGTGGCCATGGCCGGTGAGGGGATGCACCAGGACGCCGGCGCGAAGATGGTGCACGTGGCGCCCGACACCTCGAGCACCATCGTCAGCAAGTCGATCTCGCAGGGCGGCGGCCGCACCAGCTACCGCGGCCTCGTGAAGGTCGAGCCCGGGGCGCGCCGCGTGAAGGCCTCGGTCGTCTGCGACGCGCTGCTGCTCGACGAGGACAGCCGCTCGGACACCTACCCCTACATGGACATCCAGGAGGAGGACACCTCGATCGGCCACGAGGCCACGGTGTCGAAGGTGGCCGACGACCAGATCTTCTACCTCATGAGCCGCGGGCTCAGCGAGGAGGAGGCCATGGCCATGATCGTGCGTGGGTTCATCGAGCCCATCGCGAAGGAACTGCCCATGGAGTACGCGGTCGAGCTGAACCGCCTGATCGAGCTGCAGATGGAGGGCTCCATTGGCTGATGCACCCGCCTGGGCCGTCGAGGCCCGATCCGCGGCCACCGCCGCACTCGACGCCCTGCCCGTGCTCACCGGGACCGAGGAGGAGTGGCGGTTCACGCCGCCGGCCGACCTCGGCATGAATGGCGATGGCGCCGAGGGCGGCACCGCCAGCGGCACGATCGACCTGCCGGCCGCGGCCGGTCGCGCGGCGCGCCTGGCCTTCATCGACGGCTCCCCGGCGCCGGCCGAGATCGCCGGGCTGCCCGACGGCGTCATCGTGTCCGAGCTGGGCGAGGCCCTGGCCACCCACGCGGACCTGGTGCGCGACAAGCTCTATTCGCTCGCCGGCTTCGACGACCGCCCCGGTGCCATCAACGCCGCCGGCTGGGACGCCGGCACATTCGTGTACGTGCCGCGTGGCGTGCAGGTGGATCTCCCGATCGAGGCCATCCTCACCGCCACCGGCGCGGCCGGGCGCGTGTACGGCCGCACGCTGGTGATCGTGGAGGAGGGCGCGAAGGCCACGGTGATCGACCGCTACCTCTCGCCCGACCTCGACGGCGCGGTGCACGCGTCCACGGTGGTCGAGATGTTCGTGGCCGATGGCGGCGAGCTCGAGCACGTGTCGGTCATCGGCTGGGGCCGCGGCGTGCGGCACCAGGCAACCATCCGCGGCGCGGCGGGCAAGGACGCCCGAGTGCGCTCGGTGAACGTCACGCTGGGAGGCGACGTGGTGCGCGTGGAGCCCACCATGTACTGCCGCGGCACGGGCGCCGACGCCCGCGCCCTGGGCCTGTACTTCGCCACCGGGTCGCAGCACTTCGAGCACCGCGTGGTGTCGCGCCACGAGGCGCCGCAGGCGTACTCGAACCTGCTCTACAAGGGCGCCATCCAGGACACCGCGCACACGGTGTTCTTCGGCAACCTCGTGGTGCCGCCGGGCGCACCGGGCACCGACGCCTACCAGACCAACCGCAACCTCATCCTCAACGAGGGGGCGCGCGCCGACACCATCCCGTTCCTCGAGATCGAGACGGCCGAGGTCAAGTGCTCGCACGCGGGCGCGGTGGGCCGGGTGGACGACGAGCACCTCTTCTACCTCATGAGCCGCGGCGTGCCCGAGCTCGAGGCCAAGCACCAGATCGTCTACGGCTTCTTCCAGGAGGTCCTCGACCAGATCTCGTTCGAGGAACTCCGCGACGAGCTCTCGGCCGCCGCGCGCGCGAAGGTGCGATGAGCCAGGTCGACGTCATGTCGGTTGACGACATCCCGCCGGGCTCGATGGTGCGCGTGGAGGTCGAGGGCCAGCCCGTGTGCCTGGCCAACGTCGACGGCACCCTCCACGCGCTGCACGACACCTGCACGCACGGCATGGCGTCGCTCAGCGCCGGCTGGTTCGACCCCGACATGGGCCGGGTCGAGTGCCCGCGCCATGGCGCCTACTTCCGGCTGGAGGACGGTGCGGCCATCACGCCGCCCGCCACCGCCTCGGTACCGGTGTTCCCGGTGGAGGTGCGCGATGGCCGCGTGCTCATCGGCACCGTCCCCAACATCCCGCATCCGTTCGACACCCCGTAACGCGAAGGAGAACCGCTCAAGTGGCTGACCCCATCCTGAAGATCGAGGGCCTCGAGGTGGCCGTCGACGACACGCCCATCCTGAAGGGCGTCGACCTCGAGATCCCGCAGGGCGAGGTCCACGCGCTCATGGGGCCGAACGGCTCGGGCAAGAGCACGCTCGCCTACGCGCTGGCAGGGCACCCACGCTACGAGATCACCGGCGGTTCGGTGTTCTTCGACGGCAAGGACCTCGCCGAGATGGAGGCCGACGAGCGCGCGCAGGCCGGGCTGTTCCTGGCCATGCAGTACCCGGTCGAGGTACCGGGCGTGTCGGTGATGAACTTCCTGCGCAGCGCGGTCAACGCCACGCGCGGCGAGGAGATGCCGGTGCGCGAGTTCGCCAAGCTCTTCAAGGAGAAGAGCGCGCTGCTGCAGTTCGACCCGTCGTTCGCCGACCGCTACCTCAACGAGGGCTTCTCGGGCGGCGAGAAGAAGCGCCACGAGATCCTGCAGATGGCGCTGCTCGAGCCCAAGTTCGCGATCCTCGACGAGACCGACTCGGGCCTCGACGTCGACGCCCTGCGCATCGTATCGGAGGGCGTCAACGCCCAGCGGGGACCCGACCTCGGCGTTCTCATCATCACCCACTACACGCGCATCCTCAACTACATCCAGCCGGATGTCGTGCACGTGATGTTCGAGGGCCGCATCGCCCAGACCGGCGGTCCCGAGCTGGCGCAGCACCTCGAGGACAAGGGCTACGTCGAGTTCGGGTCGCACGAGCCCGCCGCGGCGCCCCGCTAGGACGCGCATGGGGAACTCCACGCACACGGCGCTCGACGCCACCGCGCTGCGCGCGGAGTTCCCCCTGCTCGCCACCCCGCGCCCCGACGGTGGCGCGGTGCACTACCTCGACTCGGCGGCCACGTCGCAGAAGCCCCAGCGCGTGCTGGACGCCATGGACGCCTACTACCGCGAGACCAACGCCAACGTCCACCGCGGCGTGTACGAGATGGCCGCCGAGGCCACCGAGCGCTTTGAGGCCGGCCGCGACGCCGTCGCCCGCCTTGTCAACCACCCGCGTGAGGCCACGGTGTTCACCAAGAACGCCACCGAGGCCATCAACCTCGTTGCCTGGGCCTGGGGCGTGCGCGAGCTGCGCGAGGGCGACGAGATCGTCGTCTCGATGATGGAGCACCACTCCAACACGGTGCCGTGGCAGGTCGTGGCGGGCATCACCGGCGCCAGGGTGCGCTTCTGCCCCGTCACCCCAGGCGGCGAGATCGACATGGACGCCCTTCGAGGCATGATCGGCGGCCGCACGCGCATGGTCGCCGTGGTGCACGTGTCGAACACGCTGGGCACCATCAACCCGGTCGAGGAGATCGTGGCGATGGCGCACGCGGCCGGTGCGCTCACCATGGTGGACGCCACCCAGAGCGTTCCCCACATGCCCGTGGACGCCACGGCCATCGGCAGCGACTTCCTGGCGTTCACCGGCCACAAGATGTGCGGCCCCACGGGCATCGGCGTGCTGGCCGCCGCACCCGGGCGGCTCGAGGCCATGGAGCCCTTCCTGGGCGGCGGCGAGATGATCTCCGACGTCACCACCGAGGGATCCACCTGGAACGACATCCCGTGGAAGTTCGAGGCCGGCACCCCGCCCATCGCCGAGGCCGTGGGTCTTGGCGAGGCCGTGCGGTTCATGGAGGAGATCGGCCCCGAGCGCATCAGGGCGCACGAGAAGGTGGTCGCCCAGTCGATGCTGGACGCCCTTGACGAGGTGCCCGGGCTCACCATCTACGGCCCGCGCGACGTCGAGCGGCGCGGCGCGTCGTTCAGCTTCAGCCTGGACGGCGTGCACCCGCACGACATCGGGCAGTTCCTCGACAGCAAGGGCGTGTGCGTGCGTGCCGGGCACCACTGCACCAAGCCACTGCTGCGCAGCATGGGCGTGCAGAGCACCGCCCGCGCCAGCGCCTACCTGTACACCACCGACGACGACGTCGTCGCGCTGCGCGACGCCCTGGTGGAGTGCCGCGAGTGGTTCGGGGCGGCCTGATGGGCGGGCTGGACGACCTCTACCAGCAGCTGATCCTCGACCACTACCGCAACCGTCGCGGGCGCGGGCGCATCGAGGGCGCGTCGGCATCGGTGCACGAGCACAACCCGGTCTGCGGCGATGAGTGCTACCTGGACATCCTCGTCGAGGATGGGCGCATCGCCGACATCAGGGCCGACGGCGACGGCTGCTCCATCTCGCAGGCGGCCGCGTCGATGCTCACCGAGGTGGCGAAGGACAAGGAACTCGACGAGGCGCTTGCCCTGGTGGAGCATTTCCGCCTGGTGATGCACGGCGACGCCGAGCCGGATGAGGACATCCTGGGCGACGCCGTCGCCCTCGAGGGCGTGGCCAAGTACCCGGTCAGGGTCAAGTGCGCGCTGCTGTCATGGCTGGCGTTGCGCGACTGCATCGCCGACTACCGCGAGACCACCGCGATGGGAGGGTGACATGGTCGACCAGGACCAGATACGAGAGGCGATGAAGCAGGTTGACGACCCCGAGCTGGGCATCAACGTGGTCGACCTGGGGCTCCTCTACGAGGTGCGCGTTGACGATGCCACCGGCAAGGTCGACCTCGACATGACCCTCACCTCGATGGGCTGCCCGCTCACCGACCAGATCATCGCCGACGTGCGCAAGTTCGTGGAGCCCCTCGACGGGGTCACCTCTGTCGACATCAACTGGGTCTGGGACCCCCCATGGGGGCCCGACAAGATGACCGACGACGGCAAGCTGATGATGAAGGTCATGGGCTATGGCTGAGTCGGCCGCGCCGGCGTCCGACCGCCCGCTCACCCTCGAGGAGAAGAAGGCGGCCGCGCGCGAGCGCGCCCGGGCCGCGCGCGAGGCCCAGCAGGAGGGCGCGGGCGCAGGGCTCTCGGTAACCGACGACGCAGCCGCGTACATCCGCGAGTGCGCCGATCGCGAGGGCATGGCGCATGCCGTGCGCCTGCGCATCCACGCCGGTGGCTGCTCGGGCCTCGAGTACTCCATCGACCTCGTCCCGCAGGGCGAGGGGGCCCAGCCCTCCGAGCGCCAGATCGAGAGCAACGGCGTCACCGTGTACCTCGACCTCAAGAGCGCCATCTACGTGAGCGGCTCGGTCATCGACTACACCACGTCGCTCATGCGCCGTGGGTTCGTCATCAAGAACCCCAACGCCACCACGACCTGCTCGTGCGGCGACTCATTCGGAGTGTGAGATGAGCCGTTTCAGGCAGGGCCTCGAACTCGCGGGCATCAGCTGGCGCACCATCAGGGCCGACCGCTCGCTGGCGGTCTTCCCCGTGCTCGGCGGCATGTCCGCCGTCGCCCTGACCGCCGCCTTCATGATCCCCGGCCTGATCCTCGTGGCAGACGACTCCGCGGGCACCTGGCTGCTGGTGGCCGGCATCGTGCTGTTCGCCATCGCCGCGTACCTGGCGGCCTTCGCCGGCATCTTCTTCTCGGTTGCGCTGGCCACATGCGCCAACCGGTCGCTGCAGGGCGAGGACACCACCGTGCGCGAGGGCATCGCCGCGGCGCGCCGGCGAATCCCCCAGATCGCCGGCTGGGCGCTGGTGACAACCACCGTCAACCTGATCCTCCGGGCCATCGAGGCGCGGTTCCAGGGCGTGGGCGGCACCATCGTGGCCGCGCTCGGCGGCCTCGCGTGGGCCCTCGTCACGTTCCTCGCCGTGCCGGTCATCGCCTTCGAGGGCACCGGCCCCTGGGCCACCCTCAAGCGGTCATCCGGGCTGTTCCGTGAGCGCTGGGGCCAGCAGGTGGTGGGCCTGGGCATCACGTCGGGGGTGGTCGCGCTGATCGGCCTGCTTCCGGGCATCGCGCTGGTCGTCGTCGGGGTCGGCCTGCTGCCGTCTGCCGGGGGCATCGTGCTGGCCTCAATCGGCGCCATCATCATCGTGATCGCAATGGTGCTGGCAAGCACCCTCTCGCAGATCCTCGCCGTCGCCCTCTACCGCTTCGCCGCCGAGGG
>CAZIQQ010000024.1:9075-12224 GCA_964541555.1 uncultured Bifidobacterium sp. | reverse complement strand
CTAGCGAACGGGAATGGCCACGCCCTCGGACGATGCGGCATCCGGCCGGTCGTCGATGGGCTCGGCGCCCAGCAGCAGCACGCCGGCGGCCGGCACATGCCCGGTGGCCTGCGTGGCCGCCACGAAGGCACGGGGCACTGCGGCGTTGCGTTCCCAGGCCACCAGGTAGGGATAGGGGTTCACGCTGTCACCGCCCCCCGGGTGGATCTCGAAGTGCAGGTGCGGCGGAGTGGTGATGGCCTGCCCGGTGTTGCCCAGGAAGGCGATCACCTGGCCCGCACGCACGCGTGCGCCATCCACAGTGCCCGGCGCATACGCGGACAGGTGCGCGTAGTAGTACTCGTTGCCGGCGTCGTCGGTGAGCCACAGGCGATTGCCGCCCAGGGTGTTGACACCCACCTTCGACAGCGTGCCGTCGGCCACCGCCACGATGGGCGTGCCCATGGGCCCGAACAGGTCGGTGCCGTGGTGCCAGCCGGTGCCCGCACGGGGGTCGCCGTAGTCGTCGCCGTACGAGATGCCGTCGCCCAGCACCGGGAACGCATACCCCTGCGTGGATGCCACGCCCATGACGCCGCCGGGGTCGCGCCGGGGCACGCCCAGCGAAGCAGCAGCACCTGCGCCTGACACCGTCGGCGCATACGCCCCCGCGTAGGGGCTGGTGGGGCTGGGGGTGGCAGGAACGGCGGGGGCGGTGGGCAGGGCGCGCCCGGCGGGCGGGGTGTTCGACGACCCATCGGCCGACGGCGCGGCGGCACCCGGTGCCGACGGGGCGCTGCCGGGATCGGGTGATGGTGAGTCGGGAACGGAGTCGCCGGTGGTGGCCTCCACGCGACCAAGCACTACCTGTGTGCCAGCTGGGAGCCCCGTGGCGGGGTCGCTCACCTCGAGCCGCAGGGCGTTGGCCGTGACGGCTCCGCCCTGCACCAGCCGCTCCACCAGCACCAGGGTTCCCACGCCCGGCACCTCGACCGGAGCGCCCGGGCTCTCGTCGATGGGCTGGCCGTTCACCGTGACGTCGGCTGCCCACTCGGTGACTCCCGCCGTGGCCGAGCCGCCCTGGGCATCGGAGCGCACGCCCACCCTCAGCGAGTTCACCACGATGCGCCCGCCTAGCAGGCTCACCCCAGAGGCCTCGGCGATGGCCGCAGCCAGCTGCCCGTCGCCGCGCGGACCTGCAGACACCCGCACCGACACCCGGCCCGACGATGCCACGGGGCCCGACAACTGCCCGGCAGCAGTACGCGTGGGCCTCCTTGGCACCGCGAGGGCCGAGGCCACGTTGCCGCCGGGGAGGATCGCCCCGATGCCCTTGGCGGAGGGGTCAGCGGGCCCCGGGGCAACCGCGACCTGCACCGTTGCGGCCGCGGCCGCGCAGATGACGCCCGCCAGCAGGGCTTTCCGGAGTGCCGACACGCCCCCGATTGTGGCCGTGCGCCCGGACGGGGTCAACGCGCAATGCGCACAGGTGTCACGTGCAACCAGTATTTCCCTGCTCAGGGTCGTTTCGTGAAAGGGTCGGGGGCAGTGCGGCCCTTCAACGCCACCTCAACACGACGCGCCCTGGCGGCGCTCATCGCCGGATCGGCGCTCGCCGTGGGCATCGGCGTGCCCACGCAGGCCGTGGCCGACCCGTCTTCCGTGGCGGCGAAGAAGCGCGAGGTGCGCGAACTCAAGGCCAAGCTCGACGCCATCGGCGCGCGCGTGGGCGTGGCCGCCGAGCGCTACAACGGCGCCCGCTGGCGCCTCTCGGTCATCAAGGAGCGCCTGGTCAAGAACCAGAAGGTGCTCGAGCGGGCCATCGAGGACCTCAACGCATCCCAGCGCATCCTCGGCGACCGCATCGATGCCCTCTACCGCAGGCCCGACCCCAGCCTGGTCGAGGTGCTCGTGTCGAGCGGCAGCATCACGGATGCGATGTCCGAACTCGAGGGCATCGAGCGGGCCGGCACCGAGGACGCCCAGGTCGTGGGCAAGGTGCGGCGCTTCCGCGACCGCACCATCAAGGTGAGGGTGGAGCTCGCCAAGGACCGCGAGTCGGCCAAGGTCGAGGTACGCAAGGCAGAAGCCGAGAAGGCCCGCGTCGAGGCCATCCTCGCCGAGCGGCAGCAGCTGCTGCAGAGCGCCCGCGCGGACCTGCGCCAGGCCATCGCCGACGAGCGCGCCCGCCGCGCAGCCCAGGCGCGATCGCTCGCATCGTCCGGCTACACGCCCTTCAATGGCCCGCTGCCCGACGGCGCGGGGAATGCCGAGGCCGCGAGGATCGCGCTGTCGTTCCAGGGCGTTCCCTACGTGTGGGGCGGCGAGTCGCCCTCGGGCTTCGACTGCTCGGGGCTCGCCACGTACGCCTACCGGCAGATCGGCAAGAGCGTTCCGCACTACACGTACGCGATCTGGGAGCAGTTCCCCCAGGTGCCGTACGACCAGCTTCAGCCCGGCGACATGGTGTTCTTCAGCGGCCTCGGCCACATGGGCATCTACATCGGTGGCGGCAACATGGTTCATGCTCCGCAGACCGGTGACGTCGTGCGGGTGACGTCCATGGCCAGCCGCAGCGGCAACTACGTGGGAGCCGTCAGGCCCTAGGAATACCGCGGCGCGGGCCCTGCCGGGCTCGCGGGATCGGCTGGCTCTGCACCGGGGTCGGATGGCACCGGCTGCGATTCGGCTGGGGCCTCGGTGATGTCACGGCGCAGGGCGCGGAGCACCGACGCGGATGGCCGCGGCAGCCACCGGATGGCCGACGCCGAACGGATGTGCAGGGCCACGTAGTCCTCGGCGAACACCTCGCCCACCGAGCGGCTCCAGCCCTTCGAGTAGTCGGTGGCCACCTGGCCCGACCGCAACCGCCACGCGATGCGACGGGCGGACCACCAGCGCGGCGTGTCCACCGTCGAGTCGATGTGGTGGCCGTACTCATGCAGCAGGGTGGCCTGCACATACCGGGCCGGGCGCGCGGGGATGGTGATGACCGATCCACGCGGGCCCCTCGAATAGCAGCCCACCGCCCGCGGATCGCGGCACCGCGCCCGGATCGAGGCCCTGGGCACCACGCGCACGGTCACATCTTCGATCTCGTCCCCATGCACCGATACCCTCAGCACGCGTGCGTAGCCCGCAACGTCCGCACCGGGCGCCCGCACGTCGAA
>CAZIQQ010000024.1:0-8975 GCA_964541555.1 uncultured Bifidobacterium sp. | reverse complement strand
CACCCCACGCCCGTGTACGAGACCCTCGCGAGCCTCGTCATCTTCTGGGTGCTCTGGCGCATGCGCGGCCGCCTCACGGCCCCATGGGCTCTGTTCGGCCTCTACCTCGTGCTGGCCGGCGTGGAGCGGTTCACGGTCGAGTTCGTGAGGGCCACCCCGGTGGTGGTGGCCGGGCTCACCACGGCCCAGCTCATCTCGCTGGGCCTCGTCGTGATCGGCGCCATCCTGGTGTGGCGCGGATGGAACCGGCGCGACCCCGCCTGGGCAGGGGACCCCGCGACGTCCTAGGCGGCGGTGCCCCCGCCGGGCACCCAGAGCACATCCGGCTGGCCGGCGGCGTTGTTGGCGCCGCGGGCGAGGATGAAGAAGAGGTCCGACAGCCTGTTGAGGTACGAGATGACGTTGCCGCCGACGGCGCCGGTGGGCTCGTGATCGGCCAGCATCACGGCGGCGCGCTCGGCGCGCCTGCAGACGGTGCGCGCCACGTGCAGATGGGCCGCCGCCGGGGTGCCGCCGGGCAGCACGAAGCTGGTGAGGGGCTCGAGGCTGCCGTTGACCTCGTCGCACCACTGCTCGAGCCAGGTGACGCGCTCGGCGGTGATGCGCAGGCGCCCCTCCTCGGCCTCGGGATCCACCGGCACGGCCAGATCGGCCCCCACGTCGAACAGGTCGTTCTGCACGGAGCCCAGGCGGGCGTCCCAGCCCTCGGGGAGGTCGCACAGGCGAACCACGCCGAGCACGGCGTTCAGCTCGTCGACCTCGCCGTAGGCGATCACGCGCAGGTGGTCCTTGCGCACCAGCGTCATGTCACCCAGTCGGGTGTCGCCCTGGTCGCCCTGCCGCGTATAGATCTTGGTCAGGTGAATGCCCACGCGCGCACCATAGACGCCCACGCGGGCGCGGCGGCGGGCCTACGGCGCGGTGGCGACCCAGCGACGGGCAAATGCCTCTGCCGTGGCCGCGTCGTGCACCCGGCCCATCAACTGCTCCTCGCGGGTGGCCAGCAGCAGGTCGGCCAGCCATGGCCCCGGGCGGCGATCCAGCATCGCGGCCAGTTCCGCGCCGTCGAGGGGCGGACGGATGGGCTCCATGCCGGCGATGCGCACATGCGCCGCCAGCATGTCGCGGGCCAGCGCGAGGTGCCGGGTGATCTGGATGGGCGTGGTGCGGGGCCCGTCGGTGGCGAGCCGATCGGCCACCGACAGCACGATCGCCTCGACCGGATCGGGCGCCACACGCCGCAGGTAGCGGTCGTACTGCACCAGGGTGAGGGGCTGGCGGTGCACCATGAAGCCCAGCGCCAGGTGATGGCGCACCCCGCGCACCACGAACTCGCGCAGGCGGTTCGATACCCGCATGCCGCGCAGCCATGCGTCGGCCATGTCCGCGCCCATGCGGTCGTGGCCGATGAAGGTGACCCTGCCGCCATCCATCACGCCTCGCGTCTCGGCCTTCGCCATGTCGTGCAGAAGCGCGGTGATGCGCAGGGCCTGGCCCCGCGTGAGGCCGTCGGCCAGGGGCTCGGCCAGCGAGGCCGCCACGGCGTCGGCGTCGCCCCGGAACATTTCCGACGGGTCACCCTCGATGGCAGCCACGTTGTCGAGCACCTCGAGGGTGTGGCCCAGCACGTCGAGGTGGTGGTACTCGCTCTGGTCCACCCCACGGCAGTCGTCCAGCTGGGGCACCAGCCCCCCGAGGCCGCCCACGGAGTCGAGCGCACGCACGGCCCGGCCGGGGTCCGGTGCCGTCACGATGCGCGCGAACTCCTCCATCACCCGCTCGCCGGGGGCGTCGGCGATGCGCACAGCCGCCGTCCGGGCGGCGGCGGCGGCGGCGGGATCCACCGCGAAACCCAGCTGGTCGCCGATTCGCGCCAGGCGCAGCACGCGCACGGGGTCGTCGGCGAGCGCCGTGGGGCTCACCAGGGCCATGCGACGTTGCTCGAGGTCGCGCAGGCCGCCGTGGCGGTCGATGACCCCGCCGTCCCCTGACGACGGCAGGGCCAGTGCGTTCACCGTGAAGTCGCGCCGCGAGAGGTCGTCATCGAGCCCCTCGCCCAGCACCGGCATGATGTCCACCTGGCAGGGCAGGTCTCCGCCCGTGAGCCGCCACGCCCCGAAGTCGCGTGACAGCTGGAATCGCGATGCCCCGTGCGCGCGCCCGAGCGCGCGGGCCTCGGCTTCCGGGTCGCCGGTGGTCACCACGTCGAGGTCGGCCACGGGTCGGCCGAGCAGGGCGTCCCGCAGGCCTCCCCCCACCACCCACGCGGGAGCCGTCAGCGCGGCGAGGGGCGCAGTGAGCGCCCGGGCGTCGAGGCCCGCCGTCACCCCTGGTGCACCCGCGCCACGCGCGGGCTCACGGCGCACGTGACCTCGTACGAGATCGATCCGCGGCGCCGGGCGATCTCATCGGCGGTGATGCGCTCGTCGCCCTGCCGGCCGATGATCACCACCTCCTCCCCTCCCCGCTCGACGGCCTCCGGGCCGAGGTCGACGGCCACCAGGTCCATCGACACGGTTCCCACCACCGGCACGCGGCGGCCGCCCACCAGCACCTCGTCGTTGTTGGAGAGGTCGCGCGAGAAGCCGTCGGCGTAGCCCACCGGGATGATTCCCACCCAGGTGCCCCGCGCCGCGCGCCAGGTGCGGCCGTAGCCCGCGCTCATGCGCGACGTGAACGGCTTCACCTGCGCGAGGCGCGAGGTCCAGTGCATGACCGGGATGAGGTCGTCGTCGGACGGGTCGCCGCCGAAGGGCGAGCAGCCGTACAGCGCGATTCCGCAGCGCACCATGTCGAATGCCGCGTCGGGGTCGCGCAGGGTGGCGGCGCTGTTCGACGCATGCACCTGCGCCCCTGGGAAGCGGTCGCGGAATGCCGGCACCAGCTGCCGGAACCTGACGACCTGCTCCATCATGAAGCCGGCCTCGGGGCCCACGCGCTCATCTGCGGTGGCGAAGTGGGTCATCAGCCCCACCACCTCGCACCCCGCCGCGTCGGCGGCCTCGGCCAGCGCCATGGCGCCGTCAGGGGCCACCCCCAGGCGGCCCATGCCGGTGTCGACCTCCACGTGCACGCGCGCAGGCCGGCCCGGACCGGCCGCCGCCGCCATGCCCCGCACGCCTGCGTCGTCGCCCACCACCACCTCGCACCCGGCGGCCAGGGCGCGATCGAAGCCCGCACCGGCCAAGGGGCTCATGATGAGGATGCGCGCACCCACGCCGCCCAGCCGCAGTTCCTCGGCCTCCTCGACACTGGCCACGGCCAGGCTGCCGGCGCCACCGTCGAGGGCCGCCTGCGCGCAGGGCACGGCGCCGTGCCCGTAGCCGTTGGCCTTGACCACGGCCATCAGCTCCGCGCCCCCCGCGGCGCGCACGAGCCGCGACGCGTTGTGCCGCAGGGCCGTCAGGTCGATGGTGGCGATGGAACGTGCGTCACTCATGGGTGCACCTGCGGGCCGAGTGCCCCGGGCAGGGCGTCGATGATGTCGGATGCGATCGTGCCGTCGCCCATGCCGGCCCGCACCGCGGCGCGCGCATGCAGGGCGGCCCCGCACGTGGCTGCATCGGCCGGGCCCATGCCCCTGGCCAGGAGGGCCGCGATGATGCCCGTGAGCACATCGCCCGACCCGGCGGTGGCGAGCGCGGGCGTACCGCCGTCGAGCACCACGGCGGCTGCATCGGGTGCGCACACGATGGTTCCCGGACCCTTGAGCAGGGCCACCGCGCCCGATCGGGCCGCGAGCTCGCGCGCGGCATCCAGCCGACCGGCCTCGACCTCGGCGCGCCCGCACCCGAGCAGCCGCGCGGCCTCACCCGCGTGCGGGGTGATGACGGTGGCACCGGGGCGCCCACGCAGCGACGTCAGGTCGTCACCCAGATGCCACAGCCCATCGGCATCGAGCACCACCGGGTGCCCGATGCCGGCAAGCAGGGCACGCACCAGCAGGGCCATCCCGGCGTCACGACCAATGCCCGGCCCGACCGCCACGGCAGACACCCGCGCGGCCTGCAGCATCACCTCGTCGAGGTCGAGCGCGTTCACCATCACCTCGGGAGTGCCGAGGGCCACCTCCAGGCGCACCGCATCGGGAACGCATGCGACCACGATGCCCGCGCCACCGCGCAGGGCCGCACGCGTGGACAGCCGCACGGCGCCGCTCATCCCCGGGGCGCCGCCAACCACCAGCACGCCACCGGCGCGGTACTTGTCGTCTGCCGCGCCCCTGGGCGGGATGGCCTGCACCACCCCATCCGTCGCCAGCCACGCGGCGGGATCACCCAGCGTGGCAGGGGGAACGCCGATGTCGGCCACCACCACGCGCCCCGCCAGCTCGCGCCCGGGCGCCACGTGCAGCCCCACCTTGTCGGCGGCGAAGGTCACCGTGACATCGGCGCGGATCGCCGGGCCGGGGGCAGCGCCCGTATCGGCGTCCACCCCCGTGGGGATGTCCAGGGCCAGCACGGGTGCCCCCGACTCGCTCACGGCGACCACCACGTCGGCCATGGCGCCACGGGGGGCGCCGGTGGTTCCCGTGCCCAGCAGGGCGTCCACCACCACGCGCCCGCCGCGCCTGAGGGCATCGAGGTCGACATCGTCAACCGTGATCCCCACGTCGGCCGCCCGGGTGGTCATGAGCGCTCCATCGGGCGACTCCGGTGCCCGCGCCCCTGGGGCCTGCACGCGCACGTCCCACCCGGCCTCGGCCAGCAGGCGCGCCACCACCATGCCATCGCCGCCGTTGTTGCCGGGCCCCACCAGCACGGTGGCCGCGGAGCCCGCCGGGAACGAGGCCAGGGCCTCACGGGCGGCCAGCAGGCCGGCGGTCTCCATGAGCACCTGGCCGGGCATGCCGGACGCGATGGCGCGCGCGTCGGCGTCGCGCACCGAGGCGGCATCGTGGAGCGGGATGAGTCCGGGCATCAGCGGCACGCCCGACATCCTATTGACGACGCTAGGCGCCCCTCAGGATCGCCACCGCGGCCGCCATGCCACGGGAGTGCGTGAGCGACAGCATCACCTCCACCACGCCCAGGTCACCGGCCCGGCGCAGGCAGTTGCCGGTGAGGATCGCCGTGGGCGCACCGCGGCCGCGCACGACCTCGGCCTCGTGCCAGCGGGTCATGCCTATTCCGAGGGCCTTGCCGATGGCCTCCTTCGCCGCGAAGCGCGCGGCGAAGTGCTGGGGCGGGTAGGCGCGCGACGCGCAGTAGGCCTCCTCGGCCGGGGTGAAGCACCGCTGGGCGAACCGGGGGTGACGCTCGAGGGCCCGCTCGATGCGGTCGATCTCGATGAGGTCGATCCCTATTCCGAGGATCCCCGTGCCCATGGGCGGGGTCACTCGACCGTCACCGTCTTCGCCAGGTTCCGCGGCTGGTCCACGTTGAGCCCGCGTGCACGGGCCACCGCATAGGCGAACAACTGCAGTGGCACCACCGCGAGGATCGACGACAGCAGCGGAGGCGTGCGCGGCACGAACATGACGTCGTCGGCGTGCACGGCGATCTCCTCATTGCCGCGGGTGGCGACGGCGATCACCTGCGCCCCGCGGGCACGGACCTCCTGGATGTTGGAGACCACCTTGTCGAACACGTGGCCGTCGGTGGCCACCACGACCACGGGCGAGCCGTCGTCCAGCAGCGCGATGGGCCCGTGCTTCATCTCGCCCGCCGGGTAGGCCTCGGTGGGCACGTACGAGATCTCCTTGAGCTTCAGGGCCCCCTCGTACGAGACGGGCATGCCCACGTGCCGCCCCAGGTAGAGGAAGAACGGACGCTCGGCGTACTTCTCCCCCACCTCCATCGCATGACGGGCGTCGGGGGAGTCGAGGTACTCCTGCACCAGGTCGGGGATGCGCTGCAGCTCGTCGCCCAGGTCGGCGGCGCCCGCCGCCGACAGCACATGCCGCGCGCGGCCCAGCTTCAGCGCCAGCAGTGCGAGGGCCACCACCTGCGCGGTGTGGGTCTTCGTGGCGGCCACGCCGATCTCGAGGCCGGCGCGGGTGTACAGCACGCCGTCGGCGTCGCGCACCGCCTGGGAGCCCATGATGTTGGTGAGGGCAACCACGTGCGCCCCGCGCTCACGCGCCACGCGCATGGCCGCGAGGGTGTCGGCCGTCTCGCCGCTCTGGGTGATGCCGATCACCAGGTCGCCGGGACCCGCGAGGCACGTGCGGTACCGGTACTCGCTGGCGACCTCCACGTGCACGGGCACCTGGGCCCAGTCCTCGATGAGGTAGCGCCCGACCAGCCCGGCGTGGAACGAGGTGCCGCACGCCACGATGTGCACGCGCTCCACGCGGGCCAGGGCTGCGTCGTCGAGCCCGAGGCCCGGCAGGTCGACCTCGCCCTCGCGGTGCAGGCGGTCGCCGATGGTGTCGCGCAGGGCGGAGGGCTGCTCGTGGATCTCCTTGAGCATGAAGGTGTCGAAGCCGCCCTTCTCCGCGGCGTCCTCGTCCCAGTCGATTCGGGTGACACCGCGCTCCACGGTGCCCGACGCGTCGTGGATGCTCACGGAGTCGGCCTCGACCACCACGATCTCGCCCGACTCCACGAGGATCGTGTCGCGGGTCTCGGGAAGGAAGGCCGGGATGGCCGATGCCACGAAGCGCTCGCCGTCGCCCACGCCGATCACCAGGGGGGTCTCCTGGCGATAGGCAACCAGGCGGCCCGGCTCGCCGGCGCTGGCCGCGACGATGGTGAAGTGCCCCTCGAGGCGGTCGACGGCCGCCCGCATGGCGGCCACCAGGTCGCCCTCGTAGTGGCGCGAGATCAGATGCGGGATGACCTCGGCGTCGGTCTCGCTGAGGAACACCACGCCATCGTCCTGCAGCTCGGACCGCAGGCGGGCGTAGTTCTCGACGATTCCGTTCATCACCACGCTGATGCGGCCCGAGGCGTCTGAGTGCGGGTGCGCGTTGGCCTCCGTCACCCTGCCGTGCGTTGCCCAGCGGGTGTGGCCCATGCCCATCGTGGCCGGTGAGGCGTCAATGCCCGTGGCGTGCGCCGCCTTGCGAAGCTCAGCCAGGTTGCCCACGGCACGCACCGTGCGCAGCCCCTCGGTGTCGAGCAGCACCATCCCCGCGGAGTCGTACCCGCGGTACTCCAGGCGCTCGAGGCCCGAGAGGATGAGCTCCTCGCAGGGGCGCCCGCCCACGTATCCGATGATGCCGCACATATCAGTGGCCCCCCTCGACCAACCCCAGCGCGCGGCCGGCGGCCTCCGCGATCTCGGCGGCGATCTTGTCGCACTGGTCGGACGTCGGGGCCTCGACCATCACGCGCACCAGCGGCTCGGTGCCCGATGCCCGCAGCACGATCCGCCCGTCGTCCCCGAGTGCGGCCTCGTGGGCGCGCACGAGGTCCCAGACCTCGGCCGCATCGCCCAGCTCGCCCTTGCGCTCGACGCGGATGCTCACGAGCTGCTGCGGCATGCGGGTCATCACCGCGGCGGCGTCGTGCAACGTGATGCCCCGGTCGCGCGTGGCATGCAGCAGCAGGATGCCGCCCGAGAGCCCATCACCGGTCGGTCCGCTGGGCAGGTGGATGAGGTGCCCGCTCTGCTCGCCTCCCAGCACGAACCCGCCCGCGCGCATCTCGGCCAGCACGTAGCGGTCGCCCACGTCGGTCCAGCGCACCTCGATGCCGTGGTCGGCCATCGCGCGCCGGAACCCCAGGTTGGTCATGCTGGTGGTGACAACCGCCGGGCCCGGCAGCTCGCCGCGCTCGTTCAGCCACACGGCCAGCGCGGCGAGCACCTGGTCGCCATCCACCACCTCGCCTGCGCCGTCGACGGCCAGCACCCGGTCGCCATCACCATCGAAGGCGAGCCCCACGTCGGCACCCGACTCCCTCACCAGCGCCTGCAGCGCGCCAAGGTGGGTCGAGCCGCAGTCGACGTTGATGTTCACGCCGTCGGGGTCGGTGCCGATGGCCACCACCTCGGCCCCGAGGGCCTCCAGCACGCGGGGTGCGGTGACCACCGTCGCGCCATGGGCGCAGTCGATGGCAACGCGCAGGCCGTCGAGGCGCACCCCGGCACGCGCGACGAGCGCCTCGCAGTACCGGTCGGCCGCGCCATCCCATTCGAGGATCTCCCCCACGTCGCCACCCGTGGGGCGAGGGCCGTCGGGGTCGCCGACCAGTGCCTCGAGCTCCGCCTCGGCATGGTCGGGCAGCTTGAAGCCGTCGGGGCCGAACACCTTGATGCCGTTGTCGGGGAACGGGTTGTGCGAGGCGCTGATGACCACGCCGGCGCCGAAGGCGTCGTCAGCGGCCACAAGCTCGGCGACCGCCGGAGTGGGAAGCACCCCGCCGATCACCACGTCGACGCCCGCAGACGCGATGCCCGCGGCCAGGGCCGACTCCAGGAGCCTGCCGCTGCGCCGTGTGTCGCGGCCAACCAGCACCGCGGCGGGTCCTCCCACGGACAACCCGAGGGCGCGGCCGATGGCCATCGCCAGCTCGGGGGTGAGGTCGGCGTTCGCGACCCCGCGGACGCCGTCCGTCCCGAAGAGGCTCCGGGCCGGGGGCGCCTGGCCGCTCAGCGCTTCGAGAACTGGGGACGCTTGCGGGCGCCCTTGAGGCCCGCCTTCTTGCGCTCCTTCTCGCGCGCGTCACGCGTGAGGAAGCCCTCGCGCTTCAGCTCGGGGCGCAGGTTCTCGTCCATCTCGACGAGGGCACGGGCCACGGCGTGGCGCAGCGCGCCGGCCTGGCCGGAGATGCCACCGCCATCGAGGCGGGCCTTCACGTTGAACTGGCCCTCGACACCGGCGATGACCAGCGGCGACTTGGCCTCGGTGACCAGCACCTTGCGACCGAAGAAGTCGTCGATCGGGCGGCCGTTGCACGTGATGGTGCCGTCGCCGGGCACCAGGATGATGCGGGCGACCGAGGTCTTGCGCTTGCCGGTTGCCTGGATGCGGACCTGGGCGGTGCTCATGCGGTGACCTTCCTCTCGAGCCTGAGGGGCTCGGGCGA
>CAZIQQ010000023.1:19211-24574 GCA_964541555.1 uncultured Bifidobacterium sp. | reverse complement strand
TACTCCGGCGGCGGCGGCGGAGGCGGCTACTACGGCGGCGGCGGCGGATCGTACGCCGGCGGCGGCGGCGGGTCGTCGTGGGTCACCGCGCAGGGCGTGAACGTGACCCACACCCAGGGCGCGGCCACGGCGACCGGCAACGGGTCGGTGGCGTTCTCGTATGTCGTGGACACCACGCCCGCCGCTGCCACCGGCGTGCAGAGCGGCGCCACGCCCGGCACCTACCGCGCCGGGGCCGTCATCCCGGTGTACGTGTCGTTCAGCGAGCCCGTGGTGGTGACGGGCACGCCCACGCTGGCGATCAACGCCGGCACGCGCACCGTCAGCCTGCCCTACCTGAGCGGGTCGGGCACGCCCAACCTGACGTTCTCGTACACCGTGGCGTCGGGCGACCTCACGCCGGCCCTCGAGGTGACCGGCACCAATGCGCTGGCCCTCGCGGGCGGCACCATCCGCGACCAGGCGGGAAACACGGCCACGCTCACCCTGCCCCTTCCCGGTGCCCCCGGCTCGCTGTCGGACGACGGCGCCATCGCCATCGACGCGGTGCCGCCCGCGGTGCCGAGCGGTGTGGCCGCGGGGTCCGGATCGGCCAGCGCGCCGCTGGTCACCTGGGCGGCCAACAACGACTCCGACATCGCGGGCTACAGGGTGTTCGGCGGCACCACCAACCCGCCCACCACGCAGCTCACCACGCTTCCGGCCGACACGCAGGAGTTCACCTTCGACGCCGCTCTGCGCGGGGTGCCGTACTTCTTCTACGTGGTGGCGGTGGACCGCGCGGGCAACGTCAGCGGCGCGTCGGCGGTGGTCACCTACACGCGGCCCGACTCCCTGCTCGACGTGATGCAGTTCGAGCCGGCCACGACCCTCACCGGCGCGGCCAGCATCCCGTTCACGCTGGAGTTCAGCGAGGCGGTCACCGGCCTCGCCGCATCGGACTTCTCGGTGGGCGGGTCGGCCACCGGGTGGAGCGTGCAGTCGGTCACCGGCACGGGCGCGGGTCCCTACACCGTCACCGTGGGCGGGGGCAGCGGCACGTCGGGCACGGTCATCCTGTCGCTGCTCGCGAACGCCGTGAACGATGGCTCCGGCACGGCGTTCCCGGGTGCCTCGACGACGGCCCCGACGGTGACGGTGGATCGCGCGCCGCCCACCGCGTCGTGGACCTCTCCCGCGTCGCCCACGTCCGCCGCCGCGCCGGCGTTCACGCTCACCTTCAGCGAGTCGGTGTCGGGCATCGCGCCGGGCGACTTCTCGAACGCCGGCACGGCGACCGGCTGCACGTTCGCCGCCTCGGCCACATCGGGCACCTCGGTGACCGTCACGGCCAGCAACTGCTCCGAGGGCACCGTGGCCCCGCGCCTCGCGGCGGGGGCGGTGTCCGACCTGGCGGGCAACACCGGCCCGGCCACGGCAGCGACGGCCACGGCGGTCACGATCGACCGCACCGGCCCGACGGCCACGTGGGGCACCGCGCCTGCCACCCCCACCAACGCCACGAGCATCACCTATCCGCTGTCGTTCGCCGAGCAGGTGGTGGGCATCACCGCGGCCGACTTCACGAACCAGGGCACGGCGACCGGCTGCGTGTTCACGCCGTCGGCATCCACGGGCACCTCGATCGACGTCGTGGTGACGGCCTGCTCCGAGGGCACGCTCATCCCGCGCCTGCTGGCGGATGCCGTCTCAGACGGCGCCGGTAACACCGGCCCGGCGACCAACCGCGACGGCGCCACCACCACGATCGATCGCACGCCGACCACGGCCACCTGGACCCCGCCTGCGACGCCCACGAACTCCTCATCGCAGCCGTTCACGCTCGCGTTCGGCGACCCCATGAGCGGCCTCGCCTCGTCGGACATCACCAACACCGGCACCGCGACCGGCTGCACCTTCGGGGTATCGGCGGCATCGGGCACCTCGGTGACCGTGACGGCGGGCAACTGCTCCGAGGGCACGGTGGCCCCCGAGATCGCCGCGGGTGCGGTTGCGGATGACGCCGGCAACGCATCCCCGGTGACGGCCCAGGCATCGGCGGCCGTCACCATCGACCGCACGGCACCCTCCGTCGCCTCCATCACGCCCTCGGCCGCCACCATCAGCAGCACGTCGTTCACCTATGCCGTGACCTTCAGCGAGGCCGTCACCGGCCTGGCCGCCGCGGACTTCTCGTTCACGGGCACCTCCACGGGGTGGAGCGTGAGCGGCGTCAGCGGATCCGGCAGCGGCCCGTACACGGTCACGGTGTCCGGCGGTGCCACGCCTCCCAACGGAACCATCATCGGGTCCCTGGCTGCGAACGCGGTGACGGACGCCGCGGGCAACAGCGGCCCGGTGCTGGCCAACACCGCATCCACCGTGACCGCCGCCTACACGCTGGCCAACACCGTGCGGCCCGTGGCGTCGGGCACGCCCACCACGGGGTCGGTGCTCACGGTGACCAACGGCACGTGGACGGGCGCCACGCCGATCGGCTTCGCGTATCAGTGGGAGACCTCCGCCGATGGCCTGAACTGGGCCGACGGCACGGGCGCGGGCGCCACCACGGCGTCGTACACCGTGGGCGCGGGGGAGACCGGGCGCCTCATCCGGGCCCGCGTGACGGCCACGAACGCCCGCGGATCGCTGGCGGTGGCATCACGGGCGATCACCGGCAACCCGGCGACCATCCCGGTGCTGCTGGCATTCAAGGCCGACTCCGCCAGCACCAGCGCGAGCACCACCACCTTCACCGTGATGTTCCAGAGCACGCCCACGGGCCTCGCGGCGAGTGACTTCACCGTGGGTGGCACGGCGACCGGCTGGGGCGTGCAGTCGCTCACCGGATCGGGTGCCGGTCCGTACACGGTCACCGTGGGCGGTGCGGTCACCGGTACCGGCACGGTCACCCTCAGCATGAACCCCGGCGCGGTGGTGGTGGACGGCGCGGCGTTCCCGGCCACGGCCACCACGGCGGGCACGTCGACCACCGTCGATCGCTCCGCTCCGGTGGTGTCGGCCATCACGCCCGCCGCACCCGAGGTGAGCACGGCGAGCACCACCTTCTCGGTTACCTTCGATGAGCCCGTCACGGGCCTCACGGCGGGCGACTTCACCACCGGCGGCACCTCGCCCGGCTGGAGCGCCACGGGCGTCACCGGCTCGGGTGCCGGGCCGTACACCGTGACGGTGGCGAACGCCGGCACGCCGGCTGACGGCACCCTCACGCTCACCCTGCCCGCAGGCACGGTCACCGATGCCGCGGGCACCAGCGGCCCGGCCGGCGCGGCCACCAGCAGCACCGTGGCGCTGCAGTTCACCCTGGTGAACCGCGAGCTCCCCGGAATCGGGGCCGCCATCGCGCCGGGGGCATCCGTGCCGGCGGTCACCGGCACGTGGGTGGGCATGCCGACGATCACCTACGACTACCTGTGGCAGGTGTCCACGAACGGCGTGGACTGGACCACCGCGACCGGCGCGGGCGCGACGACAGCCACCTACGTGCCGGTCGCGGGGGACTCCGCCAAGAACGTTCGGGTTCGCGTGACCGCCACCAACCCGCGCGGCAGCCTCACGGCGTTCTCGCGTCCGGTGCAGACCCAGGCCCTCGTGCCCACGAGCCCCGATGCGCCGCAGCCCTTCACGGTGCCCGCAGGGGTGACGAGCCTCGCGGTGGACGTGTCGGGTGCATCGGGCGCCGATTCCGGGCCCACCACGGCGTCTGCGCAAGGAGGGGCGGGCGGTCGCGTGACCGCCAACCTCGCGGTGAACCCGGCCGACGTGCTGCAGGTGCAGGTGGGCCGCCGGGGTTCCATCGCCACCTCGGCCGGCCTGCAGGCCACGCCGGCATGGAACGGCGGCGGTAACACCAACGCCCTCGTGTGCTCGGGCGAGATGCCCGGGGGCGGCGGCGGGGCCACGGACATCCGCATGGGTGGCGGCGCAACGCTCACGGGCGTGGCGGGCACCGATCCGCGCCTGGTGGTGGCGGGTGGCGGCGGCGGCGCGGGCAGCGGCGGGGCCGGTGGACCCGGCGGCCTCACCACGGCACAGGCCGCCCCCACGGGCGCATCTCCCGCGGGCGGCCCGGGCACGCCGAGCGCGGGTGGCGCGGCGTCCGGGTCCGCCGCCACGGCGGGCACCCCGGGCACGGGTGGCAACGGCATCAGCGCCCCCTGCGGCGGCGGTGGTGGCGGCGCCGGCTGGTGGGGCGGCGGCGGCGGGCGCGCCGGCGGCGGCGGCGGCGGCTCGTCGTACGCCAGCGCCAGCCTGGCGAGTTCGGTTCAGCACTGGTCGGGCGTGAACGCCGGCGATGGCGCGGCCTACCTCTCGTACGCCCGCGGGGCCAACGTGGTGTCGTTCACCCCGGCGGCACCCGACACCAACGCATCGAGCCTGACCTACTCGCTGCTGTTCGATGGCATCGTCACGGGCCTCGCCGCCGCTGACTTCACCGTGGGCGGCACGGCCACCGGCTGGACGGTCACCGCGGTGAGTGGCTCGGGCGCCGGTCCGTACACCGTGACGGCCACGCGCGGGGCGGGGGCCACCGATGGCACGGTGGTGCTCTCGCTGCGGGCGGCATCGGTGACCGATGCCTTCGGCGGCACGGCCCCCGGCGCGAAGTCGGATGCCTCGTCGGTCACCGTCGACACCGCCGGCCCGTCGGTGACCTCGTTCACCACGGCCACCACGTCGCCGAGCAACGCCGCCACGCTCGCGTACACCGTCACCTTCAGCGAGCCGGTCAGCGGCCTCACGGGCGGGGACATCACGCTGGGCGGAACGGCCACCGGCTGGACGGTGACCGGGGTGGCCGCGGCAGGGGCCAACGCCTACACGGTCACGCTGAACGGCACCATGGGCACCGACGGAACGGTGATCCCGCGCCTCGCCGCGGGCGCCGTGGCCGACGCCGCGGGCAACACCGGGCCCGCCGCAGAGGCAACCGGCACCACCACCACCATCGACCGCCAGGCGCCGCAGGTGACCGAGCTCTCGGCTACCACGCCCACGCGCTCGGGCAGCGTGGCCTACACGCTCACCTTCGACGAGGCCATCACCGGCCTTGCGGCCGGCGACTTCACCGTCGGCGGCACGTCCACCGGATGGACCGTCACCGGGGTGTCCGCATCGAGCGGCACCACCTTCACCGTGCAGCTGGCGAGGAGCGGGCCCTCGGACGGCACGCTGGTGCTCGGCCTCGGCGCAGGAACGGTGAGCGACCGCGCGGGCAATGCCGGTCCGGCGGCGTCGTACACCGGCACCACGGTCACCATCGACCGCACCGCGCCGACGGTCAGCACGTTCAGCGCGACCACGCCCACGCGCACCAGCCCCATCGCGTACACGCTCACCTTCAGCGAGCCGGTGACCGGCCT
>CAZIQQ010000023.1:0-19111 GCA_964541555.1 uncultured Bifidobacterium sp. | reverse complement strand
ACGGCCACGTGGACGCCCCCGGCATCGCCCACCAACGCCGCGGTGCCGTCGTTCACCCTGGCCTTCAACAAGCCGGTCTCGGGCATCGCCTCGGGTGACTTCAGCAACCAGGGCACCGCCACCGGGTGCACGTTCACGCCTTCGGCGTCGTCGGGCACCAGCATCACCGTGAGCGCCTCGGGCTGCTCCGAGGGCACTGTCATCGCCCGCATCGCGGCCGAGGCGGTGACTGACGCGCCGGGCAACACGGGCCCCGCCGAGGCCGCGGATGCCTCGGCCATCACGATCGACCGCACCCCGCCGTCGGCGTCGTCGTTCGCGAGCACCAGCGCGAGCCCCACCAACGCGGGCACCGCGACCTTCCGCCTCACGTTCGACACCCCGGTCACCGGGCTCGCCACCGCGGACCTCACGCCCACCGGCACGTCCACGGGGTGGACGGTCGACGCGGTCACCGGATCGGGCGCCGGTCCCTACACGGTCACCCTCACCGCGGGGTCGCCCACCAGCGGCACACTGGGCCTCGACCTGGCATCGGGCGCGGTCGTGGACGCCGCGGGCAACGCGGGCCCGTCGTCAGGCGCCAGTGCAACCGGCACCATCACCGTGGACGTCACTCCGCCGGGCTCGCCCGCGTTCACCTCGGGCCCGACTGGCGAGATCACCACCACCACCGCCACATTCGCATTCACCGGGGCGGCCGCCGGCGATCGCTATGAGTGCCAGGTGGATGGCGCCGGCGCATGGGCCTCGTGCGCATCACCACGGGCGTTCACGGGCCTCTCCGAGGGTGCGCACTCGCTGTCGGTGCGGCTGGTGGACGCAGTGGGCAACGTCGGCACCCCGGTCACCCGGTCGTACACCGTCGACACCACCGCGCCCACCAGCACCGCGTCGATCACCTCGGTGAACCCGGCCGACGCCTCGATCACCTCGACCACCTCCGCCAGCATGACTTTCACGGGCGCGGACCCGGGCGAGACCTACTCCTGCCGCCTCGACGGCGCGCCATGGGCCGCCTGCACCAGCCCCGTTGCCCTGTCGTCGCTCGCGGACGGCGCGCACGAGTTCCAGGTGGCCACCACCGACCCCGCCGGCAACCGTGGCGCCGTGGCGACGCGCACCTGGACCGTGGACACCGTTGCGCCCACGAGCCTCCCCTCCATCACGTCGGGTCCGTTGACCCCGGGCAACGACAGCACGCCCGCCTTCGAGTTCGGCGGCGCGGGATCCGGCGAGACCTACGCCTGCGCCATCGACTCGGGCGCGTTCGCGGCCTGCACCAGCCCCTTCACCGCATCGGCGCTCTCCGATGGCTCCCACACCTTCAAGGTGGCCTTGGTGGATGCCGCGGGCAACCGCGGGACCGCCGCCACGACGACCTTCACGGTGGACACCACTCCGCCTGCGGCCGCGCCCACCATCTCGTCGAGCCCCGCCGACCCCAGCAGCGACCGCACGCCGTCCATGGCGTTCAGCGGGGCGGCTGCCGGGGAGACCTACGAGTGCCAGGTGGGCTCCGGCGCGTGGTCCACCTGCACGAGCCCCGAGGCAATCGGTCCGCTTGCCGATGGCCCGGTGACGTTCCGCGTGCGCCGCGTGGATGCCGCGGGCAACGCGGGCCCCGCCGCCACCGCCACCTGGACCGTCGACGCCGCCGCACCCGACGCGCCCACGCTGGGCCGCACGCCCTCGGCCAGCCCCACCACCTCGACGTCCGCGTCGATCACCATCAACGGAGCCGAGGCCGGGGGCAGCTTCGAGTGCTCCCTCGACGGCGCGCCGTGGGCCACCTGCACCAGCCCGCGCTCCCTCAGCTCGCTCACCGACGGCAACCACACGATGCGCGTGCGCCAGGTGGACGCCGCGGGCAACGCGGGTGCGATCGCCACCGAGTCGTGGGTGGTCGACACCGTGGCGCCGAGCACCACCCCCACCATCACGTCCGGCCCGAGCGGTGGCGTGAACGTCGACACGGCGTCGTTCGCCTTCGCCGGCGGCGCCACCGGTGACACCTACGAGTGCCAGCTCGATTCCGGGTCGTGGGCCGCATGCACCTCGCCCGACGCCCTCACGGGCCTTGCCGACGGCACCCACACATGGCGCGTGCGCCTGGTGGATGCGGCCGGCAACGTCGGCCCCGCGGCATCGCGCACGTGGACGGTCTTCACCACACCGCCGCCGGCACCCGCGGGCTCGGTGGCGGCCGCGTCGACCTCGAGCACCTCGAGCACGTTCACCTTCACCGGCGCCACCACGAGCACCTTCGAGTGCAGGCTCGATACCGGCGACTGGGCCGCATGCACCAGCCCGTTCACCACTCCGGTGCTGGCGGACGGCTCCCACGTGCTCGAGGTGCGCCAGGTGGATGGCGGCGGCAACATCAGCTCCCCGCCGCACCTCACGTTCAACTGGATCATCGATTCGCAGGAGGCCCCGAACGTCGTATTCGGGGACATCCCGGCGAGCCCCACGAAGGCCACCTCCGCGGCGCCCACGATGACCATCAGCGCCAACGTGCCGGGCGTGGCCACCTACTCGCTCGAGTGCAACGTCGATGGCGCCGGGTGGCAGGTGCCCTGCCCGACCACCGGCACGGCTCCCGGACCCCTCACGCTCGCGCTGAGCGGTCTCTCGGAGGGCGACCACTCGGTGGTCGTGCGCCAGCGCAAGACCCTCGCCGACAACAGCTCCACGCAGAGCATGGAGACCGGCATCACCTGGGCGGTGGACACCACCCCGCCCGCCGCGCCGGTGATCGGCAGCCGCCCGGGTAATCCCACCAACCAGGCGTCGGGCACCTTCGGCATCTCGGCTCCCGCGGGCACCACGCTCGAGTGCAGGCTCGACTCCGGCTCCTGGGCTGCCTGCACCAGCCCGGCCCCGGTGAGTGGCCTCAGCGACGGCAGCCACACCTTCCGCACGCGGGCGGTCGACCGCGCCGGGAACCTCAGCAGCGAGGCATCGGTCACCTGGACGGTGGACACCGTGGTGCCGGGCGCGATCGCCTTCACGGGCACGCCCGCCACGGCATCCCCGTCGGCATCCGCCACGTTCGGCTTCTCCCTGCCGTCCGGCGGCGCATCGGCGATGTGCTCGCTCGACGGTGCGGCGGCGGTCCCGTGCGCGGCGCCATACGTGCTCACGAGCCTCTCCGATGGCAGCCACACCCTCGCGGTGAGCGCGGTGGATGCGGCTGGCAACGAGGGTCCCGCGTCGTCCTACTCGTGGACCGTCGACACCGTCGCGCCGGCCACCGCGCCCGCGCTCGCATCCGGGCCCAGTGGTGAGGTGCAGGCCACGTCGGCCACCTTCACGTTCACCGCCGCCGGGGCGGGCGAGTCGTATCAGTGCAACCTCGACGGCAGTGGCTGGCTGCCCTGCGCCACGCCGCACGTGATCAGCGGTCTCTCCGAGGCCGCGCACACGCTGCAGGTGCGCATCGTCGATGCCGCCGGCAACACGGGGCCCAGCACCACCCGCACCTGGACCGTCGACCGCACGGCGCCCGCCGGGTCGGTGACCATCGGTGCGGCTCCCGCCAACCCGTCGTCCGACGGTACGCCCGACTTCACCTTCACCGGCGCCACCGCTTCCGAGACCTACGTGTGCAGGGTGGACGGCGGCGCATGGGCGGCCTGCACCAGCCCGTTCACCCCGCCGGCCTTCGCGGATGGCACCCACTCGTTCCAGGTGGCGCTTGCCGACGAGGCCGGGAACATCGGCACGCCGAGCACTCATGCATGGGTGGTGGACACCACGGCCCCGGCATCGTCGCCGAGCATCCTCACCGGGCCCGCGACGTTCAGCAACGACCTCACGCCGACCCTCACCTTCACCGGCGCCGGAGTGGGCGAGACCTACGCATGCGCCATCGACTCGGGCGCCTACGCCGCGTGCACCAGCCCGTTCACGTCGGCGCAGCTCGCCAGCGGCGCCCACACGTTCCGCGTGGCCCTGGTGGACGCCGCCGGAAATCGCGGCCCCGATGCCACGCGCACCTGGGTGACCATGGCCGACCCGCCGAGCAGCATCCCCAGCATCACGAGCGGCCCGAACGGTCCGACCAACGACGCCACGCCGACGTGGGCCTTCACCGGCGCCGCGCAGGATGAGTCATACGAGTGCAGGGTGGATGGCGATCCGTTCACCGCCTGCACCAGCCCCTTCACGGCGGCGCGCCTCGGCGACGGCGCGCACACGTTCGAGGTCCGCACGGTCGACCAGGCCGGCAACGGCGGCACGCCGCTCACCCGGGCGATCACCGTGGACACCGCGGCGCCCGGCGACCCGCTGATGTCGGGTGCACCCTCCGGTGCCACCAACGCGACGTCAGTGAGCGTGAACCTCAGCGCCGAGCCGGGCACCACCTTCGAGTGCAGGCTCGACTCCGGTTCCTGGTCCGCGTGCTCATCGCCCTTTACCGCCGAGGGCCTCGCGGATGGCTCGCACACGTTGCAGGTGCGCGCGCTGGACTCCGCGGGCAACGTGAGCGGCACCACCAGCACCACCTGGACCGTGGACACCGTCGCGCCCGCCGCCCCGACCGTGGGCAACCGTCCCGTGAGCCCCACCAGTCAGACCTCCGCGAGCCTCACGCTCAGCGCCGCCGAGTCGGGTGACACCTTCGAGTGCCGCATCGACGGCGGGGCATGGGCGTCCTGCACGAGCCCGGTGAACCTGACCGGGCTCTCCAACGGCACCCACGTTGTGAGCATCCGCGAGCTCGACAGCGCGGGCAACGCGAGCTCGATCGTGACGGTCACGTGGGCAGTCGATACGGTGCCACCCGCTTCCGCTCCCGGAATCAGCGGCGTGCCCGCCACCATCACGTCGAGCACGAACCTCTCCGCAACGCTCACGGGTGAGGCCGGAAGCACCTTCCAGTGCCGCATCGACGGCGGTGGCTGGACCACCTGCACGAGCCCGGTCACCCGCGCGGGCCTCGCTGAGGGCACCCACTGGATCGAGGCCCGCCTGCTCGACGCCGCGGGCAATCCCGGTCCCGTTGCCCGCCAGCTGTGGACCATCGACACCACGTCCCCGGCCGACCCGCCGGCCATTGGTGACATTCCCGCTGCGACGGCCGACACCACGCCCACCTTCACCTTCACGGGCGACGGCAGCACCACCTTCGAGTGCCAGGTGGACGGCGGCCCATGGGCGCCATGCACGAGCCCCTTCACCACCGAGCCGCTCATCGACGGCGTGCACACGCTCAAGGTGCGGCAGGTGGATGTGGCGGGCAACCGCGGCCCGGAGATCGCCTCGACATTCACCGTCGACACCAACGCGCCGGCCGAGGTGGGCATCGGCGGCATCCCGGCCAGCCCGACCAACCAGACCTCGGCCACGATGAGCTTCACCCTCGAGCCCGGTGCCGTGCTCGAGTGCAAGGTTGACGGCAGCGCGTGGCTCGACCCCTGCCCGGCGAACCCGCTCACGATGTCGGGCCTCGCGCAGGGTGCCCACGAGCTCGTGGTGCGCCAGCGCGACACGGCGACCCCACCCAACTACTCGTCCGAGACGGCCGTGCGCTGGATGGTGGACACCACCGCGCCGCTGGCACCAGGCACCGCCCCGCGTCCGTCCGACCCCACCAATAGCCCCGACGCGACCATCGGCGTGACCAGCGAGCCCGGCACCGTCACCGAGTGCCGCCTGCTGGGCGGGGCGTGGGAGCCGTGCTCCAACCCCGTGAGCTACACGGGCCTCGCCGACGGCACCTACGTGCTCGACATCCGCGGCACCGATGCGGCGGGCAACGCGAGCCCGCTCTCCACGGTGCGCTGGGCGGTGGACACCACCCCGCCCACGGGCACGGCCGTCGTCACCTCGGGGCCGACCTCACCCACGGCGTCCTCGGTGGCCACGTTCAACTTCACCCTGGGCAGCGACGGCGCGGCGGCCCAGTGCTCGCTCGACGGCGCCACCTGGATGGCATGCACCTCGCCGGCCACCTACAGCGGCATCACGCCCGGCAACCACACGTTCCGGGTGCGCATCCTCGACGCGGCGGGGAACATCGGCTCCAACATCACCACGACGACGTGGGAGATGTTCGTGCCGCCGAACCCGCCGGCCGGGACCCCGGGCGTGCGGATCAACGGCGGTGACCAGTACGCGACCTCCCGCGCGGCCATCGCCGACATCATCTGGCCGGCCGGCACGCGCTTCATCGACCTGGCGAACCAGGCCGACTACTCCGACGCCGCCCGCAGCCCCATCTCCACCCAGGTGGCCTGGACGCTGGCCGCGGGTGCTGCCGGCAACCGCACGGTGCACTACCGCTTCGCCGACTCCGCGGGCACGGTCACCTCGACCGGGTCGACGTCGATCCTGTTCGACCCCGACCCGCCTGCGATCGGCGCCATCTCACTTCAGCCGGACGTCGGCGACCTCGTGCGCGTGACACCGACCATCAGTGATCCGGCCAGCGGCCTGGATTCGTGGCAGGCCACCGTGAACCCCGCCGACCCCGGTCCGGCCAACGCCGCCACGCGCGAGAGCACCACGCTCGCCGCTGCGGCGGGCCAGACCGTCTACGTGCGGGGTATCGACCGCGCGGGGAACGTGTCGGCATGGGCGAGCGCCGCAGTGCCGTTGCCTGCCGCGGCCCCCGCCGCACCGCAAAAGGCCACCGTGGAGCTCACCGGCACCCGGGTGCGCGAGAGCGGCGACGCCGTCATGGCCGCCCGCTGCCAGAGCGCGTCCGGTAGCTGCCAGGTGAGGGTCATCCTGGTTGTCGGCGGCAAGGCGGTGTCGACCGCGGACGGCGTGGTGCAAAGCGGTAGGACCGCCGCCCTCACGGCGAAGCTCCCGGCCACGCTCCAGCGCTCGCTGGCCCGCAGGGGCACCATCAGGGCGACGGTGCGCAGCGAGGTGACCAGCAACGGCGCAACCACTCTGGTGAGCAACCCGGTCACCCTCGTGGCACCCGACGCCCGCGAGGTCGTTCAGACCGCCGCCGCGGTGGTCCGCGGCTCGAAGGACACCCTCACCGTGGCAGCCCGCTGCCGTGGCAGCCTCGCTGCGCGCTGTCGCGCCACGGTGGACCTGCAACTGCTGGGCATCGGATCCCGCGGACGCGCGGCCAATCAGGCCACGATCATCGGCCGGGCGAAGATGGAGGGTCCCGCCGGAGCCCGGATCGGCGCAAGGATCGTGCTCGATCCCGTTGGCCGCCGCCTGCTGAAGAAGCACGGCACCCTCCGCGTGCGGCCCGTCATCACGGTGCGCGGCAAGGCGTTCCGTGGGCCGAGCGTTCTGCTTGGCGGCATCGACGCCCGGTCCTGGATTCGCGCGGTGCTCGCCGAGCTCGACCGCCACGGCCCGGTGCGCGCCGACCTCAACGCCACGCTCGACCGCGTGCATGCTCGCGAGATAACGCCGCAAGCCGGCGCAGACATCATCGAGAAGCAGATCATCCCGGACCGCGTGGACACCCTCGCGCGCCTGCGCGCCCTGCCCCCGCCGCCGGCCCGAATCGACTACGTGCGACGCGACGTGATCGAGGCCTTCGAGGTGTCGATCGCCGCGAACAAGGGCACCATGGCGCATCTGCGCGCAGGTGGAATGCCCACGAACGACCCGACGTCGCGCCTGCACGAGCGTGCCACCGCGGTGAAGAAGAAGCTGATGGCGGATCTGGCACGGGCGGGCAGGCCGCTGGGCATCGACGTGCCGCCGGCCCGCAGCCTCTGGCCCTAGGCCCGGCTACTTCAGCGACGAGAAGGCATCCACCTTGGATGCCTCGCCAACCACCAGCAGCTCGTCGCCGGCCTCCACCACCGTCTCGGGTCGGGCGGGCTCGTAGTCGTCGCCCGGCTTCTTCACGCACACGATGGTGACGTCGAAGCGGCTGCGCACCCTTGCCTGCTCGAGCGACTGCCCGTCGATCTCGGTGGGCACCGTGGTCTCGGCCATGGCGAAGCGGGGGTCGAGCATCACGTAGTCGAGCGTGCGGCCCACCAGGGCATGGGCGATGCGCTCGCCCATGTCGCGCTCGGGGAACACCACGCGATGCACCCCGATGCGCTCGAGGATCTCCCCGTGGCGCTTCGTCATCGCCTTCGCCCACACGCGGGGCACGCCGATGTCCAGCAGAACCGACGCCGCGAGGATGCTGGCCTCGTTGTCGCCGCCGATGGCCACGATGGCGGTGCCCACCTCGCCGGCGCCCACCAGGCGCATGGCATCGATGTCGGTGGCGTCGGCCTGCACCGACTGGGCCAGCGTGGTCATGTGCTTCTGCACCAGGCGCTCGTCGTCGTCGACGCCGATGACGTCCTGGCCCATGAGCGTGAGGCACTCGGCGCAGGCCGATCCGAAGCGCCCCAGCCCGACCACCATGATGTCGCCACTCCTAGCCAACGATCGGCCTTTCCTCCGGGTACTTGACGATTGACGAGCGCTCGCGGATGACCAGCGCCGCGCCCAGCACCTGCGGCCCCAGGCGCCCGAGCACCATGAGGATTATCAGGATCACGTCGGCGGCCCCCGGCAGGGTGGGGGTGACGCCGGTCGACAGGCCGGTGGTGGAGATGGCCGAGCTCACCTCGAACAGCGCGGGCTGCAGGTCGAGGTCGGTGAGCGACACGATGGCCAGCGTGCCGATGGCGATGAGGCTGGTGAAGATGACGGTCACGGCGAGCGCCTGCCGGATGGCGGTGTGGGGAAGCCTGCGGCCCAGCAGCTGCACCTCGCGGTCGCCGCGCAGCGACGCGATGGTGGCGATGGCCAGCACCAGCATGGTGGTGACCTTGATGCCGCCCGAGGTCGACACGCTGCCCGCGCCGATGAGCATGAGGAAGTCGGTGACCATCAGGGTCTCGGGGCGCACCTCGGCGTACGACACGCTGTTGAACCCGGCCGTGCGCGGCGACACCCCCTGGAAAGCGCCGTTCAGCACCTTGTCGCCCACCCCCATGGGCCCGAGCGTTCCGGGGTTGGCCCACTCGATGATGAGCACGGCCCCGATGCCGAACACCAGCAGCGCGGCGGTGCCGATGATCGTGAGGCGCGTGTGCAGGCTCCAGTGGCGACGCGTGTGCAGGCGGTTTCGCCTGCGGCGGATGAGATCGGCCCACACCGGCAGGCCCAGGCCGCCGGCGATGATGGCCACCATCAGCGCCCCGAGGATGATCCAGTCGCCCTGGTACTGCATGAAGCTGTCGCTGAACAGCGCGAAGCCGGCGTTGTTGAACGCCGTGACCGAGTGGAACACGCCGTACCACAGCGACTCGGCCAGGCCGTCGCCCAGCGACACGAAGCGCAGGAACAGCACCAGCGCGATGACGGCCTCGATGATGAGGGTGAGCACCGCGACGCCGATGACGATGCTCTTCACCTCGCCGGGGGCGAGGATTCCCTGCTCGGCCTGCGCCGCGGCCCGGCGCCTCAGGCCCAGTCGGCCGCCGATGATCAGCACCAGGATCGCCGTGAAGGTCATGACACCGAGCCCGCCCAGCTGCACCAGCACCAGGATCACCGCCTGGCCGAAGCCGCTCCAGTAGGTGGCGGTGTCCACCACCGACAGCCCGGTGACCGTGATGGACGACGTCGCGGTGAAGAAGGCGTCCATGAAGGGCACGGCGCCACCACCCGCGCGGCTGAAGGGCAGCAGCAGCAGGATGGTGCCCACGGCCAGGGCGCCGAGGAACGCCAGCGCCACCGACTGCGCGGGCTTGAGGCGCATCCGGGCGCCTGCGCTGCTCATGGGCCGGGTGGGAGCGCCATCGCCGTGATGCTCGCAGATGGGCCGGGGGCCGGGGGAGTAGGGTCACCGGCGTGTCGCAGCTCACGCGATTCATCCCCCGGCGCATCAAGGGCATGCGCGTCGATCCGAAGGCGTGGCGCCACATGGATCGCGCTGCCCTCAAGCAGCTGCTCAAGCGCGTGTTCACCTACGCGATCTTCCTGCTCATCATCTTCGGCATCATCAAGCTGGTGCCGCGCATCTGGCAGGACGTCCAGGAGGGCAACCCCCTGTACGTGGCCCTCGCGGTGCCCTTCGAGATCCTCTCGGTTGCCGGGTACGTGGTGCTGTTCTGGGCGGTGTACGGGGCCGCCGCGCGCATGTCCACGCAGGGGGCCGACACCCCGGCGCGCCCGCTGACGCTGAAGGAGAGCATGCAGCTCACGACGTCGCGCCTGGCGCTGGGCGACACCCTGCCGGGCGGTGGAGCCACCGGGTTCGCCGTGCAGTTCTGGGCGCTGGCGCGTGCGGGGTTCTCGGCAGCGCAGATCTCGCGCACCACCACGGCCTTCCTCGTGCTGTCGAACACCGTGATGACCGTGATGATCATGGTGCTCGGCGTGCTGATCGGCGCCGGGCTGGTGGCCGGCGACCTGCACCCGGCCCTCACGTGGATTCCCGCCGCCGCGGCCGCCGTGGTCGTGGTGGTCATCCTCGTGTTCGCCCGGAAGGGCCGCACCTTCGTGCCGCCCGCCCCGAACTCCCGCCCTGCCTTCACCGGCCGCTTCGCCAAGGTGCGCACGCTGCTCCGCGAGGTGGGCGACCGCCTGCCCCCCGGCGCATACGACGCCCTGCGCATCATCCGCCGCCCGGCCGCCATCGGGGGCATGGTGACCAACCCCGGCTTCGACTTCGTGGCCTTCTACCTGGGAATCGCATCGGTCACCGAGCCCATCGCCCTTCCGGTGATGCTGCTGGCCTACTTCATCGGCCAGGTGGGCTCACTGGTTCCGTTGCCCGGCGGAATCGGCGGGGTGCAGGGCCTCGCCATCGGCGTGCTGGTGGCCGGTGGCATGGAGGCCCACTACGCCACTGCCGGTGTTCTGGTGTGGACCGGCGTGGCCCTGGGCACCCAGATCGTGTGGGGCATGTGGCAGTACTGGTTCCTCAGGAAGTCGATCAAGCGCTGGCAGGCGGAGGACGCCGCGGCTGCACCGGCCGCCGCCGCACCCGTTGCGGGGGCCTAGCCGGCCGCGGCGGTTCGCTCCTGAAGGCCAAGGGCGCGGCCCCGGGGACGCCGTAGCCTTGCCTTCATGAACCGAGCCCTCCCGCATGAACCCGACGATGTCGGCACGGCCGACATCCCCCCGCTGAAGCCCCACCTGATCGTGCTGGTGGGCGCCACGGGCGACCTGGCGCGCAGGAAGCTGCTGCCCGGCCTGCTCCACCTCATCCGCTCGGGCCTGCTGCCTGACTGCCGCATCGTGGGCGCCGCGATGGACGACATCGGGGATGACGAGTTCCGCGAGGTGGTCCGGGCCGCGTGCGACGGCTTTGCCCGCACGCCGCTGAGCCCTCTCGAATGGTCGGCCCTGTCCGATCGCATCACGTATGCGTCGCTGGCCCACGGATCGTCCGACCTGGTGTCCCGGGTGCGCGACGCCGAGGCGGCCCTGGGCGGCCTGCCCGGGCGGCTGCACTACCTCAGCATCCCGCCGTCGGCTGCGCCGTCGGTGGTGAGGATGCTCGGCGACACGGGCCTGGCCGACCGCGCCAGGGTGATCATGGAGAAGCCCTTCGGCACCGACCTGCCCAGCGCCCGCGCACTCAACGCGCTGGTGGCAGAGGTGTTCGACGACGAGCAGGTGTTCCGCATCGATCACTTCCTCGGCAAGGAGGCGGCCCAGAACATCCTCGCCTTCCGGTTCGCCAACGGGCTGTTCGAGCCCATCTGGAACCGCCAGCACATCGACCACGTGCAGATCGACGTGGCGGAGTCGCTCTCCATCGAGGGGCGGGGCGCCTTCTACGAGGGCACTGGCGCCTTCCGCGACATGGTGGTGACCCATCTGTTCCACGTGCTCGCGTTCGTGGCCATGGAGCCGCCAACGGCGCTCACGCCCGAGGGCATCGGGGAGGAGAAGAACAAGGTGTTCCGCTCGCTGCGCCCCCTCGAGGTGGACAGCGTGGTGCGGGGGCAGTACGAGGGATACCGCGACGACCCCACGGTGGCCGACGACTCCCGCACGGAGACCTTCGTGGCCCTGCGCTGCGAGATCGACAACTGGCGGTGGGCGGGCGTGCCCTTCTACCTGCGAACGGGCAAGTCCATGGCCGAGGGCATGCGAATCGTGTCCATCGCGTTCAAGGAGCCGCCCCGCTCGATGTTCCCGGCCGGCGCGGGACTCGATTCGGCGGGCCCCGACCACCTCACCTTCGACCTGGCCGAGGCATCGCGCCTGTCGCTGTCGTTCTACGGCAAGCGACCCGGCCCGGGCATGCGCCTGACCAAGCAGAGCATGCAGTTCTCCATCACCGAGGACGAGAGCCACGGCGACGTGCTCGAGGCCTACGAGCGCCTGATCTACGACGCCATGTCGGGCGATCGCACGCTGTTCACGTCGGCGCGTGCGGTGGAGCGCCTGTGGGAGGTCTCTGCCCCGCTGCTGCACGACCCACCCGAGATCCTTCCCTACCCCCGGGGCTCGTGGGGGCCACCGGCCATGGAGGACCTGATCAGGCCGAGGACGTGGCGACTGCCCTTCCGTCGCGGCTGGCGCGGCCCCCACTGACGCGGGGCCGCCCGCCGGAGCGGGTCAGTGCGCCGCCACGCCCTCCGGCTTCGGCCCGGTAAGCCTGGGTGCCGCCAGCGCGATGATGGCCCCGATCAGCAGCACTGCCGCGGCCACCAGCACGGCCGGGTTCAGGCCGTCCACGTACGCCTGACCGCTGCTGTACGAGCCGGTCGCCGTGAAGATGGCGGTCATCACCGCGATGCCCAGGGCCCCGCCCACCTCGCGAACGGTGTTGTTGGTTCCCGACGCCTTGCCGATGTCGACCTCGGGCACCGACTGCACCAGCAGGTTGGACACCGGCGCGAACACCATGGACATCCCGAAGCCGGCCAGCATGAAGCCGCCGAACAGGCCCAGGTACGAGATGGTGGGGGTGATCACCAGGCCCATCCACAGGAACGCGCCGGACATGATGAAGAGGCCCGCGACCATGAACGGCCTGGCACCGATGCGGTCGCTGAACGCCCCGGCCAGCGGCGCGATGAACATGGGCATGATGGTCCAGGGCAGCACCTTGAGCCCGGCCTCGAGCGGGCTGTCGCCCTGCACGGTCTGCAGGAACTGCGCCAGGAAGAACACGGCGCCGAACAGGCCGAAGTACAGGCATACCGACGCCGCGTTGGCCACGTTGAGCCCGCGGTTGCGGAAGAAGTGCAGCGGAAGCATGGGGTGCGCGGCACGGGACTCCCACCACAGGAACACGCCCAGGAAGGCCACACCGCCGATCAGCGTGCCCAGGATCTCCGGCGACCCCCAGCCAGCCTCGTTGCCGCGCACGATTCCGTAGACGATGCCGAACACGCCGACGCCTGCCAGCACCATGCCGGCCAGGTCGAGCCCGGTGTCCGGGCCGTACGACTCGCGGAGCTTCCACAGGGTCAGCGCGGCGGCCACGATGCCGATGGGCACGTTGATCCAGAAGATCCAGTGCCACGAGATGCCGTCGACGATGGCGCCGCCCACCACCGGCCCGGCGGCCACTGCCAGGCCCGAGATGCCCGACCAGATGCCGATTGCCAGCCCGCGCTTGCCCGGGGGAAAGGCATCGGCCAGCAGGGTGAGCGACAGCGGCAGCACGGGTGCCGCGCCCAGGCCCTGCAGCCCCCTGAAGAAGATGAGCCACTCGATGCTGGGGGCGAGGGCGCACCCGGCGGACGCCACGGCGAAGATGACCAGGCCAGTCGCGAACACCTTGCGCCTGCCGAAGCGGTCGCCCAGTGCCGCGCCCGTGAGAAGCAGCACGGCGAACGCCAGCGTGTAGGCGTTGACCACCCAGCCGAGGGTCTCGACCGACGCCCCCAGGTCGACCCTGATCACGGGCAGGGCGGTGGTGACCACCAGGTTGTCGAGGGTCACCATGAACAGGCCGATGCCCGTGAGCACGAGCGCCCAGATGTGGGCCTTCGACGAGCCGGCGGTGGGCGTGGACGGTGCATGCGGATGCGGCATGGGCGTCACCGTAGCCGTCGCCCGCGACGTGGGCGGGGGTGTTCCGCTATGCTTGCACCTGCAAGCAATCAGAAGGAGTCCCCTCATGGCGGATGGCGCGGAGATCAACCTCAAGGCCGACGGCCCGATCCTGGTGAGCGGCGAGTTCACGCTCACGGGTGAGGACGGCCAGGCGTTCACCGACCTCAACCCCACCATCGCCCTGTGCCGGTGCGGGCTGAGCGCGAACAAGCCGTTCTGCGACGGCAGCCACTCGTCGCAGGGCTGGAAGTCGAACTAGGTCCGCGTAGTGACTGGGGGGCCCGGGCGACCGGGCCCCTCCGCTATGCGTTGGCGGTGAGTCGGGTGATTGCCGACAGGCCCTCGGCCGCGACGGTGGCCTGACCCAGCTCGTCGGGGTCGTGCACGGGGATCTCCCCATGCTCGACGGCGCGTGCGAGGTCCAGGGCCGCCTCGATGGCCCGCAGGTGTTCCGCTGTGAGGGCGACGACCACCGCGTGCTCGTCGGTGTGCTCGATACGGATGTCCATACGCCGAATGGTTGCGCGAAGAGGCCCTGAAGTCACGGGGATCGGTTGCCGTGTTTCGCGTTCGCAATGTGTCCGTTTCGTCACAAGCGTGCATTGACCGGCTAGGTTGCGCGCATGCCTGATCGCCGCCGCTTCGGATCAACCGACCTCATGGTCTCCCCGCTCTGCCTGGGCACGAACGTGTTCGGGTGGACCTGCGACGAGGAGACCTCGTTCGCCGTGCTCGACGCCTATGTCGGGGCCGGCGGCAACTTCCTCGACACCGCCACCGTGTACTCCACGTGGGTTCCGGGCAACGCCGGCGGGGAGTCCGAGGCCATCATCGGTCGCTGGCTGGCATCGCGGGGTCGCCCCGACGACCTGGTCATCGCCACGAAGGTCGGGTACCCGGGTGACCCGCACATGCGCGCCGGCCTCGACCGCGGGAACGTGCGCGAGGGCATCGAGGGTTCCCTCGCCCGCCTTGGCGTGGACACCATCGACCTCTACTACGCCCACAAGGACGACGAGTCGATCCCCCTCGCGGACGCCCTGCGCAACCTCGACGAGCTCAAGCGCGAGGGCCTGGTGCAGTACCTGGCGGCGTCCAACTACACGCCCGGCCGCCTCGCCGAGGCGCTCGCGGTGGCCGACGAGCACGACCTCGCCCGCTTCGAGGGCTTCCAGCCGCACTTCAACCTGCTGGAGCGCGCCGAGTACCAGGGCGACGGCGAGGACATCTGCGTGCGCGAGCACATCGGCGTGGCCCCGTACTTCACGCTGGCCCGGGGGTTCCTCACCGGCAAGTACCGCCCGGGCGAGGACCTGCCCGCCACCCCGCGCGCCGCGGGTATCTCGCAGGCCTACCTGAACGACCGGGGCTGGGGCATGCTGGCGGTGCTCGACGACGTCGCGGCCGCTCACGACGCCACGCCGGGCCAGGTGGCCCTTGCGTGGCTCATGCGGTACCCGGGCGTTGTCTCGCCCATCGCCAGCGCCACCAGCCCCGATCAGGTGGCCGACATCATGGGCGCAGTGGGCCTGCAGATCACCGACGACGAGTTCGCGCGCCTGGACGCCGCCGGCCGGTGACCGATGCCGCCGCCGCGGCGCCGCTGCAGGTGCAGGTGTGGAGTGACTACATCTGCCCCTTCTGCCATGTGGCCCGCGAGCGCATGCAGTACCTCGAACGCGAGCACGGGGCGCAGGTGGAGTGGTTCCCATTCGACCTGCATCCCGAGTACCCCGACGACGGCCTGAGGCGCGCGACGCTGGAGACCCTCTACGGCGGCCCCGGGTTCGACCAGCCGGTGCGCGATATGGCCGAGGCCGCCGGGCTGCCGTACGCGCCGCACCCGGTGGTGGTGCCGCGCAGCCTGCGGGCACTCGAGCTCACCGAGTGGGCCAGGGCGCTCGGCGATGGGTCCCACCGGCGCCTGCACGGGGCGATCATGGACGCCTACTGGCGTGACGGGCGCGACATCACGCAGTGGGATGTGCTGCTGGATGTCGCCCGCGCCGAGGGCCTCGACGCCGAGGCCGGCCTCATCGCCGTGGAGGCGGGGGAGCACGCGGCGGCCGTGGCGGAATCGACCGAGTGGGCGCGCTCCGCGGGCATCACCGGGGTGCCCGGAATCGTGCTGGACGGGCGGTTGCTGATAAGCGGCGTGGTGTCCCATGAGGACCTCGACGACGCCGTCCGTGCGGTGGGTGAAGCGCCCGCATAGGTCCTTCGGACTTCCCGCAAGGGGACCGGTGTCCCGAGGTGGCGGGTTCACACGTTGCACTCACCGTGTGACTCATGTACCAATCCCCATCCTCCCGGGTCAGACCGCGCATTCAGGCGTACCCCGGGAAGTGCGTGACGCGTCAATGATCCAGCGCCCGACATCCACCCTGACAACGCCTCACCCGGCGGCGCGCGGCTAGCGCGCTCGGGGTACGGGACCGACCGGAAGAGCGAGATGGCGACAACCGACACGCCGCGCATGGTGGTTGGAGTGCCCAGGGAGAACCGGGCGGGCGAGACCCGCGTGGCCCTCACCCCCACGGCACTGCCCCAGCTCACCAAGGCGGGCTTCGACGTAGTGATCGAGTCCGGGGCGGGTGCTCTCGCCGGCTACCCGGATGCGGCATTCACCGATCGCGGTGCGCGCATCGGCACCCGCGACGACGCCTTCGCGGCCGACGTGCTGGTGCAGGTGAACGTGATGGACGGCGACGCCTCCAACGCGGAGCTCTCGAAGCTGCGCCAGGGGCAGGTGGTCATCGGTGCCGTTGCCCCGTTCGCCCGCCCCGAGCTGGTGAAGGCCATCGCCGGCACCGGCGCCACCCTGTTCGCCCTCGAGCTGGTGCCGCGCAGCACGCGTGCCCAGTCGATGGACATCCTGTCGTCGCAGGCCGCCGTGGCCGGCTACAAGGCCGTGCTCATCGCCGCCAGCGAGCTCCCCAAGATGTTCCCGCTGCTCACCACGGCTGCCGGAACCATCGCCCCGGCGAAGGTCTTCATCGTCGGCGCCGGCGTCGCCGGCCTTGCCGCCATCGCCACGTCGCGCCGCATGGGTTCACTCGTGGAGGCCTACGACGTGCGGCCCGCCGCGCGCGAGGAGGTCGAGTCGCTGGGAGCCCGGTTCGTGGAGCTTCCGCTGGAGACCGGCCAGGAGGAGGGCTCGGGCGGCTACGCCAAGCAGCTCTCCGAGGAGACCATCAAGAAGCAGCAGGAGCTGATGGCCAAGACCGTCGCCGCGAGCGACGTGGTCATCACCACCGCGCAGGTGCAGGGCAGCACCGCCCCGGTCATCATCACCACCGAGATGATCAAGGGCATGGCCCCGGGTTCGGTCATCGTCGACCTGGCCGCCGAGCAGGGCGGCAACTGCGAGCCCACGGTCGCCGGTGAGACGGTCGACGTCGACGGCGTCAAGGTGATCGGCGTGGTGAACCTGCCGGGTGAGATCCCCGTGCACGCCAGCCAGCTGTTCGGCAAGAACGTGGCGAACTTCCTCGGCCTCATGGTGGTCGGCGGCAAGCTCGACACCGGCGTCGATGACGACGTCATCAAGGAGAGCGTCGTCGCCGCCGGCGGCGACGTGGTCAACAACCGCGTGCGCGAGGCCCTGGGCCTCGAGAAGCTTCCCGAGCCGGAGCCCCCGGCGCCGGAGCCCGCGGCCGACGACACCCCGGACGCTGAGGAGGCGGCCAAGTGAACGTCAGCACCGAGTTCATCATGACCGGGTTGTTCGTGTTCGCACTCGCGGGCTTCCTGGGGTTCGAGACCATCCGCCGCGTCCCGCGGCTGCTGCACACGCCGCTCATGGCGCTCACCAACGCGCTGTCGGCGATCTCGCTCGTGGGTTCGATCGTGGTGCTGGGTGGCCAGTACTCCACCTACTCCACGATCCTCGGCTTCATCGCCGTGGTGGCATCCACCATCAACGTCGTGGGTGGCTTCCTCATCACCGACAAGATGCTGAAGATGTTCAAGCCGCGCGAGAAGAAGAAGCCCACGCCGGCCGAGGGTGAGGTGCAGGCATGAGCACCTTCCTCCCCATGGCGGGCGGGTTCTTCGTGGACCCGAACACCGACACCATCCGTTACGTGGTCATCAGCCTGCTGTACCTGGCCGGTGCCCTCGGCTTCATCCTCTCGCTGAAGTGGATGTCCGACGCCAAGACGGCGCGCAAGGGCATCTTCGCCGGTGAGATCGGCTTCGTCCTGGCGATCATCGGCACTCTGCTGCTGCCGATCATCACGACGACCGGCTACATCTACATCGCGGTCGCCATGCTGATCGGTGCCGCCATCGGCGTGCCGCTGGGCCTGCTGGTGCCCATGACGGCCATGCCGCAGCGCATCGCGCTGTCGCACGCCTTCGGCGCGCTCGCCGCTGGCCTGGTGGGTATCGCCAAGTACTACGACAACCAGCCCGACATCGGCCCGTTCGTCATGGCCGTGCTGGGAATCGAGATCGTGCTCGGTGCCCTGGTCTTCACCGGGTCGCTGATGGCCGCCGGAAAGCTGCAGGAAGTCAAGTGGCTCGCGCAGCGGCCCATCGTGTTCCCGCTGCAGAAGACGCTCAACTTCGCGATCCTCGGGGTGGCGCTGGCCGGCGTCATCATCCTCGCGGCAGACCCCACCCAGACGTGGGCGATCCCGATGATCATCGCTGCCGGTCTTGCCTTCGGCGTGATGCTGATCATCCCGATCGGCGGCGCCGACATGCCCACGGTCATCGCGCTGCTCAACGCGTACGCCGGCATCGCGGCCGCCCTCCTGGGTTTCGTGCTCTCGAACAACCTGCTCATCGTGGCCGGTGCGCTCGACGGCATGTCGGGCCTGATCCTCTCGATCATCATGTGCCGCGCCATGAACAGGTCGTTCCGCAACGTGCTCTTCGGGGCGTTCGGGGCAACCGAGCAGGCGGCGGGCGACCAGGAGATCGGGTCCATCCGGTCGGCGTCGTTCGACGAGGCCGGCGACCTGCTGAAGATGGCCCGCCTCGTGGTGATCGTGCCCGGGTACGGCATGGCCGTCGCGCAGGCGCAGCACAAGGTGCGCGAGTTGGCCGACGCCCTCGAGAAGGAGGGCGTGGAGGTCAAGTACGCCATCCACCCGGTGGCCGGCCGCATGCCGGGGCACATGAACGTGCTCCTGGCCGAGGC
>CAZIQQ010000022.1:16800-25369 GCA_964541555.1 uncultured Bifidobacterium sp. | reverse complement strand
TGCGCGATGCGCGCGGCCTCGCGCGCGGCGTCGCGTGCACGACGTGCGGCCTGGGCAGCCTGCTCCGCGGCCTCCGGGTCGGCGCTCGCGCCATCCGGCGCGGATCCCATGCGGGTCAGCTCGGCACGGGCGGCGTCGAGGGCGGCCACCGCCTCTGCGCGGGCCGCAGCCCGACGGCGATCTTCCGCGCGGGCAGACTCGAGGCGCGCATCGGCGCGATCCGCGCAGCGGCCGGTGGCGCGGGCGCGGGCATCCGCCCGTCGCTCGGCCGCCACCGCCTGGGCCTCGGCCGTCTCGGCGTCGGCGAGGCGTGCGGTGGCCTGATCGGCTGCGTCAATCGCACGCTTATGCAGGGCACGCCCGGCCCACGGCCCCCTGACACCGGTGAGCATGCCCGTGGCGGGACGCAGCGCCAGGCCCTCCGCGGTAACCAGCACCCGGGCCCGCACGCCCGCGGGAAGGTTGTCGAGCGACGGAACCAGCCATGCATCGGCCAGCAGGCCGTCGAGCCACGGGCGCGCCCTGTCGGGGCAGGCGGTGACGAGCGCAGCCAGGGGCTGCGCGCCCGGCACGGGCGGTGCGACGGCAGGCGCAGGTGCCTGCGGCCGTGCAACCGCAGCGGCACTGGCACCCTCGTCGAGGGCGCGTGCGCCCTCGGGCACCGATGCCACGAGCGGCGCATCGGCAAGCTCACCGAGGGCGGCGGCCACGGCGCGCTCCATGCCGTCGCGCACCTCGATGCCGTCACCCAGCAGCACGGCGTCCGGGTGGCGGTCGTCGGTGGGGGCAAGCGCAGCGGCCTCGGCCGACAGGCGCGCCGCACGTGTGGCAGCGCCCTCGCGGGCCGACCGCGCGCCTTGCGCCGCACGTGCCGCCGCAGCACGGGCCTCGACGTCGCGCTCGCGCCTGGCCCGTGAGATCTCGGCCCGCCGCTCTGCGCGCTGGAGGTCGGGGCCGCCAGCGCCATCGATGCCGGAGATCGCCTCGGTGGCGCGCACGATGCGGGCCTCCACGGCGGCGCGCTCCTGGGCATCCCGCTCCACAGCGCGGCGGTGCTCGCGGGCGGCGTCAAGCGCGGCGATGGCCGACTGATCGGCTGCCTCGGCCTGCTCGAGGCGCTCCGATGCCGCCGCCAGGGCCTGGTCTGCGCGGGCCAGGGCCTGCTCCGCATCGGTCGCGGCGGCCTCGGCAGCCACCAGTGCCTGCTGCGCCTCGCGCCGCCGCTCGCGGCGCCGGTCGGCCTCCTCCGCGGCAGCAGCCACGCGTCCGGTGGCGACCTCGGCACGTCCGGCGAGCCGCTCTGCGACCCCGCGCAGGCGCGAGGCCGACTGCATCGCCGATTCGCGCTCCGCCACCACGGCCGCGCGTCGGTCGGCTGCCTCCCGCGCAGCGGTGACGGCGGTCTCGTGCAGGGCCTTGGCCTCACGGGCCTCTGCGGCGCGGGCCGCCCGGGCCGCCCGGGCGTCGGCAAGCTCGCGGCCGGCGGCAACGGCGCGGGCGCGCACGAGGGCGTCCCTCGCCTCGGTCAGCTCACGCTCCACCTCGGCCGCGCGCTCGGCGGCCTTGGCCTGGCGCTCCAGGGAGCGGGCGCGCGAGGCGAGCTCGGCGGCCAGGTCACGCGCACGCGCCAGGTGGTCATCGACGTGCTTCAGGCGCAATTCGGCACGGTGGCGCCTGCGCTTGGGCAGGCCGGTGCCGGCCGCCTCGTCGAGGATTCCCCGGAGCGCCGACGGCTTGCTCTGGCAGATGGCGTCCACCTGCCCCTGCCGGATGATCGAGAGCGACTGGGGACCGAGGCCACGCGTGGACAGCGAGTCGAGCACGTCGACCAGGCGCACGTTCGCGCCATTCAGCCGGTAGCCGGAGTCGCCCGCGCGGGTGAGCCGTCGCGAGACCCCCATCTCGGCAGGCCCCTCGCCCATCCCCCCCTCGAGCGTGATGGCCACCTCGGCCATGCCCACCGGCTGGCGGCCGTCGCCGCCCGAGAACAGGATGTCCTGCATGGCAGGCGCGCGCAGGCGCCCCGCGCGCTGCTCGCCGAGGGCCCAGGCGATGGCCTCGGAGATGTTGCTCTTGCCCGACCCGTTGGGGCCGACGATCACGTTGAGCCCGGGGCCGAACTCGAGGTCGATGGGGTCGGCGAACGACTTGAAGCCCTTCACCCTGAGGCGCTTCAGCATGACGTCACGAACCCTTTCGCATCGCATCGAGGGCCGCGGCGGCAGCGGCCTGCTCGGCGGCCTGCTTCGACCGGCCGGACCCACGCCCCAGCTCGCGGTCGCCCTGGGCCACCACCGCGTGGAACGTGCGGTCCTGTGGCGGCCCGTCGTGACCCGTGATCTCGTACCGCACGCCGGGCCTCCCCCTGCCCTGCAGCATCTCCTGCAGTTCGGTCTTGGCGTCGAGCGCGCGCGATGGCGCGGCATCGATGGCCTGGGCGAACGACCCCAGCACGGCGGACGTGGTGGCCCGGGGGCCCGGGCCCAGCCAGCCGGCGCCGATGACCGACTCGGCGAGGGCCGCCTTCACGTTGCGGCTCGACGACATCGCCAGGGCCTCGGCGGCGCGTGCGCCGGGCGCGGCGTCCGCCATCGCCCGGGGCAGCCCGCAGGCGTCGGACACCACCGCGCAGGCCTCACGCGACACGACGCGCTGCCGCATGCGGGTGAGGTCGCCCTCGGTGGCGTCGGGGTGACGGGTGAAGAGCTCCTGGGTCACGATGACGCCGAGCACGGAGTCGCCGAGGAACTCGAGCCGCTCGTACGACGCCGCCCTGCTGACCGCCCACTCCCTGTGCGTGAGGGCCTGACGGCGCAGGTCGGGATCGAGGAGGTCGAGCAACCCGGCGAGGTCACGTGGGTGCTGTTCGGATCCCTCAGGAACCGGAGCGGGCGGTGATGTAGTCGACGGCGTCACCGACGGTGACGATCTTCTCGGCATCCTCATCGGGGATCTTGACGCCGAACTTGTCCTCCATCTCCATGATCATCTCGACCAGGTCGAGGGAGTCCGCGTTCAGGTCCTCCGAGAAGGACGCGGTCTCGACGACCTCGGAGGCGTCAACGCCCAGCTGCTCGACGAGGATTGACTGAAGCTCGGAGAGGGCCTGCGCTCGATCCACCATTGCTCCTTCGGGGCGTGAGGACGTGATCCATTGACGAGCGCCAACGTACCAGCGCCACCGGACGACCCCGGGGCAGCGAGGGGCCCCCGCTAGGGGGCGGCGGCGAGCCCGGCCTGGATGTGGCCGGTGACGTCCTCGCGCACGCCCTGGGCGGCGCGCAGGATGCCGTTGGCCATGCCCCGGGTGCCGGTGTTGCCGTGGCCGATCATCGAGATTCCGCGCACTCCCAGGAGGTAGGCGCTGCCGTACTCCTCGGGGTCGATGTTCTTGCGCAGGTCCTTGAACACCGACATGCCGAGCGCGCCGGCCACCTTGCCGCGGAAGCTCGACGTGAGCCCCCGCTTGATCTCGTGGAAGATCATCGCGGCGGTGCCCTCGTACAGCTTGAGCGCCACGTTGCCGGTGAAGCCGTCGGTCACGATGATGCGCGCCGTGCCCCGGGGGATGTCGCGCCCCTCGATGTTGCCGATGAACCCGGGGGTGCCGTCGAGCAGCGCATAGGCCTCCTGCACGAGCTCGGTGCCCTTGCCGGCCTCCTCCCCGATGGTGAGGATTCCCACCGTCGGGTCGTCGATGCCCAGGATGTCGCGGCCCAGCACGCGGCCCATCACCGCGAACTGCGCGAGGTACTCGGGCCTGCACTCGGCGTTCGCCCCGCCGTCGATCATCACGATGGGGCCGGCGATCGAGGGCATGGGCACGGCCAGCCCCGGGCGGATCACCCCGGGCAGGCGCCTGAGGATGAGCGTGGACGCCGCGAGCATCGCGCCGGTGTGCCCGGCGGACACCACCGCCCCCGCCCGGCCCTCGTGAACCTGGCGGCAGGCCACGACCATCGATGCGTCGGGCTTGCTGCGCACGGCCTTGACGCCATCCTCCGCGGAGTGGATGCGGTCGGCGGCGTGGATGATCTCGATGTTCGCCGGGATCTCACCGTGCTGCTCGAGAGCCTTCTCGAGCGCGGGCTGGTCGCCGACCAGCAGGATTCCCACCCCCTGGCGCGCGGCCTCGACGGCTCCTGCAACGGGCACCAGCGGTGCCTTGTCGCCGCCCATCGCATCGACGGCGACGACGACGTCGGGCATCGGGCTCAGGCGCCGGTGTCGACGACCGCCCGGCCCTTGTAATGACCGCACACCATGCACACGTGGTGCGGCATCACGGGAGCCGTGCAGCGCGGGCAACGACCGAGGCGGGTCGCCTGGATCGAATGGGTGGACCGCCGCTTGTCACGACGGGCACGAGAGGTCTTGCGCTTGGGAACTGCCAACGTGGCTCCTGGTAGGGACCGGGTCCGGAACGACGCGGGACACTAGCGCCTCACGCGCGGCGTGGGCAACCCGTTCGGCCGGCTTTCTTTTCTACGTGGTGTCGTCGTCACCGCCGCCGAGCCGCTCGCGCAGCTCGCCGAGCGCAGCCCAACGGGGGTCCACCTCGTCGTCGGCGCAGTCGCAGGCGCCGGTGTTCAGGTTCGTGCCGCATCGGGCGCACAGCCCGGCGCAGTCGTCGCGGCAGAGGATGGACATGGGCATGGCCTCGGCCATGGCGTCACGGGCCCACGCCGCCACGTCGAGCTCCATGCGCATGGGGCCCGACAGGTACTCGCAGTCGAGGTCGTCGTCGATCTCGTCGGCATCCGCGCGCCCGGAGGCCTGGAACTCGCGGGCGTCCACCGCGATGTCGACCTCGGACGCCTCGAGGCATCGCTGGCATGGCCCGCGCAGCGAGGTCGCAAAGCGCAACCGCAGCCCCACCCCGGACCCCGACGACCCCACGTCGACCCGGGCCTGCGCCTCGGGCGGGCTCGGCGCGTAGGCCTGGGCCCCGAGGATCATGTCGGGCAGGGGCACGGGCACGTCGACCTGCGCGCCCGCACCGGGCGCGAGGTCGAGCCGCCGGAGGTCGATGACCCCCTCCGGCTCACCCCGGCGCCGGTCCGCCATCTGCCTAGTAGTCGGAGGAGGCCTCGTCGGCGATGAAGGGGCCATCGCCGGCGCGGTCCTCTGACTTGCCCTGCAGGCGCTCGCGCCCGCGGCGCACGGCTGCCGTGAACTTCTCGAGGTTCACCTCGAGCGTGCCAAGCACCTCGTCGGCGTAGTCCTCTGCACCGAGGCGCACCTCGCGCTCGCGCATGCGGGCGTCGTCGAGCAGCTCGGTCGCCTGCTTCTCCGCAAGCTTCACGACCTCCTGCTGCGACGCCTGCCGCTCGGCCTTCTCCTTGGCCTCGTCGACGATGCGATCGGCCTCGCGCTTGGCCTCGGCCAGCATCTCCTGGCGCTCCTTCACGATCCAGCGCGCCTGCTTGATCTCCTCGGGGATCGTCGAGCGCATCTGGTCGAGCAGCTCGTACACGGCCTCGCGGTCGATGCGCACCTGATCAGTCAGGGGCACGGCGCGCGCGTTGTGCACGAGGTCATCCAGCTTGTCGATGAGGGCGAGAACATCCATGGGGTCGTCCTTTGTCAGGCGGTGGGGCCGATTCGGTCACGGAGGGCCTCGGCGACGTGCGCGGGCACCCACCCGCTGACGTCGGCCCCCCATGCGGCGGCCTCACGGACGCCGGAGGAGCTGAGGAATGCCCATTCGGGCGAGGCGGGCAGGAACACGGTCTCGACCTCGCTGGCGAGACGGCCGTTGAACTGCGCCATCTGTGCCTCGTAGTCGAAGTCCGCGGCGGTGCGGACGCCCTTGACGATGGCAACTGCCCCGACCTCGCGGGCGTGCGCGGTCACCAGGCCGTTGAAGCCGGTGACCTCCACATTCCCGAGATGTTCGATGCTCGTGCGCACCAGGGTCCTTCGCTCGTCCGCGTTGAAGAGTGGTTGCTTCTTGTTCGATCCTTCGGCGACGGCCACCACGACCGTCGTGAAGAGGCGCGACGCCCGCTCCACGATGTCGAGATGTCCGTACGTGACCGGGTCGTAGGTACCCGGACACAGGGCGATTCGCCCTCTGGTGCTCATGTTCCTTCTCCCGGCGTCCAGATCACTGTGATCTCCGAATCCCCATACCTGCGCGTGGTGTCACGTTCGCCGTCGATACCCGGAACCCCGCCGGGCCCCATGATCGCACCCCGGGCGTGTTCGATGACCACCACGGCGCCCGGCGCGATGACCCGCGCGATGGCCTCCCCCATCTCGTCGACGATCACCGGCAGCAGGTCGTAGGGCGGGTCGGCCAGCACGAGGTCGAAGACATCGCCCGCCTCCGCCGCGGCCGCCAGGGCGCCCCGCCAGCCCCGGCGCACCACGGTGAGGCGGCCACCGATTCCCAGCACGCGGGCATTCGCCCGAATGGCCTCCACCGCCCCCCGGTCGTCGTCAACGCACGTGGCGGTCGCCGCGCCGCGCGACAGGGCCTCGATCGCCAGGCCCCCCGAGCCGGCGAAGACATCCAGCACGCGCTCACCGTCGAGCGGCCCGATGATCGAGAACAGGGCCTCCTTCACGCGGTCCGACGTGGGGCGGGTGCCCAGCCCCGGCGGGGCCACCAGGCGCCTGCCCCCGAATTCGCCGGCGATCACCCTCATGCGTCGAGCAGCCGCGGCATGTCGGGGAAGGCGTCGCGCACGGCGTCGGCCAGCAGCGCGTGCTCGGGGTGCTCCAGGCGCGGGTCGCGATCGAGCGCCACCTTCGCGATGCGCCGGGCCTGCGCAAGCGACCGGCGGTCGCGCGACAGCCGGGCGAAGCGCAGGTCGGTGGGCCCGGACTGCCTGAGTCCCATGATGCTGCCCTCGCCGCGGATGTCCAGGTCGATGTCGGCCAGGCGGAAGCCGTCGTTGGTCTGCACGAGGGCCTCGAGCCGCCGCGTGCCGTCCTCGGCCCCCGGCTCTGCGAACACCAGGCACGACCCCGGGTGCTCGCCGCGCCCCACGCGACCCCGCAGCTGGTGCAGCTGGGCCAGGCCGAAGCGGTCGGCATCCTCGATGACCATGACGGTGGCGTTCGGCACGTCGATTCCCACCTCCACCACCGTGGTGGCCACCAGCAGGTCGGTATCCCCCGCGGCGAAGGCCGCCATCGCCGCGCGGCGATCCTCGGGCCGCTGCGCCCCGTGGGCCAGGCCCACCCTGAACGCGCTGAACGGACCCTCGGCGAGTCTGCGGGCCTCCTCCACCGCCGATCGCGCCGCGGTGCCCGCCTCGTTCTCGGTGACCATCGGGCAGATCACATAGGCCTGACGGCCCCGGCGAAGCTCAGCCCGCACCTGCTCGTAGGCCTCGTCGCGCTGTTCCTCGCGCACCCACCTGGTTGCGATGTCCTGCCGCCCGGGGGGCCGACCGCGTATGGCAGACACGCGCAGGTCGCCATAGGCGGTCAGCGCCAGGGTGCGCGGGATCGGCGTGGCGGTCATGTAGAGCAGGTGGGCCGCGTCCGCGCCGTCCCCCGCCTGGTCGGCCAGCGCCTGGCGCTGCTCCACCCCGAACCGGTGCTGCTCATCCACGATTACCAGGCCGAGCCGGTGGAACCGCACGCCCCCAACCAGCAGCGCCTGCGTGCCCACCACCACCTGGGCCGTGCCCGTGGCCACCGCCATCTCGCGTCGCTCGCGCTCGGCCCGCGGCACGTTGCCGGTGATCAGCACCGGCGTGATGCCCGCCGGAGCCAGCAGGGCGTCGAGGGTGCGCAGGTGCTGCTCGGCCAGGGTCTCGGTGGGCACCAGGATCGCCGCCTGTGCCCCGGCCTCCACGGCCTGCGCGCAAGCCAGGGCCGCAACCACGGTCTTGCCCGCGCCGACCTCGCCCTGCAGAAGTCTGCGCATCGGCCGCTCGCGGGCGAGGTCGCGAGCGATCTGCCTGGACACCCGCTGCTGCTCGGCCGTGAGGGTGAAGGGCAGCGACTCGCGAACGCGGTCGGTCACCTCCCCCGTGCCCGGCAGCGCCATGGCCCGGCGCGCGAACTCCTCGTGGCGGCGCACCGCGATGAGGCCGAGCTGCAGCACGAGCAGTTCCTCGAACGCCAGGCGGCGGCGCGCCGAGCGGGGCTCGCGGGCGGAGCGGGGGAAGTGCATGGCCATCAGCGCGTCGGCGCGGCTGGGCAGCGACACCCGGGCGCGCACCCACGTGGGGAGGATCTCGGGGGCCGCGCGCACGTAGGGCCGCGCGGCGTCCACCATCTCGCGCAACTTGCGCGCGGGCAGCGCCTCGCTGGCGGGATACACGGGCACGAGGCCCTCGGTGTGGACTCCGGCAGATGAGCCCGCGCCCAGCACCTCGTGCGCCTTCACCGTCACCTGGCGCTGGGGCCGTGCCTTCATCTGCCCCCTGATCATCAGCTCATCGCCCGGCTGCAGGACCCCCGCCAGGTACGCCTGGTTGAACCACACCGCGGTGATCGCACCGGTGTCGTCGTGCACGCGCGCGCGCACGATCTTCAGCCCGCGGCGCCGGGTGGGCACCACCGCGATGGAATCGAGCACCACGCGGATGGTGGCCTCCTCCCCATC
>CAZIQQ010000022.1:4214-16700 GCA_964541555.1 uncultured Bifidobacterium sp. | reverse complement strand
GGTCGTGGCGCCCGGCGCCACCCCGTTTCTCCTACCTGAGGTAATTGGTCGACATGGCGAAGGTATGCAGCTCGTGCGGCAAGGGTCCCTCGTTCGGGAACAACCGCAGCCACTCCATGCGTGCGACGTCGCGTCGCTTCGACCCCAACCTCCAGAAGGTGCGCATCATCGTCGGCGGCACGCCGACGCGCGCATACGTCTGCACCCGCTGCCTCAAGGCCGGCAAGGTGCAGAAGGCCGTCTCCGGCGCCTAGGACCTGCTCGCCCCTCCGGGACCCATGTCCCGGGCGGCTGCCAGCAGGTTGATCATCGACACGGCCGCGTCCGCGGCCTCGTCGCCCTTGTTCCCCTTGTCGCCACCCGCGCGGGCCTCGGCCTGCGCCATGGTGTCGCACGTGAGGATGCCGAAGGCACACGGCACCCCGGTGTCGAGGCCCACGCGCATCAGGCCGTGCGCGGCGGCATCACACACGTAGTCGAAGTGCGCGGTCTCGCCGCGGATCACCGCGCCGAGGGCCATGATCGCCGAGTAGCGGCCGGTGGCCGCAAGCGCCGCGGCAGCGGCGGGAGCCTCATAGGCACCGGGAATCCAGTGCACGTCCACGTGGTCGGCGTCCAGGCCGCTCTCGGCCAGGCGCTCGATCGCGCCCTGCAACAGGGCCTCGGCGATGCCCCGGTGAAAGCCGGCCACCACGGCCGCCACGCGGACATCGGGTGCGCGGAGGGCCTCGGCGGGAGGTGCGGGATCGGTTCGTGCCATCACGGGTAAGGCTACGCGGCACCCCGGCCGGACGGACATGAGTGCCGTGTCTGCAACACTCGCCGCGTGACCCGCACCCGCCTCGCAACGGCCCTCGTCGCAACTGCCGCTGCACTTGTCCCCATGACGGGCGCAGCCGGGGCGTCACCGCTTGCGTTCTCCACCTGCCGCGACCGGGCTCCAGTGCAGTGTGCTGACCTCTCGGTGCCCATCGACCGCGCAAACCCGGGGCGGGGCTCGCTGTCGCTGCACGTGGAGCGCATCCCCGCGAAGGGCACGCGACGCGGCGTGATGGTCTTCCTCACGGGCGGCCCGGGTCAGGCGGGCACGCCCATGTCCCCCGACGACCCGGTCGCGCAGGCGATCCCCGCCTACGACCTGGTGATGCTGGATCAGCGGGGCACGGGCAAGGGCGCGCTGCGGTGCCGGGCGCTCGACGACCCGAATGCCACCACGAGCCCCGAGGCGGTTGGGCAGTGCGCCGCGCAGGTGGGCCCGAACCGGGCCTTCTACGCCACCCGCGACAGCGTCCTCGACCTCGACGACCTGCGTCAGGGTCTGGCCGTGGAGTCGTTCGCGCTCGGGGGGATCTCGTACGGCACGTACGTGACCCAGTACTACGCCCAGCAGTTCCCCACCCGGGTGAGCCACATGGTGCTGGACTCGGTCGTGGACCCGGCGTACTTCGACGGATTCGACCCGCCCATGTACCAGGCCGTCGGGCCGGTGCTCGGTTCGCTGTGTGGCGGGGGTCGCTGCACTGGCATCACGACCGACCCGGTCGCCGACGTGACGGCGCTCGTCGCGGCGACGGCGTCGCGCCCGCTTCGCGGATACCGCGTGACCGAGCGCGGCCGGCGCGTGAGGACCTCGCTGGGCGGCCCGGGCAACCAGGGCGATCTGCCGGCCGTGTTCCAGGCCGGTGACATGAGCACCTCGCTGCGGGCCATGTGGCCGGGCGCCGCGCGCGCGGCCAGGAACGGAGACGCCGCCCCCATGCTGCGCCTGGCAACCATCGCGGGTGGCGGCTCGCCCACGCCCGTCACCGAACTGTCGTCCGCCCTCTACTTCGCCACCGCGTGCTCAGACGCCCGGCTGCCGTGGACGTCCGCCACGCCGGTGTCGGAGCGCGCCGGGATGGTGCGTCCGGCCGCGGACGCGCTGGGGCCCACCGCCTTCGCACCCTTCAGCACGGCGAACGCGGCGGAGGGTTCCCTCGCCGATGCGTGTCGCCTGTGGCCCGAGGCGGGCACCGACCCGCTTGTGCCCGGCACCCTGCCGGCGGTGCCGACGATCGTGCTGGATGGCGGCCTCGATACCCGAACGCCCGTGGCGTCGGCCGTCGCGGTGGCATCGCGCATCGAGGGAGCGCAGGTGGTCATCGCACCCGGCGCCGGGCATTCGCTGCTGTACTCGTACTCCTGCGCCCAGCAGCAGATGCGCAACCTCCTCTACGGCAAGAGGGTCTCCACGACCGCCTGCAACCGCGAGGCCCCCGTTCCGCGGGCCGTGCCCGTGCCGCCGGCGACGCTGGGCTCGGTGAGCCCCAGCGGGGCGCCGGGCACAGCCGGGCGCGTGGCGAGGGCAGCGCGGCTCACCGTGCAGGACGGCGTGCTCTCGATGGATGCGGCCACCGAGGGCGGGCTCGCGGCGCTGCCGGGAATCCGCGGCGGCCTGGCGCGGCAGCGGGGCATTCTCGGCACGGTCATCGCCTACTCGCGGTTCAGCGCCGTGAAGGGCGTCGCCATCACGGGCACCCTCGAGTTCAACGGCAGGACCTTCCAGGGGGCCCTGCGCGTGAACGGACCGGGCCGGTGGGACGGCACGCTCTACCTGGCCCGCGGGGGCCAGCGCGCGTACACCGGCAGCATCGGCGGGGTGCCGGTGCGCATACCCCTCGGATAGCCGTCACGGGCTAGTGCGCCGGGGAGTGCATGCGCACCCCCAGGGCGACCCCGGTGAGCAGCAGCACGATTCCCGCTGCCTGCCACGCACCGATGGCGGCCTCGCCCCACGCAAGCGCGGCCACCACCGCGATGGCCGGGGCCAGCACCTCGAACACCGCCACCCGCGTGGCACCGAGCACGGGCACCGCCCAGGTGGCAAGCAGCACCGGCACGAGGGTGCCGATGATCCCCACGTAGAGGATCCCCCCGACGGCCTGCTCCGACCCCCACAGCTCTGGCCCGGGCAGCACGCCGAGCACCGCGCACAGCACCGCCGCGCTCGCCACGGCCACCACGAGGGCCACGGCCACCGTGGGGCCGGGTCCGGCGCGATGCCCGCAGGCCGCCAGTCCGAGCAGCAGCACCGCGGTGCAGGCAGATGATCCGATCCCCAACCACAACCCCACGGACGTGAGGCCCGAGAACCAGTCGTCGCCAGGCGTCACCGAGTAGAAGCCCGCCAGCACGACAACGAGGCCGACCACCACGGCCCACGACACCGACATCTGCCGTCGGGCGATTGCGACGAACAGCAGCATGACGGGCGCGAGGCTTGCCACCACGATCGCCCGGGTCACATCGGTGTACGTGAGCGACATGAGGAACAGCTCCTCGGCCCCGAACACCGCGACGCCGGCGACGGCCGCATACGCCCACCACGCCGCCCCCGCGCGCCGGGCACCCGCCAGATGCCCGCGCAGCCCGGTGCCCGCCAGGGCACCGACCACGACCACCAGCGCCATGAGCATGCCGACCAGCGTGACCTGCGCCTTCGGCGCGAGCAGGATGACCTCCGGCGCGACGATGGCCTCGCTCAGGCCCAGGGCGAGCCCCCCGCCCAGCAGCAGTCCCACGACCAGCGCACGGGAGGGCGTGGAGGGCACGGCCCCGGGCTCTCCCGAGCCGATCGCGCCGATGGCCTGCAGCCCGATGGCCAGGATGACCACGGCGGTCTGGTACGTGAGCGACCTCGAGATGACGTCCGTTCCCCCGAAGGGCCCGCCGCCACCGAGCACGCTGACCGCGGCGAAGCCGAAGACGATGAGCGACGCCAGAGCGGCGGCCCGGGGCCCGCCCCGGCCGGCGACAAGGGCGGTCACCAGCAGCAGCACGGGCATCAGCCCGCCCCACTCCTCGATGAACACGGCGCCGGCGAGCACGGCCGTCACGCACAGCCCGGCCAGCGACTCCATGGCGCGCGGCACGGGTGGGCGATCGCCCCACCGCCTGGTGATCACCGTGATCGCCGCCCCCACCACGAGGAAGCCGGTCACGGTCGACAGCAGCCACAGGGCGATGACGCTGCCGGCCGGGCCCTCCTCGGTGCTGCCCAGCGACAGCAGCGTGAGCACGCCCACCAGCCCCATGGGGATCGCCCCGACCAGGCATCCCAGCCCGAAGCGCACGACATCGCCGAGGCGCCCCAGCCGCAGGTCGGTGCCCAGCCTCTGGATCGCCCATGCCGCCAGCAGCACCGCGAGCATGTTCGCCACGACCACCGGCACCGATGCCGCACTCAGGGGCCCATACGCGGGTGCGGCCATGATGCCGCCCACGACCAGGCCGGGCCAGAGGCTCATCCCCCCGAGCAGAAGGCCGGCCAGGCCGATGCCCCCGGGAATCCACACGCCCGCCACCCCGCTGCCCGGCCCGGACGTAAGGGCGGCAAGGGCATCGGACGCGGCGAAGGCGGCGCCCAGCAGCACCACCCGCACCCACCACGCAGGCCAGCCACAGGCGGGGGTCACTGCGGGATTCCCTGGGCGCGCATCAGCGGCAGATTAGACGCGCACCCGGCACCCCACCGCACCCCGCTACCGGGGCGTACGCTGGTCTCCGAATGGTGGATGACCTCCGCTTCCGGGCGATGGGCACCGACTGCCACGTGGTCGTGGTGCATGGCGCTGATTCCGACGCCGAGTGGGCCGAGCACGAGGTGCGGCGCCTCGAGGCGCTGTGGACCCGCTTCGATGCCTCCAGCGAGATCAGCGGCGCGAACGCGGCCGCGGGCACCCCGATTGCCGTATCTCGCGAGACCCGTGCGCTCGCCAGGCGGGCACTGCGGGCCGAGCGGCTCACGGGAGGGCGGTTCGACCCACTGCTCGGGGGCGAGCTCGCGGCCCTGGGATACGACCGCGACCACGCCCTCCTCACCCCGCCGGCCGGGCCCACCGCGCCCGTGAGGATGTCTCCGGCGGTGCGCCCGCCGGGCGGGTCACTGGTGGTCGACTCACCCCGTGGGTGCATCACGGTGCCCCGGGGGCGCGCCCTCGACCCCGGTGGCATCGGCAAGGGCCTCGCCGCCGACATCGTGTCGGCCGGCCTCATGCGCCGCGGGGCACGGGGGGCCCTGGTGAACCTGGGCGGCGACATCCGCTGCCGCGGTGCGGGTCCGTCCGGCGACTGGCGGGTGGGCATAGACCACCCCGACGGACCCGAGCTGCCCTCGGTGGCCCGGGTCACCCTTCACCACGGCGCGCTGTGCACGAGCGGGGTGCGCAAGCGGCGCTGGGTGCGCGCAGACGGCACCGAGGCCCACCACCTGCTCGATCCCGCCACCGGACTGCCCACCACCGGGGAGGTGATCCAGGTCAGCGTGATCGCCCCTCAGGGCTGGTTGGCCGAGGCGCTGACCAAGGCCGTCATCCTCGCGGGGCCGGAGCGGGGCGCCGCACTGCTCGCCACCCACCGGGCCACCGCCATCGCCGTCGGTCGGGGCGGCGATGTGATGCGCATCGGCTAGGCCGGGCCGGCTGCGCCCGGGTCGTCGAGGTCGAGGCCGTTGTGGTGCAGCATGTGCCCCATCTTGTCGCGCTTGGTCTGCAGGTAGCGCGCGTTGTGGTCGCCCGGCTCCACCTCGATCGGCACGCGCTCGACCACCTTCAGGCCGTAGCCCTCGAGCCCCACGATCTTCTTGGGGTTGTTCGTGAGCTGCCGGATGGTGGTGAGTCCGAGGTCCACCAGGATCTGGGCGCCGATGCCGTAGTCGCGCAGGTCGGCAGGAAAGCCCAGCTCGAGGTTGGCCTCGACGGTGTCGCGGCCGGCGTCCTGCAGCTCGTACGCGCGCAGCTTGTTGATGAGCCCGATGCCCCGGCCCTCCTGGGCGATGTAGAGCAGAACCCCCTCGCCCCGGGCCTCGATCATGCGCAGTGCGGCGTGCAGCTGATCACCGCAGTCGCAGCGCAGCGACCCGAAGACGTCGCCGGTCATGCACTCGGAGTGCACGCGCACGAGTACGTCGTCCTTGCCCGCCACCTCGCCCTTCACCAGCGCCATGTGGTGCTTGCCGTCCACCAGCGAGGTGTAGCCCACGGCGGTGAACTCGCCGAACTCGGTGGGAAGCGGCACCGCGGCGCCGCGCTCGATCAGCCGCTCGGTGCGGCGGCGGTGCTCGATGAGGTCGGTGATGGTGATCATGCGCAGCCCGTGCTGCTGGGCGTAGCCGATGAGGTCGTCGACCCGGGCCATCTCGCCGTCGTCCTTCATGATCTCGCAGATCACCCCTGCGGGGATGAGCCCCGCCATGCGCGCGAGGTCGACGGCGGCCTCGGTGTGGCCGGCGCGCTCCAGCACGCCGCCCGACTTTGCGCGCAGCGGGAACACGTGGCCGGGCTTCACCAGGTCGCCGGCCGTGGAGTCGGGGTCGATGGCCACCATGATGGTGCGCGACCGGTCGGGGGCGCTGATTCCCGTGGTGATGCCCTCGCGGGCCTCGATGCTCTCGGTGAAGGCCGTGCCCAGCGGGGCCTCGTTGCGCTTGACCTGCTGCATCAGCCCCAGGTGCTCGCAGCGCTCCTCGGTGAGCGCCAGGCACACCAGCCCGCGGCCGTGGGTGATCATGAAGTTCACGGCGTCGGGAGTGGCGAACTGCCCGGCGATCACCAGATCGCCCTCGTTCTCGCGGTCCTCGGAGTCGACCACCACGACCATGCGGCCGGCGCGGATGTCCTCGATGGCCTCCTCGATGGACGAGAACGGCGTGGTCTGGGTGCTCAGGAGGGGCCTCCCCCATCGACGTGCGGGCGAACCAGTGCCTCCACGTACTTTGCCAGCACATCGGCCTCGAGGTTCACCCTACGGCCCACGGTGTCGGGCCCCAGCGTGGTTGCCTCCATGGTGTGCGGGATGAGCGCGATGGTGAAGCCGTCGGGCTGGCGCGAAGCCACCGTGAGGCTCACGCCATCGACGGTGATGCTGCCCTTCTCCACCACGTAGCGCAGCAGGTCGTCGCCTGCGGCCACCGACATCAGCACGCCGTCGCCCTCGGGCGTGATGTCACGGATGGTGCCGGTGCCGTCAACGTGCCCCTGCACGATGTGCCCACCCAGGCGATCGCCCACGCGCATCGCGCGCTCGAGGTTCACGAGGTCGCCGGCCTGGCGGTCGCCCACCGAGGTGCGGCGCAGGGTCTCCTCCACGCAGTCGACGGCGAAGGAGTCGTCGGTGAGCTCCACCACCGTGAGGCAGGCGCCGTTGACCGACACCGAATCGCCGATGGCCAGGCCCTCGCGCACGACATCGCACCCGATGACCATGCGCGCGCCCGCGGCGCTGGGCACGCGCTCGCGCACCGTGCCCATCTCCTCCACCAAGCCCGTGAACACGTGATCAGCCCTCCCCGGGAACGGGCCTCAGGCGGCCCATCACCAGTACATCATCGCCCAGGCGCTCGACGCGCGGCGATCGGATGCGCGCGGCATCGGATATCTGGTCGGCGCCCACCCCGCGGGCGGCCATGGGCGCGCCATCGCCGCCGATCACCAGGGGCGCCACCACCCAGGCCAGCACGTCGACGAGATCGGCGTCGAGCAGCGCCCCCGCCACCGTGGGGCCGCCCTCCACCAGCACCGACTGCACCTCGCGGGCGCCCAGGGCGTCGAGGGCCCCCGACAGGAAGCCGGCGCCGTGGTCGGCCGGCACCTGGTCCACCTGTGCGCCGGCGGCCCTCAGGGCATCCATGCGGTCGGCCGGCGCACCGGAGCCGGTGATCACCAGCACGGGGGCCTGGTCGAGGCTGCCCAGCAGGGCCGCATCGAGCGGCAGGCGGGCATGGGGATCGAGCACCACCCGCAGGGCCTCGCGACCAACGAGTACGTCCACATCGCGCGCGGTCAGCATGGGGTCGTCGGCCACGGCCGTGCCGATGCCCACGGCCACGGCGTCCATCTCGGCCCGCCAGCGGTGCACCAGCGCCCGCGCCTCCGGACCGGAGATCCAGCGGGTGTTGCCCGTGCGGGTGGCCACCCTGCCATCCAGCGAGGCCGCCATCTTGAGCATCACCTCGGGGCGCCCGGTGGCTGCCCACGTGAGGAATGGGGATGCCGCCGCGCGTGCCCGCACGGCGTCCTCGCCGTCGGCGACGGCCACATCGATTCCCGCGTCGCGCAGGATGCGCACGCCCTCACCCCGGGTGCGCTCGAGCGGGTCGAGGGCGCCCACGACGACCCGCGCGATGCCGGCGTCGATGACTGCCTGCGTGCATGGCCCGGTGCGCCCGGTGTGGGAGCAGGGCTCGAGGGTGCACACCAGCGTTGCGCCACGCGCGGCTCCGCCCGCCGCGGCGATGGCCACGGGCTCTGCGTGCGCCAGCCCCGGGCCGGCGTGCCAGCCCTCCCCCACCACCTGGCCGCCACGGGCGATCACCGCACCCACCGATGGATTGGGGCTCACCATCCCGCGCCCGCGCGCTGCGAGCTCACACGCGCGGATCAGCAGCGTGCGCTCTGCCGCGGTGGGGCGCCCCGGGGCGCTCACGCCGATGCGACCCGCCCGACCAGGTCGGAGTAGGCGGCCAGGGGATCGGCTGCGCCGAAGATGGCCGATGCCGACACCAGCAGGTCGGCGCCGCACGCACGCGCGTCGGCAACGTTCGCGGGGCCGATTCCGCCATCCACCTGAAGCGCAACGCGATCGGGCAGCAGGTCACGCAGGGCGGTGAGGCGCGGCAGGGTCTCGGGGATGAACGACTGTCCGCTGAATCCCGGGTTCACGCCCATGCAGTTCACGTAGTCCACCCGCTCGAGCAGCGGCACGACGGCCTCCACCGGGGTGCCCGGGTTGATGGCAAGCCCCGCGAGGCATCCGGCCGCGCGGATCTCGCCCAGCAGCTGGTGGGGGTGCGGGTCGGCCTCCACGTGCACGCTGATCATGTCTGCGTGGGGGGCGAACCACTGAATCGCGTCACCCGGGCGCTCGACCATGAGGTGAACGTCGACCAGGCCGCCGCGGGGCCGCGCGAGGCCGGCGACGGCCCTCGTGGTCTCGGTGCCCAGCATGAGGTTCGGCACGAAGCGGCCGTCCATGACGTCCACGTGGAACACGCGGGCCCCGGCATCGATGAGGGCGTCCACCTGATCGCCCAGCCGGAGGGCGTCGGCCGACATCAGTGACGGGCAGACCGCGGGCGTTGAGGGCATCTCCGGCATGGGCGGCAGGTTATCGGCCCACGAGCCGTGCGACGAAGAATCCATCAGTGCCCTGCACGTGGGGAAGCAGGCGCAGCGTGCCCGGGAGATCAGGCGATTCCATGCCGGGGAACTCCGCTGAGAGGTCGTCCACCTGGGCTCCCGAGGCCCGGATGACGTCCTCGTTCTCCTCCCGCAGCAGGCTGCAGGTGGAATACACCACGCGACCGCCGGGCCGGACCACCTCGAGCGCCCGGGCCAACAGGCCCTGCTGGATCTCCACGAGCGGGGCGAGGGCCTCCTCGCGCCGGCGCCAGCGGGCGTCCGGACGCGACGACAGCACGCCGGTTCCCGTGCACGGGGCGTCCACCAGCACGGCGTCGAAATGCCCGCCCGGCAGGGCGACCTCGCGGCCGTCGCCGTCGAACACCGTGATGTCGGCTCCCATGCGCTCTGCGTGCTCGCGAAGCGCGCGCGCCCGGGCCGGGTGCAGCTCGACCGCCACGATCTCCGCCTTACCCTCGGCCAGCGCGGCCAGCTGCGTGGCCTTGGCACCCGGCGCCGCGCAGAGGTCGAGCACCCGCTCGCCCGGCCGGGGCATGAGCGCGCGCGCGGGGATCATCGACGCGCGGCTCTGGGCCATCACGCGGCCCTCGCTCCATGCGGCGGAATCCTCCAGCGCGAAGGGCTCATCGAGCACCATGGCCTCGGGGAGAAGCGGGACGCCGTGCCACGCGGGCAGCTCGGCCTCGAGGGCCTCGCGCGGGCCGCGCAGGGTGTTCCAGCGCACCGCTGACTCCGATGCCGTGTTGGCGGCCGACATCACGGCCTGCGCGTCATCCGTCCCCAGCGACCGCACCAGGCCATCGGCGATCCAGTCGGGGAACGAGTTGCGCAGCGCGACATCCGAGGGGCCGAGCGCGGCGATGCGCGCCGGGGCGTCTGATGCGATGCGCCGCAGCAGCGCGTTCACCAGGCCGGCCCGGGCACCCCCGCGGCCACGTGGGCCCGGCAGCGATCGCGCCAGCGTGACGGCCTGGTCGACGGCCGCCCAGTCGGGCGTGCCATCCGACGCGATGATCTCGTACGTGGCCATGCGCAGGACGTCCCGCACCTCCGGCTCGATGCGATCGGGCTTCTCGGCCACGCCGTCGATCAGCCAATCGAGCAGGCGCCGCATCTGCACGGTGCCGAAGGCGAGCCGCTGGGCCTGCTGGCGGTCGCGGGGGTCGATGCGCACACGCGCGCACTCGGCGGCCAGGGCGCGATCGGCGTACGCGCCGTCGTCCACCCGGCGCAGCACGCCGTAGGCGATACGCCGCGCCGGCGACACCTGCGCCCGCTGCTCGCGGGGATCCCTAGGTCGTGAGCGCGAGGTCACCGCGATACCCCCTGAGGAATGCGTCTGCGTGCATGCGTGCCTTTCCGGGGGGCTGCAATTCCACGATCTCGAGCCCTCCCGATGCGGTGCCCAGGATGATGCGGCCGGAGTCGCGTACCAGCCCCGGCACGGCCGCAGCGTTGGTGGGCTTGGCCCGCCACACCTTGAACTGCTGTCCGTCGATGCCGATGGTGGCGCCCACGTGCGGCGACAGGGCCCTGACCTGGTCCTGGATCTGCTTCGCGGTGCGACGCGGGTCGATGGGCCGGTCCTCGTCGGTGATCTTCGCCGCGATGGTCACGCCCTCGTCGGGCTGGGGGGTGCTCACCAGTGCCCCGGCCTCCAGGGCGTCGAGGGCACGCACGAGCGCCGGGCCGGATGCCTGGGCCATCTTCATCAGCAGCGAGCCGGCGTCGTCGTCGCGCGCCAGCGGCACCACCACCGACTCCACGATGGGGCCGGTGTCGAGCCCCTCGTCCATCACCATGATCGTCGTGCCCACCTCGTCGGCGCCGTCCATGAGGGCGCGCTCCACCGGAGCGGCGCCGCGGTAGGCGGGAAGCAGCGAGTAGTGCACGTTGATGCACGGCCAGCCGCCCAGGACCTCGTCACGCAGGATCTGCCCGAAGGCGGCCACCACCAGCGCGCCGGCGTGGGCGTCGCGCATGACGGCCAGCGACTCCGGCGCGTTGATGGACGCGGGCTTGAGCGTGGGGATTCCCGCGGCGTCGGCGGCCTCCCCCACGGGGGTGGGCACCGGGGTGCGCGAGCGCCCCTTCGGGCGGTCCTCGCGGGTGATGACCAGTGCGACCTCGTGACGCGACGCCAGGAGGGCGTCGAGCACGGGAACGGCGGGCGCGGGGCTGCCCGCGAACAACACCCTCATCGCGGCGGCTGCCTAGGCGCTCGGGAGCAGCGACTCGCGCAGCTCGGCGAGGGCCGCACGGCGGTCCTCGGGAGTGGCGCGGTCGAGGATGAGGATTCCGTCCAGGTGGTCGATCTCGTGCTGGATCACCCGGGCGGCGAAGCCCTCGATGTCGGCCTCGAACTCGGTGCCGTTGAGGTCCTGCGCGCGGATGCGGATCTCCAGGGCGCGCGGCACGTCGACGTTGACCTCGCCGATCGACAGGCACCCCTCGGGCGCGATGTCCTCGTCGTCACCGCGCGAGATGATCTCGGGGTTCACCAGCGCGTGCGCAGGCTGGTCCTCGTACGGCTGCACCACGATGAGGCGCCTGAGGCGACCCAGCTGCGGGGCGGCCAGGCCCACTCCCCGGCCCTCGTCCATGAGGCGCACCATCTCGTGCGCCTCGGCCACCAGGGCCTCATCGAACACCTCGATGCGCTCGCTGGGCGTGCGCAGCACGGGGTCCCCGTACTGGCGTATGTGCTCGAGCGCGGCAAGGCGGGCTGCCTCGCGCTCGGGATCCTCGAACGACCGTCGCGACATGGCGGCAGGGTACCACCGGCCGGGGCCCTGCCATCGCGCCCGGGGCGCTACTGCGGCGCGACCACCGCCGCGGGGCGCGCCGCCGACAGCGCGTCGACCACGCGGGCCGGGGTGCCACCGGTACCCCGCACCACCAGCACGCGGTCGGGGTCGGATGCCCGCGCACCGGGCACCTGGGCGACGGCCCAGGTGTCGCCGCGCATGAGGAAGTCGGTGACCGCGTGCCCGAGGGCCATGGTGCCGCCCCCGGCCAGGTCGAGGCGATCCACCAGCAGGCCGGAGTCGGCGAGGTTCGCCACCACCGACGAGGCCACGGCCTCGGGCGCACGCCCATCACCGGCCCTGATGGCATAGGCGGTGGCGCCATCCACCGTGGTGGCGGCCACCCGATCGGCGCGCGTGGTGCCGGGCACGGCTCCCTCGGGCGCCTCGCGGCCGGTCACCTCGCCATCCGCGGTCGGAACCGGCGGCAGGGGCGGCCGGCGATCGACGGCCACGGTGTCGCTGCCCGCGCTGCCCACCAGCGCCCAGGCGGCCACGGCGCC
>CAZIQQ010000022.1:0-4114 GCA_964541555.1 uncultured Bifidobacterium sp. | reverse complement strand
TCGCGCTCCACGCGCTTCGGCAGGTCGGGCCGTATCGCCCGCGCGCGGGGCGGGGTGCGCTCGAGGTGCGCGAACAGCACCGTGCCCACCTCGCCGTCCGGGAACGGCCTGCGACCCGTGATGGCCTCGAACGCCATGCACGCGAACGCGTAGAGGTCGGACGAGGGTCGCGCGCGCCCTCCCGAGATGACCTCGGGCGCCATGTAGGCGGCGGTACCGATCATCTGCCCCGGCACGGTCGTGGTGGTGCCCACCGAGCGGGCCACGCCGAAGTCGGCCAGCCAGGCATGACCGTCGGGCTCCAGCAGCACATTCGCCGGCTTCACGTCGCGATGCAGACGGCCCTCGGCGTGCGCGGCGTCCAGCGCCGATGCGACCTGGCGCAGGATGCGCAGGGCCTCATCCGCATCGAGAGGTCCGGCCTGCAGCCGGTCGGCCAGGCTGCCGCCATGGGCCAGGTGCATGACGATCCAGCCCGTGCCGTCGGACTCCCCGGCGTCGAGCACGGGAATCACATGCGGGTGCTCCAGGGCCACGAGCGCCTCACACTCGCGGCGGAAGCGCACACGGAACGCGGGGTCGTCCCACACGTGCGGGTGGAAGACCTTGATCGCCACCTCACGGCCCAGCGACACGTGGACGGCGTGGTGGACGGTGGCCTGGCCGCCGCGGGCAATGGGCGCCCCCACGGCCCAGCGGCCGGCGAGGGTGCCGTATGCGCTGCCCGCGCCGGCCGTGATGGCTACCTCTTCCTCGGCAGCAGGCGGCGCGCGGTGGCCAGGGCGCCGCTGGATGCGACCTCCCAGTCGGCGTCCGACCCGATGGCAACGTCACCCGCGCCCTCGAGCGCCAGGTGCGCGGAGCCACCGCGGACGACCAGCTCGACCTTGGTGTCGCCGGTGCGCGGGAAGATGGCCGTGGCGCCGTCGGGGCCCTGATCGATGCGCGGGGCCGGCGAGAGGTCGTTGAGACCGAAGAACGCGGCGGTCACGGCCTCCCGCGCGGCCGGCGGCACCGTGGGCACGATGTCCTCGAGGCGGTACAGCTCGGCCACGTTCGGGGTGAGGAAGTACTCGGCCTGCTGCAGCACGGACAGGTCGACCCCCTGCGCGTTGCCGCGCTCGGGGCGCTCCTGAACCCAGTCGCGCACGCGCAGCCACGAGCAGTAGCGGGTCTCGATGCCCGCGGACGACACGGCGTCCATGTAGGGGCCCGGCTTGCGGTCGGCGGTGATGCCCATCACGATGACGCGACCGTAGTCGGACAGCGCGCCCGCAGCGGTCTTCAGGCGGTCTGCGATGTCGCCCTGGAACGTCAGCGAGGTCTGCACCGCGAAGGCCCACGCCTTGTCGCGGTCCTGCACCACGATGTCGATGACGTCGTCGCCCGCCGGCGCGAACTCGCGCACGATGGCGGTCTCGACGCCCGCGATGTCCTCATCGAGGAACTCACGCATGAGGGCGACGCGGTGCTCGGCTCCGCAGAGCGCGAGGACGGATGCGAGCACGTGGGTCCACTGGGCGCGGGGCTCGGACTGGGACGCGAAGATTCGCGGGGCGGGCATCGTTGCACCTCGGGTCGGGATATGGGCCGGGGGCAGGGTACCGTGATCGGACTGCGGTTTCAGGTGTCCTGCGGGTCGACGTCGACCCCGATGCGCACCCCCGACCGGCTCGCGGGCCCGCGCGGCGCGTCGAGCACGCGCCGAACCGCCGTGATGAGCACCGATGACGTGGGCGCCTGCAGCAGCAACGCGCGGCGCGTGCGGCCCCGCAGGCGGTGCAGCCTCGACGGCCCGCGAACCGTGATCGATGAGTCGGCCTCGGCCAGCGCGTCGGCGATTTCATCCGCGACCTCCGCCACCCGCTGTGGCACCTCTCCCTCGACCACGATGCGCAACAGGTGCCCGTGGGGCGGCATTCCGCGTGGTCGGCGGCGCTCGACCTCGCCCTCGAGGAACTGCTCCACCGCGTGGGCGGCGCCCAGCTGCACCGCGCGCGCGGCGGGCTCCCATGCCTGCACCACCACCTGCGCGGGCTCGCCCCGGCGCCGTCCGGCGCGGCCGGCCAGCTGCACGATGAGCGAGAACGCACGCTCCTCGGCGCGGAAGTCGGCGTGCTGCAGTGCGGCGTCGGCGTCGAGGATTCCCGCCACGGTGACCGCGGGCAGGTCGTGCCCCTTGGCCACCATCTGGGTGCCCAGCAGGATCGCCGGGCCGGGGCGCCCGAACTCCTCGAGCAGGCCGACGATGCCACCGCGTCGCGCGGCGGTGTCGGCGTCAAGCCGCACCAGCCGGGTGTCGGGAACCACGCGCGCCAGGGCCTCCTCGAGGGCCTGGGTGCCCGAGCCCTGCCGGCCGACATCCACCGACCGGCACGACGGGCACGCAGACGGGGGATCGCGCTCGATGCCGCAGTGATGGCACACCAGCCGCTCGCCCGCGCCCTCGCGGTGCAGCACCATCGGCACGTCGCAGTCGGGACACCGGGCGATCCACCCGCACGACCTGCACAGCGTGGTGCGCGAGAACCCGCGCCGGTTGAGCAGGATGATCGCCTTCTCGCCCCTCTCCCCGGCCTCCTGGAGCGCCCGCGCCAGCGGTCGCGACACCGGGCCGGGTGGCTGGGTGCGCATGTCCACCACCTGCACGGGCGGCATCTCGGCCCCGTCGGCGCGGTTGGCCAGGGTGATGCGCTCGAGCGCATGCCAGGCCTCGGGCCGGGGCGTGGCGCTGCCGTACACCAGCGCGGCACCCGAATCGAGCGCGCGCCGGTACGCGACCTGCCGGGCGTCGTAGCGGGGCGTGGAGTCCTGCTTGTACGACGAGTCGTGCTCCTCGTCCACGATCACCAGGCCCAGCCGCGCGAGCGGCGCGAACACGGCGCTGCGGGCGCCCAGCACCACGTCGGCATCGCCGGATGCGATGCGCCGGTACTCGGCAGCGCGCTCAGCGGGTGCCAGCGCGGAGTGCCACACGGCCACGCGCTCGCCCAGCCGCGCCCGCAGGCGCCCCAGCAGCTGCGGTGTGAGGGCGATCTCGGGCACCAGCACCAGAGACGACAGGCCGCGCTCCCTGGCCACCGCGATGGCCCGCAGGTACACCTCGCTCTTGCCGGACCCCGTTACCCCGTGCAGCAGCAGGGCCTCGGTGGTGCCGGTGCCGATGGCCCGCGTGATGCGACCCACCGCGGCCGCCTGCTCGTCGGTAAGCACAGGGGGCTCGTCGGGCGGGGGCGCGGAGCCGAACCAGTCGAGGCCGCTGGCATCATCGCGCTCGGCCACCAGGGTGATGTGGCCGTCGTCGGCCAGGCGGCGCACCGTGGCCATGGTGGTGCCCGACAGGCGCACCAGGTCGGCCGCGGGCAGGGTGCCCCCCGCCTCGCGCAGGTCGGCAAGCACCGCCGCGCGGCGTCCCTGCGCCTCGGGGGCGCCATCCACCACGCGCGCAACCAGCCGCTCGCGACCCTGGCCCGTCGGTGCGCCCAGGCGCCACGTGCCGTCGGGCCCCCGGCGCAGTGCGCCCTCGGATCCCGGCGGCAGCACCAGCCGCAGGCATGCACCCAGGGGGGCAAGCGTGCGGGCCGACACCCATCGGGCGAGGCCGATCAGCTCACCGGGCACCACGGGGGCGTCGACCACTCCCGCAATGGGCGCCAGCGTGCCGGTGTGCGTGGGGGCCTCGCGGCCCACCACGACACCCAGAACGGCACGGGGACCCAGTCGTACGGCAACGAGGGCCCCGGTGACCACGCGGTGCGCCAGGTCGGCGGGCACGGCGTAGTCGAGCGCCCTGTCCAGGGCGCGGGCGGCGACGAGGGGGACGACCTGGGCGGCCGCCCCCCCGTTCGCCGGATCAGCCAGCCTGCTCGTCCCCGATGGCCGTGTTCTCCCAGGTGAACTCGGGCTCGGTGCGGCCGAAGTGGCCGTACGCGGCGGTGCGCTGGTAGATGGGCCGGCGCAGGTCGAGGCGGTCGATGATGGCCGCCGGGCGCAGGTCGAACTTCTCGTTGATCCACTTGAGGATGTCCTCCTCGGAGCGGGTCTCGGTACCGAAGGTCTGCACGTTCACCGACACCGGGCGCGCCACGCCGATGGCGTAGGCCACCTGCACCTC
>CAZIQQ010000021.1:23613-25770 GCA_964541555.1 uncultured Bifidobacterium sp. | reverse complement strand
GATGGCGAGACCCGGACTCGAACCGGGGACACCACGATTTTCAGTCGTGTGCTCTACCAGCTGAGCTATCTCGCCCGGCCGGGGAACGCTAGGGGCACCTCACCGTCGATGCAACCCGTATCCAGCGGTAGCATCGCCGTGTGGCCACCGGCGGGCACATCCTCGTGGTAGACGATGAGCGACCGATCCGTCGCATGCTGCGGCTGTACCTCGATGAGGCCGGCTACACGGTGACCGAGGCGGCCGATGGCCGCGAGGCGCTCGACAAGATGCGCACGGGTGGGATCGACCTGGTTCTGCTCGACCTGATGATCCCCGAGATCGAGGGGCTCGAGGTGGCTCGGCGCGTGCGGGCGGACCACCCCTCGGTGCCCATCATCATGCTGACGGCACGCGACGACGAGGCCAGCCGGGTGACGGGCCTGGAGATGGGCGCCGACGACTACGTGACCAAGCCGTTCTCGGGGCGCGAGCTGGTGGCGCGGGTGCGCGCCGTGCTGCGGCGCGTGCAGGCCGTCGACGAGCCCGGCGGCCCGCTGCGCGCCGGGCAGGTGGAGCTCGACCCCGTCAGCCGCACCTGCCGCCGTGACGGCCAGGACATCGAGCTCACCCGGCTCGAGTTCGACCTGCTGGCCGAGCTCGCGGCGCATCCCAACGTGGTGTTCACCCGCGAGCGCCTGCTCGAGAGGGTGTGGGGCTACCAGTCGGGCGTGGGCGGCAAGACCGTCGACGTGCACGTGGCGAACCTGCGCCGCAAGCTCGGCAAGGACCTCCCCATCGTCGCCGTGCGCGGGGTGGGCTACAGGCTCGACCCGTCGGGGTCGTGAACCCGGAGCAGCCGGAGAGCCGCTGGTCGAGGTTCCTGCCGGCGTCGTATCGCGGTCGCATCGCCCTGGCCATCGTGGCCGCCCTCGTCATCGCGGTCGTCGGCACCCAGTTGCTGCTGGGGCTCTTCGTCGGCACCCGGGTGCAGGCCGAGGTGGAGTCGCAGCTTCGCCAGCAGGGCGAGCAGATCACCCAGGTGGCGCGCACCGACGGCTACGCGGGAATCGCCGAGGCCAAGCGCTACCTGCCCGGCACGCGCGTGGTGGTGAGGCGCGCCGGCGAGGTGGTGTACTGGAGCGACCCCGTGCAGGTGCTCGAGGCCAGCGCGGTGGTGACCGATGGCGACATCGAGGTCACGCTCGAGCGCCAGGCCGACGCCGGGGTGTGGGGGGAGTGGGCCATCCCGCTGGTGAGCGGCGTGGTCATCGTCATCATCGGCGGGGTGGCCTGGTGGCTGGCGGGGCTCGCGAGCAGGCGGCTCAGGCGCGAGGCCACCGCGCTGGCGGGCCAGGCCGAGCGAGTGGCGGGAGGCGACCTCGATGCCCGCGTCGACGTGGGCGACGGCGAGCTGGCCCGCGTGGCGACCTCCCTCAACTCCATGACCGAGCGCCTGGCCGATACCGACCGGCGCCAGCGGGAGTTCCTCGCCGACGTCGCGCACGAGCTGCGCACGCCCATCACGGCGATCGACGGGTTCGCATCGGCGCTGGTGGACGGCGCCGCCCGCACCGACGAGGACCGCGAGGAGGCCGCCGAGATCATCAAGGGCGAGAGCGAGCGCCTGTGCGCACTGGTGGCCGACCTGCAGGCGCTGACCCTGGCCGACCTCGACGCGGACGTCGCCCGCGAGCCCGTGGACGTGGTGGAGTGCTGCCGCGAGGTGGCCCACAGGCTCGAGCGGGCCGCGGGAGAGCGCGGCGTTCTGCTGCGGGGCCCGGGCGACGCGCAGGATCCCGTCGTGGTCATCACGAATGCCGCGCACGTGGAGACCATCCTCCAGAACCTCACCACGAACGCCATCCGCGCCACCGCCGCCGGCGGCGCCGTGAAGGTGCAGGCGTCGCACGACGGCTCCGCCGCCGTGCTGCAGGTGACGGACACCGGGGTGGGCATCGCCCCCGAGCACCTGCCGCATATCTTCGACCGCATGTACCGGGTGGACAGCGCCCGCGACAGGGCCTCCGGGGGCACGGGCCTGGGCCTGGCGATCGTCAAGGGGCTCGCCGACGCGCTGGGGGCCGACGTCGATGTCGAGAGCACCCCGGGCGAGGGAAGCACCTTCCGGGTCGTCATCCCCGACGGAGTTCCCTCATGAGGCGCGCTCTCGCAGCC
>CAZIQQ010000021.1:21847-23513 GCA_964541555.1 uncultured Bifidobacterium sp. | reverse complement strand
GCGATCGGACTCCCCGGGTGAGTACCGGCTCACGTACGCCATCACGGCCCGCGACTCCACGGGCGCCACCACGCGCACGGCCGAGTTGCGCATGCGCTTCCGGTAGCGCGGTAGCCTTCCGGGGGTCGCCGACAACAAGGAGTCTCCCCGTGGCACAGCACCGCTACATGCTCCCCGAAGACCGCATCCCGGACCGCTGGTACAACATCGCGGCCGATCTTCCCTCCATGCCGCCGCCGCCGCTCAACCCCGGCACCGGCGAGCCCATCGGCCCCGAGGCCCTCGCGGCCATCTTCCCGATGGCGCTCATCGAGCAGGAGGTCTCGCAGGAGCGCTGGATCCCCATCCCGGACCCCGTCCGCGAGGTCTACGCGATGTGGCGGCCCACCCCGCTGTTCCGCGCGCTGGGCCTGGAGAAGGCCCTCGGCACCACCTGCAAGATCTTCTACAAGTACGAGGGCGTGTCGCCCGCGGGCAGCCACAAGCCCAACACATCCGTGCCGCAGGCCTTCTACAACAAGGAGGCCGGGGTCCGGAAGCTCAGCACCGAGACCGGCGCCGGGCAGTGGGGCTCGTCGCTGTCATTCGCCTGCCAGCACTTCGGCCTCGAGTGCGAGGTCTTCATGGTGCGGGTGTCGTACGACTCCAAGCCCTACCGGCGCATGATGATGGAGACCTGGGGTGGTCAGTGCGTGGCCAGCCCGTCCGACCGCACCAACGCCGGGCGCGCGATCCTCGCCGACAACCCCGACTCGTCGGGCAGCCTCGGCATCGCCATCAGCGAGGCCGTCGAGGTGGCGGCCACCAACGACGACACCAACTACGCGCTGGGGTCGGTGCTGAACCACGTGCTGCTGCACCAGACCGTGGTGGGCCAGGAGGCCAAGGAGCAGCTCGAGATGGCCGGGGCATACCCCGACGTCGTCGTGGGCTGCGTGGGCGGCGGCTCCAACTTCGGCGGCATCGCCTTCCCGTTCCTGCAGGACAAGATCGCCGGCCGCGACATCCGCATCGTCGCCGTCGAGCCCGCCTCGTGCCCCACGCTCACGCGCGGCACATACGGCTACGACTTCGGCGACACCGCGCAGATGACCCCGCTGCTTCCCATGCACTCCCTGGGCCATGGGTTCATCCCGCCGTCCATCCACTCGGGTGGCCTGCGGTACCACGGCATGGCGCCGCTGGTGAGCCACGTGGTGCACGAGGGCCTGGTCGAGGCCACCGCGTACTCGCAGGTCGAGTGCTTCACCGAGGCCGTCCGCTTCGCCCAGGCCGAGGGCATCATCCCGGCGCCCGAGCCCTCGCACGCCATCCGCCAGGTCATCACCGAGGTCGAGCGCGCGAAGGAGGAGGGCGTCGAGAAGACCATCCTCTTCAACCTGTGCGGCCACGGCCACTTCGACATGGCCGCGTACGCCGACTTCCTCAGCGGCAACATGCAGGACCTCGACGTGGACGAGGGCGAGCTCGCCCGCGCCTCCGAGGCACTCGCCGCCCTCCCGGGCATCGCCTGACAGCCAACCCCGGTGGCAGGCACGTAACGGAACGTTCGGTTACGTGCCTGGCACCGGGGGGCTTGATCCACAAGGCGCCCCTGCTCTTGTGGTCGTGCCACGTTTGCGTCTCGGCACGGGTTCGCAGGGGTTCCACCCCTGTCGGGGCGCCT
>CAZIQQ010000021.1:19345-21747 GCA_964541555.1 uncultured Bifidobacterium sp. | reverse complement strand
TCGCAGGGGTTCCACCCCTGTCGGGGCGCCTATTCCACGCTCGGGGTCGACTCCCCCTCGTCCTCCATGGCCTGGGCCTCTTCCAGTGCCTTCCTCGCCGCCGACCTCTGCAGGCGCCACGCGCCGTAACAGAGGAAGAGGCCGATCACGAGGTAGGGCAGGCCGAAGAGCAGGTTGTTGTCGCCCAGGAAGAGCAGGAAGACGATGCCGCCGACCACGAAGATCAGGCCGAGCAGCCAGGTGAAGAACACTCCGCTCGCGGTGTTCATGCGGCGTCCCCCTCGAAGTGGGCGATGATGGCCGCCTCCACCTTCGGGCCGAGCTCGCTCCAGTCGGCGGCGTCCGACTTCGTGACGCTGATGAAGTCGGCCGTGGCGAACACGTTCGTCACGTCGCCCAGGGCGAAGATGCTCGCCCCGAGCGGGTACGACGCCGGGTCGCTTCCCTGCTTGAAGGTCTGCGCCCCGCCGTCGGTGGACGGGCGGTCGAGCGTGAACTTGATCGCGTTGGGGTTGGGAGTGGGGTCGGGAGAGACCTGCACCGCATGCACCTTCCGGGGTTGATTGACGCCCCAAGACTAGGCGGGTGAGCGCCCCGGGTGCTTGGTACGGTGCCCGCCCATGAGCAACGACACCGAACGCGCCCGCCTGGCCCAGCTGCTCGCCGAGCGCGCCCTCTTCCGCGAGTCGGTCGTGCTGGCCTCCGGCCGGCGGTCCGATTACTACCTCGACGTGCGCCAGGTGCTGCTCGATCCCGAGGGAGCCCACCTCTCCGGGCGCCTGTCGTACCCGCTGCTGGCGGCCGCGGGCCCGCGCGCGGTGGGTGGGCTCACGCTCGGCGCCGACCCGCTGGTGTGCGCCGTCAGCGCCGCGGCATACGCCGATGGCACGCACTGGACCGGCTTCTTCGTGCGCAAGGAGGCCAAGAAGCACGGCCTGCAGCACTGGATCGAGGGCCCGTTCATCGAGGAGGGCACCCCGGTGGCCATCGTGGACGACGTGCTCACCAGCGGCGGGTCGATGCTGACGGCGCTCGAGAAGGCCCGCGCCGCCGGCGCGGAGGTCGTCGCGGCGCTGGTGGTGGTGGACCGCGAGGAGGACGACGGCCGCGCCAGGGTGGAGGCCGAGATGGACGGCGCCCCGCTGCACGCCCTGTTCACCGCGCAGGAGCTGCTGGCCCTCTGAGCCCGGACGCCCCCCTCGTGCTGCGCGTCGCCGGCCCGCTTGCCGAGGTCGCCGACGCATCCGGCACGAGGGAGGTCAGGCTGGCGCCCAGGCTTCCCGGTGGACCGCCCGTGGCGGGAGACCGGGTGCGCATCGACGACTCGGGATCGCAGGGCATCGTGCGCGAGGTGCTTCCCCGGCGCACGGTGCTCGAGCGCATCGGCAGCGGCGGACGGGTGCGCTCGGTGGTGGCCAACGCCGACGTGCTCATCGTGGTGGCGGCGGTGGCCGAGCCCCCGCTGGTGCCCAGGCTCATCGATCGCTACGCGGTGGCGGCCGTGGCCGGAGGTCTCGACATGGCCGTTGTGCTCACCAAGGACGACCTGCCGCACGACGACGCCGAGGTGGCCGTGGTCGTGGCCCGCCAGCGCGCCGCCGGGCACCCCGTGCTGATCGGCTCGGCGCACGACCCCGCCCTGGTCGAGCAGGTGCGCGACCTCATCGGCGGCCGCGTCGCCGCGTTCGCCGGCCACTCCGGAGTGGGGAAGTCCACGCTCACCACCGCCCTCACCGGTGTGCCGCGTGCCACGGGCGAGGTGTCCGATCGCCTGCGCAGCGGGCGCCACACCACCACCGATCCCCGCCTCATCCCGCTGCCCGGCGGCGGCGCCGTGGTGGACACCGCGGGGGTGAGGTCTTTCTGGCTGCCCCCGATGAGCCCTGCCGACATCGCCGCCGGGTTCTCCGACATCGCCGATGCCGCCACCCGCTGCCGGTTTCCCGACTGCCGCCACATGGGCGACGCGGGATGCGCCGCGGAGCGCGAGGTCGATGCCGAGCGCCTGGCGTCGTACCGGGCGCTGGTGGAGGCGGCGGAGTCGGCAAACCGATTTGCGCGGGGCCACGATTAGTTACGTATGATGCAAAGCGTCGCCCGAGAGGGCACGTCAATCCCCAAACGCGACGCGCCGCAGAGGTAAGAGATGAGCACCAAGAAGACCGGTTGGGAGGCCCTCGAGAAGTGGGTCGGCGAGGGCGAGACCGCCACCAAGGACGCCGGCGAGTCCGTCGCGCGGTCAGGCAAGACCGGCTGGGAGGCCCTGGAGAAGTGGGTGGGCGACTCCCCCGCTGCCTCCGGCGACGCCGTCATCTCGGGTGGCGAGAAGAAGACCGGCTGGGAGGCTCTCGACAAGTGGGTGGGCGATGGCGGCTCCGCCGCCGCCCCGGCTGCCGGCGAGA
>CAZIQQ010000021.1:14774-19245 GCA_964541555.1 uncultured Bifidobacterium sp. | reverse complement strand
ATGGCGGCTCCGCCGCCGCCCCGGCTGCCGGCGAGAAGAAGACCGGCTGGGAGGCCCTCGACAAGTGGGTCGGCGAGGGCGGTGCCCCGGCCGAGCCCGCCTCCGGTGGCAGCGCGGCCCCGTCCGGCGGCGGCGCGTCGTCGGGTGGCGGCTTCATGGGCTGGCTCAAGCGCCTCTTCGGCGGAAAGTAGTCCCCACGCCGTGCCGGTAGCATCCGTGGCGTAAGCCACGAGGGGGATACCGCATGGCGTCCAGCGACGCGTCAATCAAGCGGATCGAGGAGATCCTCGGCAAGGAAGCCAAGGGTCTCCTCGATCACCGCTGCAAGACCATTCCGGCATCACGCATCAGCGCCCCCGGACCGGACTTCATCGATCGCGTCGTCACCCACAGCGACCGCCCCATCCCCGTGCTGAGGTCGCTGCAGCAGATGTTCGACCACGGTCGCCTGGGCGGCACCGGGTACCTGTCCATCCTCCCCGTGGACCAGGGCATCGAGCATTCGGCGGGTGCGTCGTTCGCCAAGAACCCGCTGTACTTCGACCCGGCCAACATCGTGGAGCTGGCCATCGAGGGCGGGTGCAACGCCGTGGCCACCACCTTCGGCGTGCTGGGGTCGGTGGCGCGCAAGTACGCGCACAAGATCCCCTTCATGCTGAAGCTCAACCACAACGAGTTCCTCACCTACCCCAACGGGTACGACCAGATCATGTTCGCGTCGGTGGAGCAGGCTCGCGAGATGGGCTGCGTCGCGGTGGGCGCCACCATCTACTTCGGCTCCGATGAGAGCAAGCGGCAGATCCAGGAGGTCGCCCAGGCCTTCGAGATGGCGCACGAGCTGGGCATGGCCACGGTGCTGTGGTGCTACCTGCGCAACTCCGCGTTCAAGACCGCGGATGAGGACTTCCACACGGCAACCGACCTCACCGGCCAGGCCAACCACCTGGGCGTCACCATCGAGGCCGACATCATCAAGCAGAAGGCGCCCGAGACCGCTGCGTCGGGCTTCGACACGCTGAAGTTCGGCAAGAGCGACCCGCGCATGTACTCGAAGCTCATGACCGAGCACCCCATCGACATGACGCGCTACCAGGTGGCCCACTGCTACATGGGCCGCATCCCGCTCATCAACTCGGGTGGGGCGTCCGGCGCCAACGACCTGCACGACGCCGTGTACACCGCCGTGGTCAACAAGCGGGCGGGCGGCGCCGGTCTCATCAGCGGGCGCAAGGCGTTCCAGCGGCCGATGAAGGAGGGCGTGGCCCTGCTCAACGCCATCCAGGACGTCTATCTCTGCGACGAAATCGGCCTGGCCTAGTGCCGCGCCTCATGGTGGCCGGCGCCGTGGCGCTGGCCGTTGCCGCCCTGCCCGCCGTCGCCTCTGCGGGTTTCATGTCGCCCACGATCACGGGGGTGAGCCCCAACACCGTGCCCACCTCCGGGGGCACCGCGATCATCATCACCGGCTCCGGCTTCTACAACGTCGGCGGGGCAAGCCTCACCATCGGTGGCCAGGCGGTGGCCACGTGGTCGATCGTCAACAGCACCCGCATCCAGGCCACCGCGCCGCCGCGTGCCGCCGGCGCGATGGACGTCCGCTTCACCCTGCCCGGCTCCTTCCCGCCCGGCTACGGTCAGCTGACGGGTGGCCTCACCTACTACGTGCCCGCGCCCAGCACGCCCGATGCCCCGGCGGCAGCAGCGGGTGACGCACAGGCGATCATCACCGTGGCCACGTCACCCGGTGGCGAGCCCGCCACGTCGCACCTCATCACCGCCTCGCCCGGCGGGGCCACCTGCACCGTGAGCGCCGCGACGGGCTCGTGCACCATCACGGGGCTCCAGAACGGCACGGCCTACGCGTTCACCGACACCGCCATCAACGCCGGTGGATCATCGTCGCCGTCCGCACTGTCGGCACCCGTGACCCCCGTTGCCGGCGCGGCGGCACCCGTGGCCCCGTCCGCGCCCGCTCCTTCTGCTCCGGTGGTTGTGCCGTCTGCGGGCCTTCCGGACATCGCCGGCCTGCGGGTGTCGCGTGGGCCCGGTGGTGCGTGGCTCACCACGGGCCTCGTGCCCGATGGCGCCACCAGCGTGGTGCAGTCGGCCATCAGCGGTGGGGCGGGGTCTGCCGCGGTGCTGCGGCGCCGTATGCGTACCCACGCGCGGCTGGCCGCGACCTGCCCCATCGTCACCACGGGAAGCACGCGCCGGTTCACGTGCCGGCTCGTGCTCGGCACCGGGCGCTGGACCCTCGTCACCCAGGGCCGCAGTGCCTCGGGCGCCGTGGCCCAGTCGATGCGGGTCGTCACGGCGCGTCGCATGGCGCGCACGGCCGTCACGGGCTGACACGCGGAACGTTCAGGACTGCCGGAATCGGTTTGGCCCCCGCCCCCTGTGGGGGTATGGTCATTCCATGGCACGGGTGAGGCATGAGCGATCGGCGGGTGGCGTGATGCTCGTTCCCGTGGGCGATCACATCCTCGTGCCCCTCATCACCGTGCCGTCGAGCGAGGTGGTGGCCCTTCCCAAGGGGCGCATCGAGGCCGGTGAGACCACCGTCGAGGCCGCCGTCCGCGAGATGCGCGAGGAGACCGGACTCACGGGCATGGTGCTCGAACCGCTCGGCACCATCTCGTACCGCTTCTGGGCCCGCGCCGAGAAGAGCCGCATCAACAAGGCCGTCGACTTCTTCCTCATGCTCTATCGCGCGGGCTCGCCCACGCGCCACCGCCCGGATGAGGTCGACAACGTGCTGCTGGTGCCGCTGGCCGACGCCGAGGCCATGCTCACGCACGACGGCGAGAAGGCCATCATCCGCGCCGCCGAGCGCCGGGTGCGCGACCTCAGCACGGACGGCTTCCTGGCCGTGCGCGACCAGGGCGCCCGCGAGCGGCTGATCGCGGCGGTGGCGTAACCGGCATGTACGCGCTCAACTTCTACTCCCCGCTGTTCATCGACCAGCTGCGCAAGGGCCGCAAGACCGCCACCATCCGCCTGGGCGACAAGCGCGGCAAGTACGACCGCGGCCAGCTGGTGTGGGTGACGGTGGGCCACCGCCACGGCCCGCGCCAGCGCCTGTTCACGGCCATCATCGACGAGGTCACGGTCAAGCGCGTGGGCGACCTGACGCAGCGCGAGATCGAGCGCGACAATCCCGAGTTCCGGCTGGTCGAGGACATCACGCAGTTCCTCACCCACATCTATTCGCGCGAGATCACCGAGCACGACGAGGTCACGGTGGTCCACTTCAGCGAGGTCATCGAGTTCCCGCCGCTCGACTGAGCCGCATCGTCCTGCATGCGGACTGGAGCATGCGACCGAGGGCACGATGGGTGGCCCGCGCAGACCATCACGGCGGAGGCTGGCAGCTGGGCCCGCCGGAGCCCTGGGACCCCCTGCGCCACATGCGCGTGCTGCTGCACCCCGGCGACGCCGCGGTGGTGGCCGGGTTCGACGTTCCCATCGGCGTGCCGCTGGAGTGGGCCCGGGCCGTGGGGGTGCGCTCGTTCCGCCACGTCCTCGAGCGCATGGCTGATGGCGCGTGGCCGATGTTCGACCAGCCGGCATCGATACCGGGTGACATCTCCCTCGAGCGGCCCTTCTACCCCCGCGCCCCCGGCGGCACCAACCGCATGCAATTGGTGCAGGCACTCGGCCTGGCCGACCCCGCGCAGCTGCTCAGGCGCTGCGACCACGCCGTGCCGGGCGCCATGCCGGCGGCGGCCCCGCTGTTCTGGCTGGTGGGCGCACAGCAGGTGGGCCGCGCCGCCCTCACCGCGTGGCGCGAGGTGCTGGCACCCGCCACCGCGCAGCCGCACGTGCGCCTGTGGCCCATGGACGGCCCGCTGCAGCAGCTGGCAGTGCCCGGCGCCACGGTGATCGCCGAGGCCTATCCCCGCGCGGCCTACACCTGGCCCCTGGGGTTCCCCCGCTCGGGGTGGAGCAAGCGCCGGCAGGCCGATCGCGCAGCCCGCGGCCGAGAGGCTCTCGCGTGGGCGGTGGCATGCCCGGCAGGCATCCGTATCGCCCCGGCGCTCCAGGCGACCATGCGGAATGGCTTCGGGCCGGCGCCATCGGGCGAGGACCCCTTCGACGCCGTGATGGGCGCGCTGCAGGTGATCGCCGCGCTGGAGGGGCTGGTGCCCGATGCGCCGGCCGACCTGCGCGGGCAGCGCCGCGCGGTGGAGGGCTGGATGCTGGGGCGCCCCGCCTAGGGGCTGGTGCCCAGGGTCACCACCGAGAGGGTGGGTGTGATGGCGTTTATCGCCACGGTGCACGGGGAGTCCTCCACCATGCGGAAGCGCACCTGGTAGGTGCCGGCGGGGAGATCCACCGGTGCGCCAGCGCTGCTGATGACCCCGGTGATCGACATCAGGTCGGGCTGCGTGGGCGCGGTCATGGGCATGCCGGAGTCCACCGACCCCACGGAGCTCGCGCCGCTGACGACGTCGATGATCAGCTGCATCGT
>CAZIQQ010000021.1:3937-14674 GCA_964541555.1 uncultured Bifidobacterium sp. | reverse complement strand
CCCCTGCGGGCCCCTGCGCCCCCGCGGGCCCGGTCGGCCCGGTGGCCCCAACGGGCCCCGCCGGTCCCGCGGGCCCGGCGTAGCCACGCGGCAGCTGCCCGGCCTTGAAGTCACGCGCCAGCAGCGAGCGGTCGCGCACCTTGGCCGAGTTGACCGCCGAGTTCTTCAGTTGGGGGGTGCCCACCGAGTTCCGTGGCAGCGACACCACGGCGTAGCCGGCTCCACCCAGGGCGACCAGCAGGGCGACGGTGGCGACGACGAGGGACGCAGAGGGGCGGCGGGTGTGGGGGCCTCTGGACATGGCGACGAGGGGTGTCGCAAGATCCTACCGCCGGGGGCGTTCCGCGTGAATCCGCGGCCCGCCCCCGGCGAACCAGCGGAGAGGGGGGGATTTGAACCCCCGTCGGAGGAGAACCCCCGAAACGGTTTTCGAGACCGCCGCATTCGACCGCTCTGCCACCTCTCCGCGCGGCAGCGTACCAGCGCCGGTCGTATACGATGGCGAACCCCGGAGAGGTGTCCGAGCGGTCGAAGGAGCGCGCCTGGAAAGCGCGTAATCGGGTATTCCCCGGTTCGAGGGTTCAAATCCCTCTCTCTCCGCTGATCATCAGGCGGGAGGCTGGTAGCCTCCCGCCTCCCGGGCAGTTAGCTCAGCGGGAGAGCGCCCGCCTCACACGCGGGAGGTCACTGGTTCAATCCCAGTACTGCCCATCACCGCCCGTCAGGTGCGCTTCTGACGGGCCCTTCCGGCCTTCGCGACCAGCATGAACACGCGGGCCAGGCCGACCAGCAGCACCAGGTCGAACAGCATCTGCGTGGTCACCAACCACCGTGCGGGCTCGGACACCGCGGTGATGTCGCCGAAGCCGGTGGTCGACAGCGTGGTCACGGTGAAGTACACGGCGTCGCTCTTGCCGAGCGGCTGGGTGAAGGCATCCGGGTTGGCATCCGAAATGCCCGCGTAGGCGAGCGCGAACAGGATGACGATGGCCGTCACCAGCACCAGCAGGCTGGTGGCGGCCCTCACCTCGGGGAAGGGGTCGTTGAGGGTGCGGTAGAGCTCCCATCCGATGATGGCCGTCAGCAGCACAAGCCCGATGATGACGCCGAGCCCGAACCTGCCGCTGGCGATGTCGTCGGGCGGCACGATGATGAACACCACGACCAGGAAGGCGATGGAGATCAGCATGCGCAGCAGCGCATTGCCGATCATGCGGCGGCGGGTGCGCTTGTCGAGCGACGTCAGCGGACCGTTCAGCGGCGTGTCGGAATCCATCATCTGACCGTCAGGCTAACGGCGGCCCCGGACCCTCCGGGCCGGGTGGGCGCCGGGGTCAGGCCAGGGAGGAGTCGCCGGGGTCGATCTCCCCGGCCCGGATGGCGATGCTCACGGCGTGCGCGCGCGTCCTGGCACCCAGCTTCTGCATGGACGACTGCATGGCCTCGCGCACGTCGGCCGGCCGCAGGCCCATCTCGTCTGCCACCTCATGCCAGTTCAGGCCCAGCGCGAGGAGGGTCATCACCTTCTTCTCCACCGGGCTGAGCAGCGCGCCGGTGCGCGCGGCCACGGCCTGCACCGGCTCGTCGAAGTTCTTGTCGTCGCCCTCGTCGTCGTCCAGCCCCTCGGCGTCACCGGCGACCGACGGGTTGATGAACAGCGACAGGTGCAGGCCGGGCACGACGTCGGCGGTGGCGTTGAACTCGATGTCCACGCGGGTGCCGTCGCTGCGCAGCACCGCGAAGCGGCCGATCGAGCCGCCCCGCTCCAGGAATGCGCCCCAGATGTCGTCGAGGAACGGCCGGTACTCGGGGATGGTGATGTCGTCTATGCGCATGGAGCGCAGCGTGGCCAGGTCGTAGCCCAGCAGCGCCAGGGCGGCCTGGTTCGCGTTGACGTACCGGCGGTCGTCGTCTGCCAGCAGCATCGGGTTGCGCGACTGCGAGAAGATCGCCCAGAGGGCGTCGTCGTCGGCGCTGTCGCCGGGCAGCGACGGCCGGGCTGGGTTGTCGTCTGCTGCGCTCACGTCACCGGTCCACGAAAGCCGCTTTTCCGGGGCCGGATTGTAGGCGCGCACCGGCCCGCGCGGGGTGGAGCGGGGTCAGATCTCCCGGCGTCCCAGCAGGGCCCGTCCCAGGGTGAGCTCGTCCGCGTGCTCGAGGTCGGCTCCCACCGGCAGCCCGCTGGCCAGGCGCGTCACGCGCAGGCGGCCGCGCACGCGGTCGGCCAGGAAGAGGGCGGTGGCCTCGCCGGCCATCGTGGGGTTGGTGGCGATCACCAGCTCGGTCACGCCATCACGCTCGATGCGCTGGTCGAGCTCGGCGATGCGCAGGTCCTCGGGGTCCACCCCGTCGATGGGTGACAGCGCGCCGCCCAGCACGTGGTACCGCCCGCGGAACTCGTGGGTGCGCTCTATCGAGATGATGGCCGAGGGCTCCTCGACCACGCAGATCACGGTCGGGTCGCGCCGGGCGTCGGCGCACACCGGGCACAGGCCGCCCTCAGCGAACGAGAAGCACTCGGTGCACGGCGTGATGCGATCGACCACCGCCGCGATGGCGTCGGCCAGCGCCCGGGGGCGCTCTGACGGGGCCTTCAGCAGGTGGAACGCCAGCCGCTGCGCGCTGCGCGGGCCGATGCCCGGCAGGCGCGCCAGCTCTGCCACGAGCGCATCCACTGATGGCGTGAGGACCGACGCCATGCGGTTGGCCGGGCCTAGAAGCCCGGCAGGCCCAGCCCCGAGAGGCCGCCGGTCACGGCGCCCAGTCGCTGGTTGGCCAACTCCTGCGCGGCCCTGAGGGCCTCGTTCACCGCGGCCACGATGACGTCCTGCAGCATCTCGACGTCCTCGGGGTCCACGGCGTCGGGGCTGATCTCCACGCTCACCAGCTCGAGTGCCCCGGTCACCGTGGCCGTCACGGCCCCGCCGCCCGCCGACGCCGACACGGTCTCGCGCGTGAGCTCGTCCTGCACGCGGGCCATGTCCTCCTGCATCTTCTGCATCTGCTTCATCAGCTTCTGCTGGTTCATCGCCACGGCTCGCTACTCCCTGTTCTCTGTGTCGATCAACTCGGCGTCGAACGCCGCGCGGATCTCGTCGATGATCTTCTGGTGGTCCACCGGACCCTCACCCGGCCCATCGTCGGGCGCCTGCGGCGTATCCGCGGCCCGGGGGGCTGCGGGCAGTTCGGTGAAGGCCACCGCGAGGTCCTGCCCGCACACGCCCGCGACCAGCGCGGCCACGCCCGCGCGCTCGTCGGGCCGCGACAGCATCGCCACGGCCACGCCCCCGTTCACCGCCACGGTGAGGGTGCCGTCCTCCACCGACTGCACCTGGGAGTCCTGCAGGAACGCGTGCAGGTGGGGTGAGCGCTGCTCGAGCATGCCGAGGATCCGCGGCCAGGCACGACCGATGTGCTCGCGGTCGGCGGGCACGGGCTCCATGGGTTCGGGCGCCGGCGGCGGCACGTGGGCCTCAGGCGGCGGCGCGTCATCGGGCTGCGGTGCGTCGGGGCCCGCGGTGGCAGGCTGCTCGGGCGTCGGCTCGGCGGGCGCCGCCTGTGCGGCCGCGCCCGGCGCCGCCTGAGCAGCCGGCGGGGGCGGGGTGGGTGCCGCGCGTGGGGTGGCCACCGGCACAGCCGGGGCGGCGGGTGGCGGCGCCCCACCCGACCCGCGCTCGAGCCTGTCAACCCGGGCGGCGACGCCCTCCACGCTGGCGTCGAGGTATGGCCGCGACAGCTTGGCCGCCACCATCTCCAGCTGAATACGCGGGTCGGCCTGGCCGTGCCGAATGCGCACCTGGGCATCGGCGATGAGGTCGATGGCCCGCACCACCTGCACGGGGCTCAGCTGGTTGGCCTGCTCGTGAAGGCGGGCAAGCTCCTCGGGCGCCAGCGCCCACTCCTCGCGCGCCTGCGCGCCCTGCTGCAGCAGGCAGGCGTGCCTGAGGTGGGTGATGAGCCCGCGCATGAGCTCCTCGGGGTCGGCACCGCCGTCCAGCGACGACTCCAGCATCTCGAAGGCGCCCGCGGCGTCGCCCTGCGCCATCAGGTCGACCAGGTCAAACAGCGTCTCGCGGCTCACCACCCCCAGCAGGTCGAGCGCGTCGGCCACCTCCACCTTGCCGCCGCCGAAGGTGGCGATCTGGTCCAGCAGGCCCAGCGCATCGCGGTACGACCCATCGGCGGCGCGCGCCACCAGGTCGAGCGCCTGCGGGCCGGCCTCGATGCCCTCCGACCGCGCCACGCGCTCGAGCACCGTCATCAGGTTTGCCACGCCCGGCTTGCGCAGCGTGTAGGTCTGCAGGCGCGAGCGGATGGTGGGGAGGATGTCCCACGGGTGCGTGGTGCAGAGGATCACCACCAGTTGCGGTGGGGGCTCCTCCAGGGTCTTCAGCAGCGCGCTGGCCGCGCCCTCCTGGATCTGGTGGGCCTCGTCCATGATCGTCACGCGGTACCGCGACGCCACGGGCGCGTAGCGCACGCTCTCGAGCCACTCGCGCATCTCGTCGATGCGCCGGGCGCTCGATGCGGCGTCGACCTCCACCACGTCGAGCCAGTCGTCACGGCCGATGCGCAGGCACGAGTCGCACTCGCCGCACGGCGTGGGCGTGGGCGCCGGGAATGCCTGGCAGTTGAGGCACCGGGCCAGGATGCGCGCCGTGGTGGTCTTGCCGGTGCCGCGGGGACCTGAGAACAGGAAGCCGTGGGCGATGGTGCCCCGCTCGAGCGCGTTGCCCAGCGTGCGCGCCACGTGCTCCTGGCCGACGAGATCCTCGAATCGGCGGGGCCGGTGGCGGTTGTAGAGGCTCTGTCCTGGGTCTGTCACGGGAGAAAGGGTGTGACCGTGCACCCGTCGTCGAATACCTGCCGGGAGGTGGTGCCCGGGGACTTGGCTCCGGCGAGGGAGCCCCACTGCGCGTGAGCGGGTCCGCTTAAGGCTGCTTCCTTCCGGACCTGACCTGGTTCACGGTCGCCCACCGAATGGGACCTCGCCTTCAATGCCTCATCATCCGAGCCCATGCCTCCGAGTAGGACCCTCGGACGGGAATTCAGCCCCGCTGTAGCGGATTGCGGATACAGGGCACCGCTAGCTCCCCGCCTAGCACGGTCACGGGGGTGACGATACCTCAGTGGGACTGCTTGCGGGCGTCGGCGTCCGCCTTTGCCTGCGCGCGGGCCTCCGCCTTTGCGGCCTTGTTGGCCGCCTTCCTCTCGGCTTCGTCCTTGGGCATGATGCGCGGGCTGATGCGCTCGCCCCTCTTGCGGGCGTTCATGGCCCCGAAGATGCCCGCCACGCCGGCGCCGATCATGGCCATCGTGAGGGCCAGGTACACCCACACCCGCACGCCGCTGTCCGACGCGGTGATGGCCCACATGATGGTGCCCCACGCGGCGCCCAGCACGAATCCGCCCAGCACCCACTTGAGGCGGCTGCTGTCCCCGCCCTTCTCGCCCATGCGACGCAGCACTCCCATGGGCAGGAGTGTACGGATGCACCCGGCGCATGGGCGCCCACGGGGCGCGCGGGCCACTACAATCGCCCGCTGGCCCGGCCGGAGGAGGTCCCCATCGCCATCAGGGTCATGAAGTTCGGCGGCTCGTCCGTCGCCGACGCCGAGAAGATCCGAAACGTGGCGCGCCGCATCGCCGGCGCGCGGGAGCAGGGCGACGATGTCGTCGCCGTGCTCTCCGCCATGGGCAAGACCACCGACGGCCTCGTGGCGCTGGCCGACGAGATCTCGTCCACGCCCGCGCCCCGCGAGATGGACATGCTGCTGTCCACGGGCGAGCGGGTGTCGTGCGCGCTCATGGCCATGGCGCTGCACGACCTGGGGCACGACGCCGCGTCGTTCACCGGCTCGCAGGCGGGAATCGTCACCGACACCGCCCACACCAAGGCCAAGATCATCGAGATCAACCCCGAGCGGCTGCTGGCCGAACTGGGCAGCGGGCACATCGTGCTGGTGGCCGGCTTCCAGGGGATGTCCACCGATCGCAACGTCACCACGCTGGGCCGCGGCGGCAGCGACACCACGGCCGTGGCGCTGGCGGCGGCGCTCGACGCCCAGGTGTGCGAGATCTACACCGACGTGACCGGCGTGTTCACGGCCGACCCGCGCATCGAACCCGGTGCGCGCAAGCTGCCGCTGGTGAGCCACGAGGAGATGCTCGAGATGGCCGCCTCGGGCTCGAAGGTGCTGGCGCTGCGCTCGGTGGAGGTCGCGCGCCTGCACGATGTGCCGCTTCACGTGAGGTCAACGTTCGCCCCCGACGAGGGGACCTGGATCACCAAGGAGACTCCCATGATGGAGAGGGCTTTCGTGTCCGGCATCGCCCACAAGAGCGACGAGGCCAAGATCTCGCTGCTCGGGGTGGAGGACCAGCCCGGCGTGGCCGCCACCGTGTTCACGGCGCTCGCGGATTCGCTCATCAACGTCGACACCATCATCCAGAACGTGGGCGTCGACGGCCGGGCCGACCTGTCGTTCACCGTGCCGCTTCCCGACCTGCGCAAGGCGCTCGACGTGATCGAGGGCATGGGCGATCGCCTGCCGCACCGCGAGACGATCTCCGACGACCAGATCGGCAAGGTGTCGCTGGTGGGCGAGGGCATGCGCTCGAACCCCGGCATCGCGGCCACCATGTTCCGCGTGCTGGCCAGCGAGGGAATCAACATCCAGATGATCGACACCTCGACCATCCGCATCACCGTGGTCATCGCCCGCGATGAGGTCGAGCGCGCCGTGCGCGCCCTGCACGAGGCCTTCGACCTGGCCAGCGAGGCGGAGCGCCGGGGTGTTTAACGTCGCCGTGGTCGGCGCCACCGGCGCCGTGGGCAGCACCATGATCCGCGTGCTCGAGGAGCGGGGCTTCCCGGTCACCGAGCTCAGGCCGCTGGCCTCGGCCCGCAGTGCCGGCACGGTGGTGGAGTACCTGGGCAAGCCCTTCGAGGTGCAGGAGCTCACCGAGAACTCGTTCGAGGGCATCCAGATCGCCCTGTTCTCGGCCGGTGGCCAGCGCTCGCGCGACTTCGCGCCCGCGGCCGTGGAGGCCGGCGCGGTGGTCATCGACAACTCGTCGGCGTTCCGCATGGACCCCAACGTGCCGCTGGTGGTGCCCGAGGTCAACGAGGCCGACCTCGAGGGCCACCAGGGCATCATCGCCAACCCCAACTGCGTGGCCGCACCGCTTGTGGTCGCGCTGAAGCCCATCGCCGACGCCGTGGGGCTGGAGCGCGTGATCGTGTCGTCGTACCAGTCGGTCAGCGGCACGGGTGCCGCGGCCATCGAGGAACTGCGCACGCAGACCGCCGGCAACCTGGCCGGTGATGAGCCGGCCCCGCAGGTGTACCCGCACCCCATCGCCTTCAACGCCATCCCGCACATCGACGTGTTCGAGGACAGCGGCTACACGGGCGAAGAGGTGAAGGTGGGCAACGAGACCCGCAAGATGCTGCACCTGCCCGACCTCCGGGTGTCGGCCACCTGCGTGCGCGTGCCGGTCATCCGGTCGCACTCCGAGGCCGTGCACATCGAGACCACCGACCCCATCACGGCCGAGGCCGCCCGCGAGCTGCTCATGCTCGCCCCGGGCGCCGTGGTGCTCGACGAGCCCGGGGCCAACCTGTACCCGCTGGCGCGTGACGCCGAGGGCAGGGACGAGGTCTTCATCGGGCGCATCCGCAAGGACGCCTCGCACCCCAATGGCCTGGCCATGTGGATCGTGGCCGACAACCTGCGCAAGGGCGCGGCCAGCAACGCCGTGCAGATCGCCGAGAGCCTCGTGACGAAGGGCTGGCTCTAGGCCGGGCTCAGCCGTCCCGTCCGGGCCCCGGAACGCGAAAGGCCCCGGGGGAAACCCCGGGGCCTTTCAGCCGTCCATCGCTGAGAGCAGCGCCTAGCTCTTGATGCGCGACTCCTTCAGCGTGCCGTCGGGCGAGCGGTAGATCACGCGCAGCGTGAGCTTGCGCCCCTTCGCCCGCTTCAGGAGGGCCCGCATGGTCACCTGCGCGCCCTTCTTCGTGGTCGTGAAGCTCACGGCGGTGTACTTGCGCTTGAGCTTGCGCTTGTTGATCTTCGTGCCCTTCGCGAAGGGCACGCGCTCGGTGGCCGTGGCCGCCTCGCTGGCCCGACGGGTGGTGCGCTTCGGCGCGACGTACATCACCGTGTAGCGGCCCACCTCGTCCACGGTCATCTGGGTGACCACCGTGGCCGTTGTGCCCTGCACCTCCACCTTCGGGGCGACGGCCAGGTCGACGCGCGCGTCGTTCACGAGGATCGCGGCGTCCTCCTTGCCGGTGGGCGGGGTCCAGGTGTCGGCGGGCGTGGACGGCGTGTCCGTCGGTGCCTGCACGTTTGGCGCCGGGGCGGGGGCCGGGGGGGCCGTGTAGACGAACGCTCCCGCCTCGGTGTCCGTGCCGTCGGCGTTGGTCACGGCCACTGCCACCGCCCCCGCGGTTCCTGCCGGCGTGGTCGCAGTGATCTGGGTGTCGCTCACCACGGTGAACGATGTGGCGGCGGTGCCACCGAATGTCACGGCTGTCGTGCCGGTGAAGCCGGTCCCGGTGATGGTCACGGCGGTGCCACCGGTCGTCAGGCCCGTGGACGGTGCGACTCCGCTGATGGATGGCAGCACCTGGGCGGCGGCGATGCGCAGGTCACCGATCTCGTACATACCCATGGGCGCCGAACCCAGCGGCACCTCGATCCAGCGAGTCGCGTTGTTCGAGTCGAGCGGGGCCGCGATGGAGGTCCTGACGAGGCCCAGGCGCGGGGCACCCGACTGACCGCAGGCGTTGCAGAACGACGACAGGAAGATGTCGGTGCCATCGGTGTCCGAAACGCCGCCGTTGGAATAGGTGGCCGGGGCCCACCACGAAGCGCTGGTCGTTCCGCCGGGCACGCCCACTCGCACGACGACGCTGTTCATGTTGTCCATCCCAAAGGCGTCCGTGCCGTCGAACGCCATTCCCACGCGCAGCGTGAACATAGGGCTATCGCCGTCGCGCACGAGCGCGGGGGTGCAGGACGTGACGACGCATGAGTAGAGGTCCGAGATGTAGTTCTGGTTGCCCTCCTGCAGCCAGATCATCCGGGTGCCGGCGATGCGCAGGGCGGTGGGCTTGCGTCCTACGCCCGTGGTCACGTACGACTCATTGAGCCCGGTTCCGTCCAGGCCCACGCGGCCGATGCCGCCCGCGGTGCCGTTGTCGCGGGAGAAGTAGAGGTAGTCCCCGGACACGTCGAGGCCGTAGGGGGTGGTGGTGAGGCTGACCCAGTTCGGCGTGATGTTGGTGCCTGCGGTGGTCATGCGGCCGATCTTCATGTCGGTCGCGTTGGTCCAGTAGATGTACTGGCCCTTCACAGCGATCTTCGACGAGGTCCGCTCGTAGTTGGCCACCATGAAGTCGTTGCCACCCGAGCCGTTGCTGAAGCTCGCGTTCTGAATCCACGGATAGTCGAGGTTCCCCGTCGTGATGTCCACACGCGCCATGTCGGCGCCGCGTGGCGGATCGCCAAACCCATAGGCCTGGGTCGGGACGGAGAAGTAGGCGTACTGCGCGCCCTGGGCAATGCCAGGGATCGCTGCTGCGAGAGTGGCAGCAGCGGCAACGATCGCGCGCCGACGCACTCGGGGGGTGACTCGGGCCATCGGGATTCCTCCGGTGAGGTGAACAGACGCGCGTATGACAGCGCCCCATGACCAAGAACTGGCTCTTCGGCGGGGAAGAAACGGGGACATCCGGGCCGATGCCGGTTAAGGCTGCGCTTGGTCGGGCACGCCCCGGGCCGCCTGCGCTGGAATGCTCCAATGGTTCCCCGCCCCCCATGGTTCGCGGCGTGTGCCGCCGTGGCGACGGTCGCCCTGCTAACTGGGTGCGGCGCCGATACGCCCTCGGCGTCAACCACGCCGATCACCGTTGGCTCGAAGGGGTTCACGGAGTCGGACATCCTCGCCGCTGCGTACGCGGAAGCCCTCCTCCAGGAGGGGTTCAAGGCCACCGTTCGCGCCAGCGATGGCTCGGCTCGCACGGCGGCTGCACTTCGGGCGAGCCGGATCGACATCTATCCGGAATACACGGGTACCGCCTGGGCACTCGTCAAGGAGCGCCCGCCGGGTCAGCTGGCCGGCCGCATGCCGGACGCTCAGATGGATCTCGTGATGCGGGCCGTCGAGGCCGATCCCTCCCTCCATGGCTTCGCGGCGTCTCCTGCCACCAACAACGTGGTCATGGCGTGTACCCCCGCAAGCGGCATCAGGTCGCTCGCCGATGTTGCCGGGCACGAGCCCCCGATGCGTCTGGCCGGCGTGCGCGAGGTCTTCACCCGTCCTGATGGCGCCCGCTATGTGTCGCGGGCGTACGGGTTCACCCTGCGCGATCCCATCATCACGGGGCCGGACGACCGCTACGCGCCCATCCGGGATGGTCGCGCCGACTGCGTGGTCGCATACGAGACGGATCCGGAGATGTCCTCACTCGACCTGCGCGTGGTCGCCGATCCGAAGGGCGTCGTGGACGGGGCCATCGACTACCGGGTGTTCCCGCTTGCCAGCGAGAGGTGGTGGCGCGGCCTTGGCGCGGATGCCCAGGCGCGGGTGCAGCGGGCCATCGACCGGGTATCGGCGCGTATCACAACTCCGTGGGTGGTGGACGCCATACGCCGCGTGCAGGATGACGGTGCTGATGCCGCCGCCGTGGCGCGGGAGCTGCTGAACGTGGACGTGCCCTAGGGGCTC
>CAZIQQ010000021.1:0-3837 GCA_964541555.1 uncultured Bifidobacterium sp. | reverse complement strand
AGGCCTGGCCCTCGGCGGCAGTGCCCGTCGCCCGGCGCAGGGCGATGCCCCGTGCCGAGGCGATCGGCAGGCGGGTGGCGAGCGCCCGGTCCACGACATCCACGGGGTCCACCGATGCGCGGTTCATCGGCATCGCCCCGGCATCGAGGCGCGCCAACTCCAGTTGCTCGAGCACCATGCGCTCCAGGCGGTCGGCCTCGATGCCGATGAGGGGCAGCAGGCGATCCCGCTCCTCGTCGGTGCAGTCGTCGGCCGAGATCAGCTCGTGCAGGCCCTTGATGGAGGCCACCGGCGTCTTGAGTTCATGGCCCACGCTGGCCACCAGCTCGCGGCGCGCGTCGGCGAGGCGGCGCTCGTCGGTGATGTCTCGCAGCGTCACGATGGTCTCCTGCTCACCGCGGTGACCTCGGGGCATGGGAACGGTCGAGACCATCAGCACCCGGCCATCGGGCAGGCGGGCTTCCCGGGGCGCCGACCCTCCGGCGGCGGTGGATTCGGCGATCGCGGAGGCGATCGCCCCCCGAGGTCGTCCCCCCACATCGCGCGTCGAGGGGAGGCCCATGAAGCGGGCCGCTGCGGGGTTCACCAGCGTCATCTGCCCGGCCCCGTCGAGGACGACGACCCCTTCGGCGAGCGCGGCCACCAGGCCCACCACCCGGTCGCGCTCGGACCGGGCCTCGTCCAGCGATGCCGCCACCCGGCTGGCCATCACGTTCAGGTCGGTGCCGAGCAGCGCCAGCTCGGCAGGGCCGGTCTCGGGCGCTGTACTGGAGAGGTCTCCTGCGGCCAGCGCGCGAGCAGTGGTTGCCAGCCGCCTCGCGGGTCGGCTGATGAGCGCCCCGAGCGCCAGGCCAACGCCGGCGAGCAGCGCGATCACGCCGACGCCGACGATGATGGCCCTGTCGCGCGCCTGCTGCACGGTGGGTGGCACGGCCTGTACCGCCTGCGCCGCGACGATGGTGCCGACCTCCACGGGGCCCGCCGATGCGCCGCGGGCGTAGATGGGTACCCGCGCGGCTACGGCCGTGGCATCCGGCGCATCGGTGCGCACGAATGGGCTCGACCCCGTCAGGCCGAACCTTGCCAACTGCCGACTGGGGTCGGGCACCTGCACGCGTATCGCCCGCGCACCGCGTGGCTGGTCGATGACCACGCGGACATCCGCGTCGAGCTCCCCATGCACGCGTGTCGCGAGGGCGAGTGCATCAGCCCGGCTGACCGGCTGGCGGCGCCGGCTGTCGGCGGAACGGGCGATCAGGGCGGTGCTGAGTTTTCGTGCCTGCTCGTATCCGGCGTCGCGTCGCAGCGTGGGCTCAACCGCGAGCAGCAGTGCCAGCACGATGCCACCGACGGCCAGCAGGGATGCCACTCCCAGCGCCGCGACCAGCAACCACCGGATTGGCAGGCGCCCGACCCGCATCACCAGTCGGGCGGTGGATCCAGCGCGTACCCCACGCCGGGCACCGCGCGAATGATCTCCGGGGCGTCCTGCGTGGTGGCCAGTTTCCGGCGCAGCGCCTGCACGTGGGCATTGATGCTGCGTGGGTCGATCGAACCGTCGCCGCCCTTGGCCCTGCTCGCCAGTTCGACTCGCGAGAAGACCCTGCGCGGCGCCTGCGCGAACGCCTGCAGCAGCTCGAACTGGGTGTAGGTGAGGTCGATGACCTCGCCGTGGAGTCGAACCGTTCGCGTGGTGGAATCCACCACCAGCTGCCCGACGCGGGCCACGTCGTTGGCCTCGGGGGCGTCGGCGGCCCGCCGGAGCACCGCCTTCACGCGGGCAGCCAGTTCACGTGTGGAGAAGGGCTTGCCCATGTAGTCGTCGGCCCCGAGTTCCAGGCCGAGGACGCGGTCGACCTCGTCGGCGCGCGCCGAGAGGATGACGATGGGGATTCCCCCCTGCTGGCGCAACAGGCGGCACACCTCGAGCCCGTCGAGCCCCGGCAGCATCAGGTCGAGCACCACGAGATCCGGCCGGCGGCGCGCGACGGCCGCCATCACCGCATCGCCCCGGTCGACTGTGCGCGTGGTGTAGCCCACGCGCCGCAGCGACGTGGCGATCACCTCCGCGAGCGTCTGGTCGTCCTCGACGATGAGGATCTCCTCGCTCACCGGTCACCGCCCTCCGGCTCGTCGAACGGCATTGGTCCCGTGGGGCCCGGCACCATTCGGCGCATCTGTGGGTGCCCCTCTGCGGCCCGGGTACGGCATTGGGCGCACGACGGGCGAACGATCTCGTCGGGCCGCATCACGGCCTGGGTCGTTGCGGCTCCATGCGCCGGGTCGCAGCGGCACAGGCCCTCGAAGGGGTCTTCCGGCGACTGCACCCCGGCCTCGCGCTCGGCATCGCGCAGCAGCGCAAAGGCCTCATCGACCAGGGCCTCGGCGGCGGGCACGTCCTCCACGGCCCCGGCCTGGTCCAGTTCTGCCTGCGCACGGCGCGCCACCCGGGTGGCGGCATCGAGGCGGTCGTCGGCGCGCGCGTGGTGCTCGGGCAGCACGGCCAGCACGTCGAGGCGGGCCCCGATGGCATCCAGCCGCACGCGTGCCCGCGCGGTGGAGTCCACCAGCGAATCGCGGCGCACGCGCCGATTGCGGCGAATGCCGAAGGCAGCTGCCCACACGCCGCCGATGAGGGCGATGCCCAGCAGCGCCAGCAGGGCCCTCACCGTGTCGCTCGTGGATGGCGCGAGCAGGGGCCCGGCAGCTGCCCGTGCCGCGGCGTCGGCGCGTTGCACCGGGTCGGTGATGGTGCCCACGCGCTCCTCGCGCAGGTCGCGCGTCATCGCCGCCTGGCTGCGCGGCCCGGCCACGCCCGTGGCGCGGTTGGGCGCCACTGCCACCACCAGGCCGTCGAAGGCCAGCCTGCGGCGAAGCCCGGCCGCGTAGTCGCGCATGGATGCCGCGCCCACCGGGCCGGGCACCACCACGATCCGCACCGGTCGCCCGCCGCGGCCCAGTTCGTCGGCCACCTCCTGCAGGCGCGCCTGGGCATCGGGGGTGCCCGCGCCGCCCACCACGGGGCTCACGTACACCGATCCCTGCTGCACGGCCTCGAGGGCGGGGTCGCCCAGGGCCGGCATGGCGCCGGCCATCAGGGCCACGAGCGCCATGGCCAGCACGGCCAGGCGGCGCATCATGCGGGCAGCGGGGTACGTCCCGGCACCGGCCGGAGATCGCCGATGGCGGCCTTCGCGCGCTCGGCGAGACCGGGTACCAGGCCGCCGAGTTCGATGCGCATCAGGCTCACCTGGCCCTGCGACCTGACCGGGCGGAAGCCCAGTCGCTCGAGCATGTCGAGGTCGAAGAGGGTGTGGTTGAGGGCCGCCCGCTCGTGTTCGGCCACTTCGTCGGGGTAGCGCATGGCGAACACCTCGATGGCCTGCATGCCGCGCCCCTTGATGTCTGCCAGAGCCTCCAGCACCAGGCGCTCGATCGATCCGCCCGGGTCGTCGCCGGCCACGTACGAGCAGGTGATCAGCGCGGCGTCGCGGCTGGGCGGGCCCGCCGGCAGCACCTGCGCCCGCGGGAACGCGCCGGAGGGGCCGTACTGCAGCACGCCCACCACCGATTCACCGTCGCTCAGAATGCGGCCCCACGGCCCGAACGAGCGTTCGGTGCGGTGTGCCCACCGGTCGCGCTCCGATTCATCGCTGCTGCCCCGCAGCGTCTGCCAGAACACGCAGTCGGCGCAGCAGTCGGGCAGATCGCCCACCGAGGCGCGCGTGAGAGGGATGGGCCGCACGCCTCCAATCTAGACCGAAACGCAAACGGCCCGGGCGAAATGCCCGGGCCGTTCAGGTCTACCCCGGTGACAGTCACCATTCGGTGACAGTC
>CAZIQQ010000020.1:0-26511 GCA_964541555.1 uncultured Bifidobacterium sp. | reverse complement strand
CCAGCATCACCATGCGGCTGCCGAAGCCCTTCTTGCGCACCTTCGGCTTGAGGGGCGTGCGAAACCGCAGCCACCGGCCCTCGACCTCGTAGTCGGAACCCTGCTCGCGGGGCTCGCCGTTCACCCACACCTGGAAGGGGGCCTCTGCGCCCTCCGGAAGGGCCACGCTCCAGATGGGGTCGCTCACGCGGCTGATGCTACCCCCGCGGGGGTCCACCGGTAACCTCGGCCCCATGACGGCCCGCCGACCTCGGGTCCTTCCCGCCCCCGGCGCCACGGGTGGAGGGCTCACACAGCACGCGCGGCAGGATTCGAACCTGCGACCCCTGGCTCCGGAGGCCAGTGCTCTATCCACTGAGCTACGCGCGCTCGCCGACCTAGTGTAGACACGCGATGCGCATCGCGATCCTCGGCGACACCCACTTCCCGCGACGCGGGCCCGAACTGCCCCCCGCGTGTGTTGCCGAGTGCCACTCGGCCGACCTCATCATCCATACGGGGGATTTCGCCGACGCGCGTGCCCTCGGGGTGGTCAGGGCCATCGGCCCCCCGGTGCTGGCGGTGAGCGGCAACGCCGACGACGACGCGGTGCGGGCCGATCTGCCGGCCAGCGCGGAACTGGACCTCCCGGCCGGGCGCCGCCTCGGCCTGGTGCACGACGGCGGGCGTGAGGCCGGGCGCCTCTCGAGGATGCGCGCACGATTCCCGGGATGCGACGTGGTGGTGTTCGGCCACTCCCACATCCCGCTGCTGGCCGTGGCCGATGACGGTTTCATGATCGTGAACCCCGGTAGCGCCACCGATCGGCGCCGGCAGCCGCGGCACTCCATGGCGGTACTCGACGCCACGACACGTGGTGGGCTGTCGGTGAGGTTCGTCGACCTCGACTCCCACGGCGCCATGCTGCCGCCCGAGTTGGTGCGCAGCGCCGCGTAGAGTCGCCGCGTGGACCTGATCGTGACATTCATCGGCACCTCGGCGTCGGTGCCGAGCGCCGCGCGCGGTACCTCGGCCACCCTCGTCAGCAGGGGCGGGCGACGCTGGCTGGTGGACTGCGGGGAGGGCACGCAGCGCCAGCTGCTGCGCTCGGGCGTCGGTCTGGTGGACCTCGACGTCGTGCTGCTCACGCACCTGCACGGCGACCACTTCCTCGGGCTGCCGGGAATGTTCAAGACATTCGCCCTGCGGGGTCGGGTGGAGCCCCTGCTGCTCGTGGGGCCGGAGGGCCTCGACCAGCTGATGCATACCCTGCACCCGTTGATCGGCCGGCTGCCCTTCCACCTCGAGGTCCAGGAGACCGGCCCCGGCGAGGTGCTGCGCGACGAGGGCGCCGTGATCCGGGCGTTCCACACCGATCACGGAGTGCGGTCGCTTGGGTATGCGCTGGTCGAGGACGATCGCCCCGGCGCGTTCGACGTGCAGGCCGCGCGGGCGCTGGGTGTGAGCCCCGGACCGGACTTCGGGGTGTTGCAACGCGGTGGCGAGGTGACCACCCCGGACGGCGTGGTGGTGCGTCCGGAGCAGGTGATGGGCGAGGCCAGGGAGGGGCGCGTGGTCGTCTTCTCGGGCGATACACGACCGTGCGCGGGCACCGAGGACGCCGCCCGCGGCGCCGACCTCCTGGTGCACGAGGCCACGTTCTGCGACGAGGACGCACCCCGTGCCCTCGAGACGCGCCACTCCACGGCCCGCGAGGCAGGGGCGCTGGCGGCCCGCGCGGGTGTGCGGATGCTCGCCCTGACCCATGTGTCCACGAGGGTGCAGCCGCGCGAGGTGCGCCGCGAGGCCGAGCGGGAGTTCCCCGGCGTCATCGTTCCACGCGACTTCGACCAGGTGGAGATCCCATTCCGCGAGCGCGGCGGGCCGCGTCTCGTGCCGGTGCAGGAGCGGCTTGGGCGGGGCGCGCGTGACGACGCGCCGCCGCCGGAGGGCCCTGCTACTGTCGCCCCCGCAAGCCTTTAAGACCGGTCCCGAGAGGCCGGGAAGGAGATGCACAGATGGGGAAGGTCCTGATCGATGCCGATCAGTGCCGCCGAACGGTGGCGCGCATCGCCCACGAGATCGTGGAGCACCACCCCGATCCCTCTGCCGTCGCGCTGGTGGGCCTTCACACCCGTGGCGTTCCCCTCGCCGAGCGGCTGCGGGTGCTGATCGAGGAGTTCTCGGGGGCCGAGCCAGCGATCGGGTCGGTCGACATCGCGCTGTACCGCGACGACGTGGGGGTGGGCGGGGGTCGCAGGGGAGTGGTTCCGGTGGTGGGGGAGACCATCCTCGACTTCGACATCGGCAGCCATTCGGTGGTGCTCGTGGACGATGTGCTCTACACCGGGCGCACGATCCGGGCGGCCATCGACGCGGTGTTCGACTACGGCCGCCCCCCGAAGGTGGAACTGGCGGTGCTGGTCGACCGGGGGCATCGCGAGCTCCCGATCCGCCCCGACTACGTGGGGCGCAACCTCCCCACCAACCGGGGCGAGCGCGTCACCGTGCACCTGGCCGAGATCGACGGCACCGACGAGGTGCTGCTGGAGGATGCCGCATGAGCACCGCCGGATCGCTCATCCGCATCGGTGACCTCGATGTCGACGGCATCGGGCGGGTGCTCGGCACGGCCGAGCGCTTCGGCGAGGTGATGGAGCGCGACATCAAGAAGGTGCCCACGCTGCGCGGGCGCACGGTCATCAACCTGTTCCTCGAGCCCTCCACGCGCACCAGCACGTCGTTCGAGCTGGCGGCCAAGCGCCTTTCGGCCGACGTGGTGAGCATCAAGGGCGCCGGAACGAGCATGGACAAGGGCGAGACGCTCAAGGACACCATCCTCACGCTCGAGGCCTACGACCCCGACGTGTTCGTGGTGCGCCACCCGCAGGTGGGCGCCTGCGACGTGGTGGGGCGCTACACCGACGCATCCGTGGTCAACGCCGGCGACGGAACGGGGGAGCACCCCACGCAGGCGCTGCTCGACCTCTACACCGTGCAACGCGAGATCGGGCCCGTCGAGGGCCTGCATGTGGCTTTCGTGGGCGACGTGCTGCACTCGCGCGTGGCGCGCTCGGGCATCTCCGCCTTCCGCATGATGGGTGCGAAGGTGACCGTGGTGGCGCCGCCCACGCTGGTGCCCAGGCACCTTGCGGAGGCGCTGGGAGCCGAGGTGAGCGCTGACATCCGCGACATCGGGGACGCCGACGTGGTGTACGTGCTGCGCATGCAGCTGGAGCGCATGGGGCAGGGCGGCTTCGTGCCGTCGCTCGCCGAGTATGCCCGCATGTACCAGGTGAACCACGCGCGGCTTCGCGATGGCCAGCGGGTGATGCACGCAGGCCCCGTCAACCGCGGGGTGGAGATCAGCGGCGCGGTGGTGGACGACCCATCCACGCTCATCGAGGCGCAGGCAGGCAACGGACTGGTGGTTCGCATGGCGGTGCTCTACGACGTGCTGACCGAGGACAAGGCCGGGGCAGCACGCGCGCCCGGCGTGACGCTGGAGGCCGCATGACCGTCGAGTACGCACCCAACACCCGCGTGCGGCTGCCGCAGCGTCCGGGTGACCCGGCCAACGTGGTCATCCGGGGGGCCCGCATTCTCGATCCGGCTGCCGGTATCGACCGCGAGGGCGACCTGGTGGTGCGGGATGGCGTGGTCGGCGGCGACCCCGACGGCCTCGAGGTCGTCGACGGCACGGGCCTCACGGTCATCCCCGGCATCGTCGACGTGCATGTGCACCTGCGCACACCCGGCAAGGAGCACGCCGAGGACATCGCCACCGGCACCGCAAGCGCAGCCGCGGGCGGCGTGGTGATGGTGCTGGCCATGCCGAACACCCAGCCGCCCACCGACAGCCCGAGCATCCTCGGGTCGCTGCTCGAGCGCGCCGGCCGCGAGGCCGTGGTGCCCACCGGGTTCATCCCCGCCATCACCATGGGCCAGCAGGGGGAGACCCTCACCGAGCACGGCGACCTGGCCGAGGCCGGCGCCGCAGCGCTGTCGGACGACGGAGTGCCGGTGGGCAGTGCACTGGTGATGCGCCGGGCGCTCCAGTACCAGAAGGCCACCGACCTGCTGTTCACGCTGCACGAGGAGGACATGAGCCTCTCCGGGCCCGGCGTGATGCACGAGGGTGTCGTCTCGGCCCGCATCGGGCTCGCCGGAATCCCCGGTGTCAGTGAGGCCGTCCAGGTGGCCCGCGACTGCTCGCTGGCCGCCTACGAGGAGGGCCGCATCCACATCTGCCATGTGTCGGCCCGCGAGACGGTCGAGGAGATCCGCCTGGCCAAGGCCCGCGGCGTGCAGGTGACCGCCGAGGTCACGCCGCACCACCTGTTGCTCACCGAGGCGGCAGTGGATGCCGATCCCGACCCCGCCAAGTTCAAGATGAACCCGCCGCTCCGGGCGGCCGAGGATCGCGAGGCGCTCATCGAGGCGCTGATCGACGGCACCATCGACTGCATCGCCACCGACCACGCCCCGCACCCGGCCGACGAGAAGGCCAACCCGTTCGGCGCTGCACCGTTCGGGGTGATCGGGCTGGAGACCGCCTTCGCCGCTTGCCACACCGAGTTGGTGCTGGGTGGGCGCATGGACCTGGCCGACCTCATCATGCGCATGAGCACCAACCCGGCCCGCATCTTCGGCCTGCCGGTGCCCACGCTCGCCGACGGCGCCGAGGCCAACTTCGCGGTGGTCGACCTGTCCGCCACCGACGTGGTGGGCGATCGCCCGTATGCCAGCAAGTCGACCAACGCCGCCTTCGTCGGCATGGAGCTCACCGGACGGGTCGTGATGACCGTGGCCGGGGGGCAGGACGTCTACCGGAGGGACCAATGAGCAATCGCCATCCGGCGCTGGCATCGCGCGAGGACGCGGGGCTGGTGATCATCGACGTGCAGGACGCCTTCGCACCCGTGATCGAGGGCTTCGACGACGTGGTCGCGAACTGCGGCCTGCTCGCGGAGGGGTTCGGCATCATGGGCAGGCCGGTCATCGTGACCGAGCAGTACCCGAAGGGACTCGGCCACACGGTCGCGGCGCTGGCGCAGCGCCTGCCCGACGGCACGCCGATCGTCGAGAAGACGCGCTTCTCGGCGTGCGGCGTCGAGGGCTTCGAGGACGCCTACGACGCCGCGCGCTGCAACACCTGGGTGGTGTGCGGGGTGGAGGCCCACGTGTGCGTGAACCAGACGGTGCACGACCTGCTCTCGCGGGGTGCCTCGGTGCACGTGGCGGCCGATGCGGTGGGATCCCGTACCAGGGCGAATCGGCAGGCGGGCCTCGACAAGGCCGCGCGCGCCGGCGCCCACGTGACCTCCGCCGAGATGGTGCTGTTCGAGATGCTGGGCCAGGCAGGCGGCCCGGAGTTCAAGGCGATCTCGGCGCTGGTCAAGTGAGCACCGCGATCATCGTGCTCGAGGACGGCATGGTGCTTCCGTGCCGCTCGGTGGGAGCGCCCGGCACGGCGCTGGGCGAGATGGTGTTCACCACGGGCATGAACGGGTACCAGGAGGCCGTCACCGACCCCTCGTACCTCGGTCAGATCCTGACCTTCAGCGCTCCCATGATCGGCAACTACGGCACCGGGGACCAGGCGCTCGAGAGCGACCGCGTGTGGCCCGCGGCCGTCATCGCCACGCGCATCGGGGACGCCCCCGGCGTGGCGGGCCCGGTGGGGTTCCGCTCGTGGCTCGCCGCGCAGGGCGTGGTGGCAGTGGAGGACGCCGACACCCGGCGGCTCGTCCGGCACCTGCGCGACCACGGGGCCATGCGGGGCGGCGTCAGCACGGAACTCGGCGTGGAGGAGCTGCTTGCGCTGGTGCGCGAGCACCCGCACCTCGACGGACGCGATCTCTCGGTGGAGGCGGCCGGGGGCAGGAGGCGGCTCGGTGATGACGGGCCGACCATCGTCGCCGTGGACTGCGGCATGAAGCAGGGCATCCTGGCCGGGCTCGCCGGCGCGGGGATGCGCGTGGAGGTCGTGCCCGCGGGCACGACGGCCGACGACATCCTGGCGCTCGGTCCCGACGGGGTCTTCATCTCGAACGGGCCCGGTGACCCGGCGGCGTGCGTTCCCGTGATCGACGCGCTCTCGGGCGTGCTGGGGAAGGTGCCGGTGTTCGGCATCTGCCTCGGACACCAGCTGCTCTCGCACGCCCTGGGGCTGCGCACCGAGAAGCTGCCCTTCGGCCACCGCGGGGCGAACCATCCAGTGCAGAGGGCGGAGGACGGAGTGGTGGAGATCACGGTGCAGAACCACGGATACGCGGTGGTGGCCGACTCCCTGCCCGACGGCGTGCAGGTCACGCGCACGAGCCTGTTCGACGGCAGCGTGGAGGGCATCGCCGCGCCCGAGCTGCTGGCGGCCTCGGTGCAGTACCACCCGGAGGCACGGCCCGGTCCCCACGACGCCGCATACCTGTTCCGCGCCTTCCGCGATCGGGTGGTCGCCTGATGCCGCGGCGCGACGACATCCGCACCATCATGGTGCTTGGCAGCGGGCCCATCGTCATCGGGCAGGCCGGCGAGTTCGACTACTCGGGCACCCAGGGGTGCCGCGCCCTGCGCGACGAGGGCTACCGCATCGTGCTGGTCAACTCCAACCCCGCCACGATCATGACCGACCCGGGAGTGGCGGACCGCACCTACGTGGAGCCGCTCGACGTGGAGGCCGCCGAGCGCATCATCCAGGCCGAGCAGCCCGACGCCATCCTGCCGACGCTCGGGGGCCAGACGGCCCTGAACCTGGCCATAGACCTTTCCGACGCCGGGGTGCTGGAGCGCCATGGCGTGGAGCTCATCGGCGCCGACGTCGACGTCATCCGCCGTGCGGAGGACCGCGACCTCTTCAAGGAGTGCATGCGTGAGGTGGGCGTGCCGGTGCTGGAGAGCCGCATCGCCACCGACCTCGAATCGGCGCGTGATGCGGCCGAGGCCCTCGGGTACCCCATCATCCTGCGCCCGGCATTCACCCTCGGGGGCGAGGGGGGCGGTGTCGCCCTTACCCCCGCCGACCTCGAGCCGGTGGTCACCAACGCGCTGGCCGCGAGCCCGATCTCGCAGGTGCTCATGGAGCGCTCGGTGACCGGCTGGGATGAGATCGAGCTCGAGGTCGTGCGCGACCGCAAGGACAACGCGGTCATCGTGTGCACCATCGAGAACCTCGACCCGATGGGTGTGCACACGGGCGACTCGGTCACGGTGGCCCCCGCGATGACCCTCGACGACCGTGAGCAGCAGTTGCTGCGCGACGCCGCCATCCAGGTGGTGCGGGCGGTGGGCGTGGAGACGGGTGGCGCCAACGTGCAGTTCGCGCTCAACCGCCGCACGGGCGACATGGTCGTCATCGAGATGAACCCGCGCGTGTCGAGGTCGTCGGCACTGGCGTCGAAGGCCACGGGCTTCCCGATCGCGCGCATCGCGGCGCGGCTCGCCGTGGGCTACACCCTCGACGAGCTGCCGAACGACATCACCAAGGTGACGCCCGCATCCTTCGAGCCCACGCTCGACTACGTGGCCGTGAAGGTTCCCCGCTTCGCGTTCGAGAAGCTCACCGAGGATCGCGTGCCGCTGTCCACCTACATGCAGAGCGTGGGCGAGGTGCTGGCGCTGGGTCGCACATTCGGCGAGGCCCTCGGCAAGGCCATGTCGGCCCGTGAACTGGACGCCCGCCTCGACGAGCCGGGGTCGGTGGACGAGGCGCTCGAGCGCCTGGCCAAGCCGTCGTGGGACCGCTTCGACCTGATGATCTGGGCCGCGCGTCGCGGCGCGACCGCCGCGCAGCTGCATGAGGCCACCGGGGTGCACCCGTGGTTCACCGACGAGATCGTGGCGCTTGCCACCGCCGTGGACGACCTGCCCCAGGCGCTGGGCGACATCGATCATGACGCCATGCTCGATGCCCGCCGCCGCGGCCTGACCGACCGCGACATCGCCGCCCGCACGGGTGCCACGGAGGCCGAGGTGGGGCAGAGGCGGCACGCGCTGGGGGTGCTGCCCTCGTACCGGGCCGTCGACACGTGCGCGGCCGAGTTCGCTGCCGTTACCCCGTACTACTACGGCACCTACGGCACGGAGGGCGAGGCCACCCCGCTGGATCGCCCGTCGGTGGTCGTGCTGGGCTCGGGCCCCAACCGCATCGGGCAGGGCATCGAATTCGACTACTGCTGCGTGCACGCGGCGCAGACCGCCCAGGAGCTGGGTTACGCGGCCATCATGGTCAACTGCAACCCCGAGACCGTGTCCACGGACCACGGCGTGAGCGACCGCCTGTACATGGAGCCGGTCACGCTCGATGCGGTACTCGACATCTGCCGTGCCGAGAAGCCCGTGGGTGTCATCGCCCAGCTCGGCGGCCAGACCCCGTTGCGCCTGGCCGCCCCCCTGCAGGCTGCGGGGATCCCGGTGCTGGGCACTCCGCCCGATCGCATCGACCTTGCCGAGGACCGCGGCCGATTCGGCGCCCTGCTGGGCGACCTCGGGCTCAAGGCTCCCCCGTGGGCGATGGCCGAGGGCGAGGCCGAGCTGCTCGCGGCCGCCGAGCAGGTTGGCTACCCGGCACTGGTGCGCCCCAGCTACGTGCTGGGTGGGCGCGCCATGGCCATCGTGTCGGCGCCCGACGAACTGCGCGCCTGGCTGGCGCGCGAGAAGCCCCAGGGGCCCGTGATGGTCGATCGCTTCCTCGCAGGCGCCACCGAGATCGACGTCGACGCGCTGTCCGACGGTGAGTCCACGTGGATCGCCGGCGTGATGGAGCACGTGGAGGAGGCCGGCGTGCATTCGGGCGACTCCGCCTGCGTGCTTCCCCCGCAGGGCATTGGCGACGCGGCGGTCGCCGACGTCAAGCGGCAGGCGGCGCTGCTGGCCGAGGCCATCGGCGTGAAGGGGCTCCTCAACGTGCAGTTCGCGCTGCGCGACGGCACTGCCTACGTGATCGAGGCGAACCCGCGGGCATCCCGCACCGTTCCGTTCGTAGCGAAGGCCACCGGCGTGCCGGTGGTGAGGCACGCGGTTCGCCTGATGCTCGGCGAGCGAATCTCCGACCTGGGCCTTCCCGCCGACGCGGGGATGTCCCACGTGGCCGTGAAGGAGGCCGTGCTGCCGTTCGCGCGGTTCCCCTGGGCCGACCCGGTGCTGGGACCCGAGATGAGGTCCACGGGTGAGGTCATGGGCATCGGGGCCACGTTCGCCGAGGCCTTCGCGAAGGCACAGAGGGGAGCACGGCAGGCCCTCCCGCGGCAGGGCACCGTGTTCCTGTCGGTGCGCGATGAGGACAAGCCCCGGCTGCCGGCCCTGGCCGCGGAGATCCACGCGGCCGGCCTCGCGATCGTCGCCACCGGTGGCACGGCCGCCGTCATCGCCGATGCCGGGGTGCCGGTGGGCGAGGTGAACAAGATCTCCGACGGCCCGCCGCACGTGGCCGACCTGATCCTGGGTGGGGAGGTCGCGATGGTCATCTGCACCCCGAGCGGGCGCGGTGACCGCCAGGACGGCGCCATCATCCGCCGGGCGGCAGTGCGTGCGGGCGTGCCGTGCATCACCACGATCGAGGCCGCCGAGGCCGCGGCACAGTCGCTCGGCGTCGATCCGTCTGTGGTCGCCCCGGTGGCGCTGCAGGACCTGGCAGCCCCCTGACACCTGTGTCAGCCCGCGGGAGCAGCGGCTTGGCATGAACCGGGGGCGGGGGGTAATGTCGCCGCGATGGTGACTCCCTCAAAGGCCGGGCAGACGCCCCAGCGGTCTCTCGACCAGAGGATGGACGCGCTCCGGCGGGCCAATGAGATCCGCTCCCTGCGGGCCCAGTTGAAGAAGGACCTCAAGTCCGGTGCCCTCGCCGTGGACGCCGTCATCGAGTCACCGCCCGACTACGTGCTGACCGCCAAGGTGTTCGACATGATCGTGGCGGCGCCCAAGTACGGGAAGGTCAAGGCCACGCGCCTGCTCAACCAGTGCCGCATCTCCCAGGGCAAGACCCTCGGCGGCCTGTCCGAGCGGCAGCGTGGCGAGCTGGTCGAGCTGCTTCGCCTCCGGTAGCGCGCCGCACCCGCGTCTTCGTGGTGTCGGGCCCATCCGGCGCGGGGAAGGGCACCCTCATCAAGGGCGCCCTCGAACGCATCGGCGACCTGGCCGTGGCGGTGTCGGCCACCACGCGGGCGATGCGCCCGGGTGAAGTGGACGGTCGCGAGTATCACTTCATGAGCAGGGCCGAGTTCGCCCGGCTCGTGGAAAAAGACGCCTTCCTCGAGCACGCGGAGTTCGCGGGCAATCGCTACGGCACGCTGAACACCGAACTCGACCGCATCATGGACTCCGGTCGATCGGTGATCCTCGAGATCGAACTGCAGGGCGCCCGCAACGTGCGCGTGGTGCGCCCGGAGTCGGTGTCGGTGTTCATCGAGCCGCCGAGCCTCGAGGAACTTGCGCGACGGCTGCGTGCGCGCGCCACCGACGCCGACGAGGAGATCGAGGCCCGCCTCGAGGTGGCCAGGACCGAGGTGGCGGCGAAGGCCGAGTTCGACCATGTGATCCTCAACGACGAGATCGGGCGGGCCACCGACGAGCTCGTCTCGGTGATCGAGTCCGAGGTCGAGGTCGCGTCCGGGGGCCCGCAGGGCTAGCGTTCAGACCGTGGCCGAGATCCTGATGGGAGTTACGGGCGGCATCGCCGCCTACAAGAGCCTCGACGTGCTGCGGATGCTGCAGCGGCACGGGCACGGGGTGAGCGTGGTGATGACCCACACCGCCGAGCGCTTCGTGGGCAGTGCGTCGTTCGCGGCGCTGTCGCAGCGCGAGGTGGGCACCAGCATGTTCGGCGACGCCGACCAGCCCGGGTACCACCACCTCGACGTCAACGAGGGCAAGGACGTCATGCTCATCGCGCCCGCGTCTGCCAACACCATCGCGCAGATGGCCTCCGGCTCCGCCTCGAACCTGCTCACCTCGTGCTACCTGGCATTTCGCGGCCCCGTGGTGGTGGCGCCCGCCATGAACACCTCGATGTGGCTCCACCCGGCGACATCGCGGAACATCGAGACACTGCGGGCCGACGGCGTGCACCTGGTCGAGCCCGAGAGCGGCCTGCTCGCCGACGGTGCGGTGGGCCCCGGCCGGCTCGCCGAGCCGTCGTCCATCGTTGCCGCGCTCGAGGCGGTACTGGGCGGATCGCAGGCGCGGAATGACCTGGCGGGCGTGAGGGTGCTGATCTCCGCGGGCGGCACGCGCGAGCCCATCGACGCCGTGCGGTACGTGGGCAACAGGTCGAGCGGGCGCATGGGCTGGGCGCTGGCCGCCGCCGCACGCGACCGCGGTGCCCAGGTCGTGCTGGTGCAGGCGAACGTCGACCTGCCGCGCGAGGGCGGTATCCGATACGTCGACGCGCCCACGGCGGCGGCCATGCGCGACGCCTGCCGGGCGGAGTTCCCGTCGTGCGACATGCTCATCATGTGCGCCGCGGTGGCCGACTACCGACCGGTGTCGGCGGCCGACGGCAAGCTCGACAAGTCGAAGGCAGATGCGCTCACCGTCGAGATGGAGCGCACCACCGACATCCTCGCCGAGCTGGCCGCCCTGCGGGACGACCAGGTACTCGTCGGGTTCGCGGCGGAGCATGGCCCCGAGGGCCTGGAGCGCGCGCGCGGCAAGCGCACCCGCAAGGCCGTGGACATGGTGGTGCACAACGATGCGGCCGTCGAGGGCGCGGCCTTCGAGGGGCCCGACAACGTGGTCACGATCATCGGGCCGGGCGAGTCCGAGGCCGCGTTGCCCCGCATGAGCAAGCGCGAGTGCGCCGAGCGCATCCTCGATGCCGCCCGCCCGCTGGTCGACGCACGACCAGTGCGGGCGTAGCCCGCGTCAGGCCGCGGTACCCTCAGCACCGATGGACGACGGAGTCGGCGCATACGAATGGTTTCGCCGCGGCATGGAGCTCATGGAGTCGAGGGACTTCCACCCGGCGGCCGTGGCGCTCGAGCAGGCCAAGAAGCTCGAGCCAGACAAGGCATCGATTCGCGAGGCCCTCGGCCGCGCATACCTGTCGACGCGCCAGTTCCAGCGCGCCGCCGATGAGTTCGAGGTGGCCGTGACGATCCAGCCCACCGATCACTACGCGCACTACTGCCTCGGGCGCGCCTACCGCGGCCTGGGCGACGACGACCGGGCCGACCGGCACTACGAGCTGGCGCGCTGCCTCGGGTCGAAGCTGGTGTAGGCGGTCGCCCCAGGGGGTGGACCCACCCCCTGGCCATCCGGCACCTCGAAGCCCAGTCGCAGGATTCCCTCGAAGCTCTCATCCACGTAGGTCGAGAGCAGCCCCAGCAGCCCATCGAGGCCGTCCGCGCCCAGCAGTGAGGTCTCGGCCTCGGCGATCATCCAGAGGTCGCCGGCGTCGTCCGCGGCGAATCGCCAGTGGCGCATGTCGAGGTTCTTCCTGAGGGCGCGCTTGTAGACGTCGGCGTGTGCGCGATCGGGCCCCCGCATGAAGAACGCCCGCATCGATAGCGTGCGCTCGCCCGCATGGGCGGCCACGGCCACCACGCCACGCTTCACCGACGGCACGCGGATGGACCACTCGTCCGCACCGAGCCGTTCTGCATCGACGCCGATGCCGTCGAGCCACACCTGCACGAGCGCCGCGCCGTCTCCCATGCGGGCAACGTAGCGGCCCCCGCTCGTACGATGCGCCCGTGCGGATGGTGCTGCAGAGGGTGACGGAGGCCCGGGTGCACGTGGCGGGTCGCCTCGTGGACTCCATCGGGCCCGGATACCTCCTGCTCGTGGGCGTGGAGCACGACGACGGCGACTCCGTCGCCCACCGGATGGCCGCGAAGGTGGCTGCGCTGCGGCTGTTCCCGGGAGAGGACGCCCGCGCCTTCGACCGCACCGTCGGGCAGGCGGGGGGTTCCGCGCTGGTGGTGAGCCAGTTCACGCTCATGGGGAATGTGCGGCGGGGCAACCGGCCTTCATGGGCGGCCGCTGCTGCGCCCGGGCACGCAGAGCCGCTGGTGGAGGCCGTTGCGCAGGGATTGCGCGACGCGGGGATCCCCGTGGGCACCGGGGAGTTCGGCGCGGCGATGGAGGTGTCGCTGGTGAACGACGGCCCCGTGACGCTGGTGCTCGATTCCTCCGATATGGGCGGCCCGCGCCGCGGATAGCGCTGCGTGGGGCGTGTGATACCCTCGCCGGGCTGCCAGAAGTGCACAGGCGGCACCCGGAGGAGCGGGTCGGGAGACCCGCTTTTTTGTTGGCATTTATCGACGGGCGGGGGCACGACGGCCGAGACGGCGACAGCGATCGAGCAGCAGGTGGAGGACCTCCTGGCCAGGGAGATCCCGGAGGTCGACCTCCGGGCCGTCGGTGTTGGAGGACGAGCCGGATCCGGCGTGCTGACGGTGGTCATCGACCACCCGGTGCGCGTGGACCACGAGCTCTGCGCCCGCGTCACCCGCCTGCTCGACGAGGCCGGCCTTCGGGACCGGTACGCCGTGGAGGTATCATCCCCCGGGCCCGAGCCGCCGCTCCGGGTGACACGTCACTTCGTCGCCGCCATCGGCGAGACGGTGAAGCTGGCGGTCGAGCCCGGGAGTGTCCCGGGCGCGACGAAGTCGGTGTCGGGGATCCTCACCGAGGTGGGCGACGAAGCCCTCACGGTCGAGACCCCGGCGGGGTCGCTCGTCGTTCCGCGCGATGCGGTGCGACGGGCGCGGATGGTGAAGAGGAACCAATGTGGCGAATGACGGCAGGAGCCTGAGTTGAACCGCGAGATCATCGAGGCGATCAAGCAGATCGAGCGCGAGAAGGGGATCAATTCCGAGACCCTCCTCGTGGCTCTCGAGGATGCCCTCCTCGCCGCGTACCGCAAGACCCCCGGGGCCGTTGAGTGGGCCCGCGTGGACATCGACCGTGACACCGGCGAGATGCAGGTGAACCAGCTCGTGCTGCCCGAGGGCGTCGAGCTGAAGACCCTCCCGCGTCCCGAGCCGGAGATCCCGGAGGGCGTCGACCCCGAGGAGTTCGAGCCGCCGCCCCCGGACATCGACTGGTCGGCCTACGGGCCCGACGAGATCCGCCCGGTCAGCGTCACCACCGACAACTTCGGTCGCATCGCCGCCCAGACGGCCAAGCAGGTCATCCTGCAGCGAATTCGCGAGGCCGAGCGCGAGATGATGTACGAGGAGTACGTCGATCGCGTGGGCGAGGTGGTCAACGGCATCATCCAGCAGTCCGACCACCGGTACACCCTGGTCGACCTGGGGCGCGTCGAGGCGCTGCTGCCGGCGAGCGAGCAGGTGCCGGGCGAGCGGTACGACCACGGCGCGCGCATCAAGGCGGTCATCGTCGATGTGCGTTCGTCGAACAAGGGCCCGCAGGTCATCCTGAGCCGCCGCTCCGACGAGATCATCAAGCGCCTCTTCGAGCTCGAGGTCCCCGAGATCGCCGACGGCCTGGTGGAGATCCGCAATGTGGCCCGCGAGGCGGGCTGGCGCTCGAAGATCGCCGTCGTGTCGAACGTGCAGGGCGTGGACCCCGTGGGCGCCTGCGTGGGCCCGCGTGGTTCGCGCGTGCGCATGGTGGTGTCGGAGCTGCGCGGCGAGAAGATCGACATCATCCCGTTCAACGACGAGCCGGCCCGCTACGTGGCAAAGGCGCTGTCGCCCGCGCGCGTGCGCGAGGTGCTCGTGGATGACGAGGCCCGGCAGGCCGTGGTCATCGTGCCGGACGATCAGCTCTCGCTGGCCATCGGCAAGGAGGGCATGAACGCCCGCCTCGCCGCCCGCCTCACCGGATGGCGCATCGACATCAAGAGCGAGTCGACCTTCGCCTCCGAGGAGGAGCGCGACGACTACTCCGACGAGCTCGAGGGTGGGGTGGCCAGGTGCTCCCACATCCTCCAGAACGGCAGGCGCTGCCCGAACGCGGTGCTCCCGGGCACGCGCCATTGCGCCCTGCCGGGTCACGATGAGCCGCAGGCGGAGGCCCCCGCGGCCCCCGCCGGGGATGAGCCCGGCGAGCAGTCAGATGCCGGGACTGACGGGGCGGAGGTCGCCGTCGAGGCGGAGGCCGCGGTCGAGGCGGAAGCCGATGGGGTCGCGGTTGAGGTGGCCGAGTCCGAGGTGGCCGACGAGGCCGTCGCGGTGGCCGCGGACGAGGAGGCAGCGGACGAGTGAGCGCGGCCGCCAACCCCGCCACGTTCCCGAGCGCACCTGCATCGGGTGCCGCAGGCGTGCGCCCCGCCACGAGTTGGTGCGGTTCGCGGCGGTGCGGGATGGTGAACGGCTCGTGCTGGTGAGGGATGATGGCGGCCTGGGTGGCCGCGGGGTCTACACGTGTGCGTCGCGCGCGTGCTTTGAGACGGCGCTCGCGCGTCGCGGGTTCTCCCGGGCAGCGCGCGCCGATGTGAAGGTTGACGCGAGCCTGGCGGACGGGCTGGGCAACGGAGAGGCAGTGGGGGGCGCATGAGCGACAAGAAGCGTGTGTACGAGATCGCGAAGGAGGAGGGCCTCCCGAGCGCCAATGTCCTGCAGCGCCTTCAGCGCGCGGGTATGGACGTGAAGACGGCGTCGTCGACCGTGGACGTCGCGTGGGCGCTGCACATCCTCTCGCCGAACCGTCACCCGAAGCCCGAGGGCGAGATGCCCAAGCCGGAGCCGAAGAAGAAGGCGGGGCCGCGCAAGAAGAAGGTGGAGGAGCCCGCAGCCGAGGCCGCGCCCGCCGACGAGCCCGTGGCCGAGGTGGCCGCGCCGGTGGCCGCCGCCGAGCCCGAGCCCGCACCGCAGCCCACGCCTGAGCCCGTGGCCGAGGCGATACCGGAGCCCACGCCCGAGCCCGCACCCGTGGCCGCCGAGGAGCCGGCACCTGCCGAGCCGCCCGCTCCGGCTGAGCAGACCGCCCCGGAGCCCGTGGCGGTCGAGGCGCAGCCTGAGGTCGCCCCCGAGCCCGAGCCCGCCCCCGTGGCCGAGCCCGTGCCTGCTGCGGCAGCCGACGCCACCCCGCCAGTGGAGCCCCGGCCCGCAGCGGCCGCCGTGGAGGATGCCGCCCCCGGGGTGGATGGCAAGGCGCCGCCCGAGGAGCCCAAGGTCGAGGAGCGCATCCCGCCCAAGCGGGCCCCCGAGAAGATCGTGCTGCCGCCGCCCAGGCGTGACTCCCCGCCGCCGCCGGCTGCCCCTGCGCCCGCGCCCCAGCAGGGCGGTTACGGTGCCGGCCCCGGATCGGGGCACCCCGGCGACCGCGGACGCTCGGGCACGCTGCCACCGCGCGGTACCGGCGGAATCGGACGTCCCGGCGGTGCGGGTGGCCGCGGCCGCAAGCGCCGTGTGGTCATCGACGCCCAGGCGGGGCGCCGTCAGGGCGGGGGAGGCCGCGATCGCCGCGACAAGCGTGGCGGCGGCAAGGACCACTCCGACGCCCAGGCGCAGCCGCAGATGAACCCGGCGGACATGCCGCCGGCCGACATCCGTTCGGGTGCCACGGTCAAGGACCTCGCCGAGGGCCTCGGCATTCCCACGGCCCAGATCATCAAGTTCATGATGAACATGGGCGAGCTGGTGACCATCACGCAGTCGCTGTCGGATGACGCCATCGAGCTCATCGCGGCCGATGTCGAGCGCAGGATCAACATCATCCACGCCGAGGAGGAGCCCGACCTCGAGGTCATCGCCGAGGACGATCCGGCAGACCTGGTGGCGCGGGCCCCCGTGGTGACGGTGATGGGCCACGTGGACCACGGCAAGACGTCCCTGCTCGACGCCATCAGGCGCACGGAGGTTGCCGCGGGCGAGGCCGGCGGCATCACCCAGCACATCGGTGCGTACCAGGTGCACCACAGGGCACGCGAGGTCACGTTCCTCGACACCCCGGGCCACGAGGCGTTCACCGCCATGCGTGCCCGCGGCGCCAAGATCACCGACGTCGCGGTCATCGTGGTGGCGGCCGACGACGGCGTGATGCCCCAGACGATCGAGGCGATCGACCACGCCCGGGCGGCCGAGGTGCCGTTCGTGGTGGCGATCAACAAGATCGACAAGGAGAACGCCAACCCGGACAAGGTGAAGCAGGAGCTCTCCACCCACGAGGTGATCCCCACCGACTGGGGCGGTGGCACGGAGTTCGTGAACGTGTCGGCGCAGAGGGGCGACGGGCTCGAGGACCTCCTCGAGACCGTGCTGCTGGTTGCCGACGCCGATGCGGACCCCAAGTCGAACCCCGCGGCAGAGGCCTCGGGCACCGTTGTGGAGTCGCGCCTCGACCCGGGCCGCGGCCCGGTCTGCACCCTGCTCGTGCAGCGCGGCACCATGCGCGTGGGCGACATCCTCGTGGTGGGCGAGACCTTCGGTCGCGTACGCGCGATGCTCGACTACAACGGCGAGCCCCTCACCGAGGCCACGCCGTCGGTGCCGGTGGAGATCCTCGGCCTGGACGGCGTGCCGGACGCGGGCGAGAAGTTCCGCGTGGTCGAGAACGAGCGCCTGGCGCGCCAGATCGCCGCCACCCGCAGCCAGCGCCTGCGCTCGGAGGAGCTGGCGAACAGGCGACCGGTCTCGCTGGAGGACCTCTTCGCACGCATCCAGGAGGGCGGGCTCAAGGAGCTCAACCTCATCATCAAGGGAGACGTGCAGGGGTCCGTGGGCGCGCTGGAGGACGCCCTCAACAAGGTCGAGCAGACCGAGGTGCGCCTGCGCATCATCCACACCGGTGTGGGTGCGGTGACCGAGAGCGACGTCATGCTGGCGGCGGCCTCCCAGGCCATCGTCATCGGGTTCAACGTGCGCCCCAGGCCCGAGGCCAGGATGCTGGCCGAGCGCGAGGGCGTGGATATCCGCACCTACCGCGTGATCTACCGGGCCATCGAGGACGTCCGCGACGCCCTGGTGGGCCTGCTCGAGCCGGACATCGTCGAGGAGCCCATGGGCTCGCTCGAGGTTCGCGCCACGTTCAAGGCCAGCCGCCTCGGCACGATCGCCGGTTGCTACGTGACCGACGGCGTGGTGCGCCGCGGGTCGGACTGCCGCCTCGTGCGCGACGGGACGGTCGTGCACACGGGCAGGATTGGCTCGCTCCGGCGCGTCGACGACGACGTCCGCGAGGTGCTGCAGGGCTTCGAGTGCGGCGTGCTGCTGGAGGACTACAACGACGTCAAGGAGGGCGACGAGATCGAGGTCTTCGAGCTCAAGGAGGTCGCGCGCACCGCGCAGGCCGCCGCGCCCGTGACGGCCGAGGCCGGCGAGTAGCCCCCGGTACGGCGCGGATGCCATGGGCGCCGGTTTCGTGGGAATCCTCACCGTCGACCTCCACCTTCCGGAGGCCGCATCGCTCAAGCAGAAGCGGCGGGAGGTGCTGCGCGTGAAGCAGGGGCTTGCCCGTCACTGCGGCGCGAGCGTGGCAGAGGTCGACCACCATGACCTCTGGCAGCGCTGCCGCCTGTCGCTGGCGGTCGTCGCCCGCGATGCCGGCGCCGCCGCCGGCATGCTCGAGCAGGCGTCGCGGCGCCTTGAGTCGGACAGGGAGTGGCAGGTGCTGGGCGAGCAGCGCGAGGTGCTCGAAGTGGGGGAGGCCATGGCATGAGCGCCCCACGTCAGAGGCAGCGCAGGGCGAATGAGGCCATCCGCGAGGTCATCGGCGCGGCGCTGCTCACGGAGCTCGCCGATCCCCGCCTTCAGATGGTGACCGTCACATCGGTGGAGACCAGCCCGGACCTGGGTCGGGCGAAGGTGTACTGGACGGTGCTCGACCCCAGGAAGGCGGATGCCGCCGGGGCGGCGCTCGAATCGGCACGGGGAGTGCTGCAGGGTCGCGTCGCTCGCGCCCTGAAGAGCCGCCAGACGCCGCACCTGGTCTTCGTGCTCGACGAACTGCAGGACCACGCCCGCAGGCTCACCGCGCTCATCGACGAGGTGGCCCCCGAGGGGCCGCTGCCCGAGGACGACCCCTCGTGAGCCACACCCACCACCACGATCGCCCTCCCGGGGAGCGGGTGGGGGCTGACCGCGTGGCGGCGGAGCTCGTGGTGCCGGGCCGCAAGTTCGTCGTGAGCACCCACCGCAAGCCCGATGGCGACGCCGCCGGGTCGATGATCGGCCTCTCGCGCATCCTGCGTGGGCTCGGGCACGACGTGGTGATGTGGCATGTGGAGGGCCCGGGGCTGCCCGACCACCTGGCCTGGCTGCTGGAGCCCGGCGAGGAGGTCCTGGGGGGCGAGGTGGCCGATCACGGCGAACGCGTGCTCGTGGCGGTCGATGCGGCCACGTCCCATCGGCTGACCGACGGCGATCCATGCGAGCTGGGCCAGCCGATCGTCAACATCGACCACCATCACGACAACCCGGCGTGGGGTGACCTGAACCTGATCGACGGCGGGGCCTCCAGCACCGCCGAGCTGGTGGTGCGGGTGGCCGACGCGCTGGGCGTGGACATCGATGAGTCGGTGGCGCTGCCCCTGTACGTGGGGCTGGTGACCGACACCGGCCGGTTCTCGTACTCGAGCACGGGCCCCGAGGCGCACGTTGCCGCCGCCCGGTTCGTCGAGGCAGGGGTCGACCCCGGGGTCGTGTACCGCCGCCTGTACGAGGGAACTCCGTTGGGCGACCTGAAGCTGGTGGGGCGCGCAGTGGCATCGGCCCGCCCCGAGCTGGACGGCCGGCTGGTGGTGGCGGTCATCGACGACAAGGATGTCCGGGAGTCCGGTGGCAGCGACTCCGACGGGGTGGTCGAGGCGCTGCGGGGCGCGGCCGGCGCGGAGGTGGCGGCCGTGATCCGCCAGGCGGCGCCGGGCGAGTGGAGGGTGTCGACCCGGGCCTCCGGCGAGGCGTTCGACGTCTCCGCCATCGCGGCCCTCGAAGGCGGGGGCGGCCATCGCGCTGCCGCAGGGTTCACCTCGCACCGCGATCCCGAGGAGATCATCGCCCTCATCCGCGACGCCATGGTCGCGCAGGGTGCCTGAATGGTCCGGTCGATCGACGTGCCCCCCGGCGCGATCCTGGTGGACAAGCCGGCGGGGCCCACATCACACGACATCGTGGCCGAGTGCCGCAGGCGCCTTGGGCGCCCGAAGGTGGGTCACACCGGAACCCTCGATCCATTCGCGACAGGGCTCATGGTGATCCTCGTGGGTCGCGCCACGCGCCTGGCCCCGTTCCTGAGCGGCCTTGACAAGACCTATGTGGCGGGAGTCCGCTTCGGCGCGCGATCGGAGTCGGGTGACCCGGAGGGGCCCATCACCCCCGGTGGTGAACCGCCCGACGAGGCGTCGCTGCGCGCGGCGCTGGCCGGCATGGTGGGCGAGAGCCTGCAGCAGGTGCCCGCGTTGTCGGCCGTGAAGGTGGATGGCGAGCGCCTCTACGCGCTCACCCGGCGTGGCGCCGAGGTCGAACGTCCCACGAGAACGGTCGTCGTGGAGCGCGCCGATCTGGTGTCCTACGACCCGATGAGCGGCGTGGCGCAGGTGGAATTCCGGTGCGGGTCCGGCACGTACGTGCGCCAGTTGGCGACCGACCTCGGCGAAGCGCTCGGATGCGGCGCCTACTGCGAGTCGCTGCGCCGCACGGAGGTGGGACGACTGCACGTGGCCGATGCGATGGCGCCGGCCGACGTCGCGCCCGGCTGCGCCATGGACCCCCTCGGGGTGATCGGCCATATCCCGGTGGTGCATGTGGACGCCGCCGCGGCGGAGGACGTGGCGCACGGGCGCGCGGTCACTGCATCCGCTGCTGACGGCGCCGGACCGGTGGCGATCGCCTGCGACGGGCACCTGCTCGCCATGGGCGAGCGGGCCGACGGGCGCGTGCGCCCCAGGGTCGTGCTGGCGTGATGAAGCGCTACCAGTCGATCGGTGAGCTGCCGCTGGGCGAGGAGCGCCGCGTGGTGGCCATCGGGACGTTCGACGGGGTGCACCTGGGGCACCAGGCGATCATCGGGCGCGCCATCGAGCGCGCGAGGGAGCGCGGCCTGCAGTCGATGGTGCTGACCTTCGAGCCGAACCCCCTGGCCATCCTCCGGCCCGAGCTCGCGCCGGCGGTGCTCACGGAGCCCGCCCTCAAGGCGCAACTGATCGAGGCCCTCGGCGCCGATGCACTCCTGGTGGTGCAGTTCACGCAGGCGTTCTCGCGCATCCGCGCAGATCGCTTCGCGGAGATGCTGGGGTCAGCGCCGCTGAGCGCCGAGAGCATCGTGGTGGGCGCGAACTTCCGCTTCGGGCACGGGGGATCGGGCACCGTGGCGTACCTCCAGCGCCTCGGCCGCGCCCGCGGGCTCATCGTGGAGAGCCCCTCGACCATCGTGAGCCCCGACGGCAAGCCGGTGTCGTCCACCCGCGTACGGCGCCTCGTGGCCCAGGGGCAGGTGGCCGACGTCATCCCGCTGCTGGGCCGACCCCATTCGGTTGAGGGCATGGTGGTACCGGGCGAACAGCGTGGCCGCGAGATGGGGCTGCCCACCGCCAACGTGTCCGTGCCGCCCGAGGTGGCCCTGCCGAGCCGGGGCGTGTACGCGGGCCGCGTGGTGCTTGCCGGGGGCCGTTACCCCGCGGCGATCAACCTGGGGTACTCGCCCACGTTCGCCGAGGGCGACGACCCACCCCTCCGGCTCGAGGCGTTCATCCTCGACTACGAGGGCGGCGACCTCTACGGGCAGCGCATCCGCGTGGAGTTCCTCGAGCGGCTGCGCGACGAGCGCAGGTTCCCCACGCCATCCGAACTGGTGGCCCAGGTGGGGGAGGACGTGGACCGCACCCGCGAGGTCGCGGCGGGAGCCTGATACCCTCCCGGGCCACATTGACCCGGGTGCGGCCGCGGCTGCCCCGAGGCCGGACCAGGAGCAGACATACATGCTGGACAAGGACACCAAGGCGGGCGTCATGGCGCCGCACCGCCAGCACGACTCGGACACGGGCTCGCCCCAGGTCCAGATCGCGATCCTCACCGAGAGGATCAACCAGCTCACGGAGCACCTGAAGGTCCACCACAAGGACCACCACTCGCGCCGCGGCCTCCTCACGATGGTGGGCCGTCGTCGCCGTCTCCTGAGCTATCTCGAGAAGAAGGACCTGAACGCCTACCGCGAGCTCACCGACTCACTCGGTATCCGCAGGTAGGCGAACCGGGGCGCGGGATGCGCCCGTGACGGCGGACCGTCCGGATGGCGGTGTCGCATGATGAGCCGTGCCGAGTGGCACGGCGTGAAGGGATGAGGACGTAATGGCAGAGAAGGGCCCTGACGCAACGCGCGTCGTCGCCGACATCGGCGGCCAGGAGATCATCTTCGAGACCGGGCGTCTCGCGAAGCAGGCCAACGGCTCCGTGCTGGTGCGCTCAGGTGACAGCCTCGTGCTCGTCACCGCCACCGGCGCCCGCGAGCCGCGGGAGGGGACGGACTTCTTCCCCCTCACCGTGGACGTCGAGGAGCGCATGTACGCCAAGGGGGCGATCCCCGGCGGGTTCATCAAGCGCGAGAGCCGCCCGAGCGAGCGCGCCATCCTGACGGCGCGCATGACCGACCGTCCGCTGCGCCCGCTGTGGCCCAAGGGCTACCGCAACGAGGTGCAGGTCGTCACCACCGTGCTCTCGATCGACAAGGTCAACGCCTTCGACATCCTCTCGATCAACGGCGCATCAGCTGCCCTGATGCTCTCGGACATGCCGTTCGAGGGCCCGGTCGGCGCCGTGCGCATCGGCATGCTCGATGACGACTTCGTCATCAACCCGACCCTCCAGGAGATGGAGGAGAGCAAGCTCGACCTGGTCGTCGCCGGAACCCGCGACGCCATCTCCATGGTGGAGGCCGGCGCCAACGAGGTGTCGGAGGACGACCTGCTCGAGGCCCTCCAGATCGCGCACGACGAGATCCGCAAGCTGTGCGACGTGCAGGACGAGCTTCGCGAGAAGGCCGGCAAGCCGAAGTGGGACTTCGTGCCGCAGGTCGTCGACCCCGCCATGCTGGCCGAGGTCGAGAAGATCGCCCTCGCGGCGATCGAGGAGGCCACCCTCGAGCAGGGCAAGCTCGAGCGCCGCGACAAGGTGGCCGCCGCGAAGGCCGCTGCACAGCTCGAGGTGATCGGCGGGGAGCCCACGCCCGAGCAGAAGGCGCAGTTCTCGATGGCCTTCGACGCGCTGATCAAGCGCACGATCCGCCGCCGCATCGCGATCGAGAAGCACCGCCCCGACGGCCGCAAGGCCGACGAGATCCGTCCGATCTGGTGCGACACGGGCATCGCCCCGCGCACGCACGGCTCGGGCCTGTTCACCCGTGGCGAGACCCAGGTGCTCACGCTCCTGGCGCTCGGCACGATGAAGGAGGCCCAGCGCATCGACGATCTCTCGATCGACACCACGAAGCGCTACATCCACCACTACAACTTCCCGCCCTTCAGCGTGGGCGAGACCGGCTTCATGCGTGGCCCGAAGCGCCGCGACATCGGTCACGGCGCGCTGGCCGAGCGGGCGCTCATCCCGGTCATCCCGGCCGACGACGAGTTCCCCTACACGCTGCGCCTGGTGTCCGAGACGCTCGAGAGCAACGGCTCGTCGTCGATGGCGTCGGTCTGCGGCTCGACCCTGGCCCTGCTGGACGCCGGCGTGAACATCACGCGCCCGGTCGCCGGCATCGCCATGGGCCTCATCAAGGAGGGTGACGACCTCATCGTGCTCACCGACATCCAGGGCGACGAGGACCACCTCGGCGACATGGACTTCAAGGTGGCGGGCACCACCGAGGGCGTCACCGCCCTGCAGATGGACAACAAGGTCGCCGGCGTCACGCAGGAGACCCTTGCGCAGGCGCTGCAGCAGGCCCGCGACGCCCGCCTGAAGATCCTCGGGATCATGGCGGAGACCATCTCGGGCCCCCGCGAGGAGCTCAGCGCATGGGCGCCGCGGATCACCGCCATCAAGATCGACCCCGAGAAGATCGGCATGGTCATCGGCAAGGGCGGCGAGACCATCCGCGGCCTGGAGGCCGACTTCGAGGTGGAGATATCCATCGAGGACGACGGCACGGTGAGCGTGTACGGCGTGCAGGGAGAGAAGGCCGACCAGTGCGTCGAGCGCATCCGCTCGATGACCAAGGACGTCGAGGTGGGCGACGTGTACGAGGGGGCCAAGGTGGTCAAGACCACCACGTTCGGCGCCTTCGTGGAGCTCACCAAGGGCGTGGACGGCCTCCTCCACATCTCCAACCTCGGCTCCGGCCGCGTGGAGAAGGTGGAGGACGTCCTCAACCGGGGCGACTCGGTGGACGTGCGCGTGGAGGAGGTCGACAGGGCACGGGGCCGCATCGGCCTGCGCCTGCTGTCGGATGACTCCGCGCCGGGCGAGGGCGGGGAGGAGGAGGGTGGCGACGACAGCACCCACCGCCGCCCGCGCCGCCGCCGGAAGATGTCCACGAGCGACGTCGCCGAGTGACGCAGGACCGGGCGCTCGACACCACCGGCGAGGGGCTCCGGGTCATCTCGGAGCCCCTCCCGGGGGTGCGCTCGGTCGCGCTCGGGATGTGGATCGGGGTGGGCTCGCGGTTCGAGCGCGCGCCGGAGGGCGGGATATCCCACTTCATCGAGCACCTGCTGTTCAAGGGCACCGATCGCTACTCGGCGGCCGACATCGCCGAGGCCTTCGACGCCATCGGCGGCGAGATCAACGCCGCCACCGGTCGTGACCACACCGTGGTGTACACCCGTGTGCTCGACGACCACCTGGAGCGCGCCTTCGAGGTGATCGCCGACATGCTGCAGCGGCCGGCCTTCCGCGAGCTCGAGCAGGAGCGGCAGGTCATCCTGGAGGAGATCCTCATGTACGAGGACGACCCCGGCGACCAGGTGCACGACCTCATGAGCGAGGCGGTGTTCCCCGACCAGCCCCTGGGCCGGCCGGTCATCGGCACCTCGGAGGTCATCTCGTCGCTTCCGGAGGACCACATCCGCCAGTACCACGCGGGGCACTACACGGCCGGCAACATCGTGGTGGCGGCCAGCGGGGCGGTGGACCAGGAGCGGCTGCTCGAGCTGTGCGACCGGTACCTCGATGGGCTGGTCGCGGGCCAGGCCCATGAGGTGCAGCCGGCTGCACCCGGTGCACCGCAGCTGGTGTCACGCGCCAAGCCCACCGAGCAGTACCACCTGGCCCTGGGCGGCCGCGGGCTGGACCGGTCGGACGACCGCCGCCATGCGATGGGTGTGCTCGACGTGATCCTCGGTGGGTCCATGAGCTCGCGCCTGTTCCAGGAGATCCGCGAGAAGCGGGGGCTCGCCTATTCGGTGGGCACGTACTCGGTGGGCTACTCGGACACCGGCCAGGTGGGCGTGTACCTGGGCACGCGGGAGGAGAACCTGGCCGAGGCCGCCGAGATCATCGGGCGCGAGCTGCGCCGCATGGGTGACGAGCCCGTGCCCGAGGCCGAGCTGTCGCGTGCGCGCGAGCACCTGAAGGGCCGGCTGGTGCTGGGCCTCGAGAGCCCGGCCACGCGCATGCACCGGAACGGGCGCGCGGTGCTGAGCGGAACGGAGTTGCTCGAGGTGGACGAGCTGGTGGATCGCATCGAGGCCGTCACGGCCGACGACGTATCCGCCCTGGCCCGTGAGTTCTGGGACCCCTCGGTGCTGTCGGTGGCCGCCATCGGCCCGAGCACCGACGCCGTGCGCGAGGCGGCGTCCCGCCTGGCGCCGAACCTGGTGGAGGCAGCATGATTCGCGTGATGGTTGCCGGCGCGGCCGGTCGCATGGGCAGGCAGGTGGTCGAGGCCGTCACGGAGGCCTCTGACATGCAGTTGGTGGCACGGGTCGATCCGGCCCTCGATGCCGATGGCGTCAGCACGTTCACCTCGGTGGCAGACGCCATCGCAGCAGCGTCGCCCGATGTCTCGGTTGACTTCACCCAGCCCCACGTCGCCTTCGACACCGTGAGGGCCTGCCTCGACGGCGGCGTGCACGCTGTGGTGGGCACCACGGGCCTCACCGACGAGCAGATGGCCGACCTCACATCCCGGGCGGAGTCCGGGTCGGCCAACCTGCTGGTGGCACCGAACTTCGCGGTGGGCGCGGTGCTGATGATGCGCTTCGCCGCGGAGGCCTCGCGGCACATGCCGAAGGCCGAGATCATCGAGTTGCACCACGACGGCAAGCTCGATGCCCCGTCGGGCACGGCCGCCCGCACGGCCAGCCTGATGGAAGGCGATGTGCCGATCCACTCGGTGCGGCTGCCGGGGCTCGTTGCGCACCAGGAGGTCGTGCTCGGCGGGCTCGGCGAGACCCTCTCGATCCGCCACGACAGCCTCTCGCGCGAGAGCTTCATGCCCGGCGTGCTGCTGGCCGTACGGGCCGTGCCAGGGCGCCCCGGGGTGACCCTGGGCCTCGAACCGGTGATGTTCCCGGTATAAACCCATCTCGGAGTCTCATCGAGGGGGCGCAGGAATGGCTGGCGGCTACACCAGGGTCAACGGCGACGACATCGAGCTTCGCGAGCGCAAGGGCGGCGGTCCTGCGTCACGTGACATCTCCGGGGCGGTCGGCGCGCAGTCGATGACCATGCGCCTCTGGAAGTTCGGGCCCGG
>CAZIQQ010000019.1:24645-26544 GCA_964541555.1 uncultured Bifidobacterium sp. | reverse complement strand
CAGTGGGGCGATCACGCCACCGGCGAGGGGGCATGGGGGCACTCGATGATCGTCGACCCCTGGGGCACCGTGCTGGCGCAGGTCGAGGAGGGGGAGGGTTTCGCCGCGGCAGACCTCGATCTCGCCGCGCAGGCCGTGCTGCGGGCGTCGCTGCCCGCGCTCTCCCACCGCCGGCTTCCCTAGGCTCCCCGGCCGTGGAACGACCCCGACGTGGTGATGAACTCGACGTGACGGTGGCCGACCTGGCCTTCGGGGGCCGGGGCGTGTCGCGGGTGGACGGCTTCGTGGTGTTCACGCCCGACACCGCGCCCGGCGACAGGGCGCGCGTGCGAATCCGCAAGGCGCGCAGGCGCTTCGCCGAGGCCGACCTGGTGGAGGTGCTCGAACCGGGCCCCGGCCGCATGGTGCCGCCGTGCCCCTTCGTGCCCGCCTGCGGCGGGTGCCGCCTGCAGCACGTGGACTACGACGAGGTGCTCGAGGCCAAGCGGCAGCAGGTGGCCGAGCACCTCGCGCGCATCGGCGGCCTGGAGGGGGTGGACGTACTCGACGCCGACCCCGCCCTCGAGCGCTTCGGCTACCGCAACAAGATGGAGTACTCGGCGGCGCCCGGCCCCGACGGCGAACTGCGGCTGGGCTTCCACCGGCGCGGCCGGTGGGACGAGGTGGTGGACATCGACCCGTGCATGCTGGCCACCGAGGCGGGCAACGCCGCGCGCCAGGCCGTGCGGGCCTGGGCCATGGATGAGGGGGTCGAGCCCTACGACCAGCGCGAGCAGCGGGGGTTCCTGCGCCATGTGGTGGTGCGGGAGGGCGTGCTCACCGGGCAGCTGCTGGTGACCATCGTGACGGCGCCCGGCCCGGATGACGCGGTGGACCGCCTTGCCGACCGCCTGCCCGCTGCCCTCCCCGGCCTCGTCGGGATAGTGCATGCGGTGAACGACCGGCCGTCGGAGGTGACCTCGGGAATCCCCAGCCGCACGGTGTGGGGCCGCGACTGGATCGAGGAGCAGGTGGAGGTCGAGCCCGGTCGCCCGGTCACACTGCGCCTGTCGGCCGCATCGTTCTTCCAGACCAATTCGCGCATGACCGGCCACCTCTATCGCCGCGCGGCCGAGGCCGCCGGCCTCACGGGCGGCGAGGTGCTGTACGACCTCTTCGCGGGTGTCGGCAGCATCGGGGTGGCGCTCGGCGCGATGTCGAAGCAGGTCGTGGCCATCGAGCTCGTGCCGGAGGCCGTGGAGGACGCCCGCGGCAACGCCGAGCGCAACGGAATCGCCAACCACACGGCGATCGCGGGCGACGTACGGGTGGTGCTGCGCGAAAACCGCGGCATGCTGCCCGAGCCCGACGTTGCCATCGTCGACCCCCCGCGGGCGGGGTTGTCGGGCGGTGCCTGCCGGCGCATCCTCGAGCTCGCGCCGAAGACCCTGGTCTACGTGTCGTGCCAGCCGGCGACCTTCGCCGACAATGCCCGACGGTTCGTCGACGGCGGCTACCGCCTGGAGTGGGTCCGCCCCGTCGACATGTTCCCGCAGACGCCCCACATCGAGGCCGTCGCCCGCTTCACCCGGCAGTAGGTCAGTCGGTGGTCGATGCGTTGGCCGCGTCGGCGCCCGCCTGCAGTTCCTCGGCCAGCGTGCCGTCCTCGAGGTCGTCATACACCTTCGTGCACGCCTCGACGTCCTGCGTCTCGAAGCCCACGCCGAACCAGGTCTGGCGCTGCTCTGCGGTGCCGTGGTCGAAGGTCGCCGCATCGGCCTCGACCCCGGCGTTCTCCGAGAGCTTGTCGTCGCCGATCTTCTCGAGCGTGGTGAGTGCCTCGTCGAGGTCGCCGGGCTCCAGGCGCTTCTCGTCGTCCACCGACGACATCCAGATGCCCATCAGGCAGTCGGCATGCAG
>CAZIQQ010000019.1:14780-24545 GCA_964541555.1 uncultured Bifidobacterium sp. | reverse complement strand
GCGGCGCTGATGGTTCCGCACGCGGTGTCGGCGGACTCCTCGGGCACCTTGACCACCGCGTCCTTCCAGCCCTCGCCCCAATCGGAGGCCCAGTACGCGTTGAGTTCCGCGCCGATGTCCTTCATGAATCCAGCGAGGTTGCCCTCGGCGTTCGAGGCCGATGCGGTGGTCTCGGCAGCGACGGTCTCGGCCGCACCATCGGGCGCCGAGGCGGAGTCGGACCCGCCGCAGCCGGCGACGGTGATGGCCAGGGCGACGGCGGAGGTCGCGGCGATAAGGCGGAGGGAGAGTCTCATGGCGAGATCCTTACAGGATGGCGAGGCCGGCGCAACGCGTACGGGGGGCGGCGCGCCGGTCGGGCTACCAGGGCGGCTCGGCCGCGTACCAATCTCCCATGGCGCGGAACGCGGCCCAGAAGCGGCGCTTGGCATCCTGCTCGTCGAGCGAGTCGTCGATGTCCGGGGTGACGAGGGCCTCGATCGCGGGGGTCCACCGGGTGACCACGCCCTGCTCCACGGGAAGCGATTCGGCCATGGGGAAGTTCAGGGCATCCACCGCTCCGATGCTGCGGTCGCCCATCACCACCAGCAGGCGCGGGCGCACGATGCGGATCTCCTCGGCCAGCCACTCGAGCTCGTCGCCCATGGGCGCGGAGGGGTCTGCATGCGGGCACTTCAGCACCAGGGTGCCGTAGAGCGATGAGGGGTCCACCTGAAGGCGCTCGACGCTGCGGCGGATGGCCTCTCCGGATCGGCCGTAGAACGACACGCCCTCCTGGCGCTCCGACAGCGACGACTGCCACTTCACCAGCATGATGTCGGCGGTCGGCGACCCGGACGCCTTCACCGGGAAGGTGCCGCCGGCCTGGCAGCCGAGGCAGGCGTCCATGCGCTCTTCGAGCAGGTGCATCTCGCGGATCGCCTTGTCGAGATAGGCGTCCTCGATGCGGGGCACGGCCCTGCTCTCGCGGGGTCCGGGCTCTGGGGTGGCGGGTGACTCGGCGCTCATCAGCGCATCACGTTTCGTCCTGCGCGCATGGCCTTCCTGCCCGGAGCGCGCAGCGAGCGTTGCAACCTACGTCGCCTGCTGCGACGCGCGCCGCGAGGAACGCGCCCCGCGACCGCGAAGGCCGCGCCGCCGGCGCACGGGCCGGGCGTCGCCCAGCGCCTGCATGAACTGCTCGGGCCCGGCGAACGGGCGCATCAGCATTCCGGCCGAACCGACCTCTGCCGGTGCGGCGGCTCCGCTGCCCGCGGTCACCACGAGGCCCGCGCGCTGAAGCAGCAGCGCCGCCTCCGTCGCATGCGCGGCGGCCCGGGCCGGGGTGAGGCCCTCGTGGCAGTCGATGAGATCGGCAACCGCGCGGAGGGCCTCGGCCGGAGGTGCTGCAGCCGCCTCGGGGTGCGGGATGACCGTGATGCCACCCTGATCGCGCACCCGTCGCAGGGAATCCTCGAGCGACAGCCCGTCGGGCACGGAGTGGGTGAGGAAGAGCCCGACGACGATGCCCTCGCGCGTATCGATCTCCTGCCCCACGATGACCTGCAGGCGGTCCGGCGCAACGCGGTGCACCTCGAGCGCCGGCTCGATTCCGCCGGGGGCCGCCACGGCCACGATGCGGATGTCGCGCTCGAGCGCCGCCTGCACGATCTCCCGAGGTCCCAGGCCCGGCCCGGTGCGCACCCGGAGGTCGGCGAAGACGGGGGCCTCCACCGCGACGCCATCGGCGCCCCCGGGCCGCGAGGCCACGGCGCGGTAGAGCCCCTCGAGGTCGGCCGCCACGTCGTCCCACGTGCGGGCGCGCCCGCGGCGCTCGGCCTCGGCGCCGAACATGGCCACGCGCGCCGGGTTGCCGAGGCACCCGGCGATGGCATCGGCCCAGGCCTCGGCGCTGAACGGCGGGAGGGTCATGCCCCCATCGGCGCCCAGCGCCTCGTCTGCCTCGGGGCAGCGTGCGGCCAGCACGCACAGGCCGGCCGCCATGGCCTCGCGCAGCACGGGGGTGCCGGCCTCGTCGCCGGTGGGAAACAGCGCGATGCGCCCGCGCCCGAGCGCCTCGGCGCGCGCCATGCTTCCGGCATCGGGCACCACCGACACCCGCTCGCGCAGGGCCTTGGGCACGGCTGCGCGCGTGCGCTGGGGGGCGTCGGGCGGGCCGATGACCGTGATGGGCCCCGTGAGGAGGGGATCCGTGCCGATCAGGGCCCGCAGCACGAAGCGCAGGCCTGTGCGATCGCGATCGCGGGCCACGATGACGATGCCGTCGTTGCCGGTGGCCGGCGGCACCAGCGTGGGGTCGATTCCCTCGGGCACCACCTCGTACTCACCCGGCAGCACCCCCGCCAGCACATGGCGCGCCGCTCCCGAGAGCGCGATGCGAAGGTCTGCCTGGGCCAGGGCCCGGTCCACGAGGGGGCGCACGAAGGCGACGCCCGCGAGGGGTGCGGTGCGGTGGAAGGTGACCGCGCGCACTCCGGTTGCGTGCCGCAGGGCCGCCAGGGCGGGCGATGGCGCCAGGGGCTCGTGCAGGTGGGCCACGTCGAACCCGCCCAGGCCCAGTGCGATCTCGAGGCCGGACGCCGAGTCGATCGGCCCGCCGAGCCGGCGCCCCGTGCCCTTGGTGCTCTTGCGCAGCGCCCTCGAGGTGGCCACCACGAGGGGTGGCCCGCCGGGCTCGGCGGCCACCGCGTCTGCGTCGCCGGCCTCCAGCGCCTCGATGCGCCGCCGGCCGGCATCTGCCGCCTGGCGGCCCTTGCCGGGCGCGAGCACCGTCACCGCGTGGCCGCGCCGGGCCAGTGCCTCGGCCTCGGCCGCGACGGCGTGCCCCACGTCGTCCCCCGGAGGGAACGCGTGGGGCGACACCAGCGCGATGCGAAGCGGTGAGTCGCTCACCGCGTGCCGCTGCCTACCTGGGGAGGGCGGCGTCGCTCGCGCCGCTGATGAACGACTCGGTCATCTCGCGGGCGACGTCGTCCGGGTGCTGGACGGGCGGGCTCTTCATGAAGTAGGCCGAGGGCCCCTCGAGGGTTCCCGAGATGCCGCGGTCGAGCGCCAGCTTGCAGCAGCGCACGGCGTCGATGACCACGCCGGCCGAGTTCGGGGAGTCCCACACCTCGAGCTTGAGCTCGATGTTGAGCGGCACGTCGCCGAAGGCCTGGCCCTCGAGCCGGATGTGCGCCCACTTGCGGTCCGTGAGCCACGGCACGTAGTCGGACGGCCCGATGTGGATGTCCTTCGGGTCCATCTCGTAGTCGAGCATGGAGGTGACCGCGTTGGTCTTGCTGATCTTCTTCGACTCCAGGCGCTCGCGCTCGAGCATGTTCAGGAAGTCGGTGTTGCCGCCGAAGTTGAGCTGCGTGGTGTGCTTGAGGCGCACACCGCGCTCACGCATGAGGCGCACGAGCTGGCGGTGCACGATGGTGGCGCCGACCTGGCTCTTGATGTCGTCACCCACGATGGGCGCGCCGGCCTCGCGGAAGCGCTCCTGCCAGTAGTGCTCGCGGCCGATGAAGACGGGCACGCAGTTCACGAAGCCGCAGCCGGCAGCCAGGATGTGCTCGACGTACCACTTGGTGGCCTGCTCCGAGCCCACGGGGAGGTACGACACCACCACGTCGGTCTTGGTCTCCTTGAGGAGGCCCGTGATGTCGGCGGTCTCACCGGGGGCCTTCTCGATGACCTCCGACAGGTACTTGCCGAGCCCGTCGTGGGTCATGCCCCGCATCACGGTGACGCCCGTCTTCGGGACGTCCGAGAACTTCATCGTGTTGTTGGGCTCGCTGAAGATGGCGTCGGCCAGGTCGGTGCCCACCTTGCGCGAGTCGATGTCGATCGCCGCCGTGAAGTTGATGTCCTTCACGTGGTAGCCGCCGAGCACGGAGTGCATGAGGCCGGGGACGAAGTCGTCCTTGCCGGCGTCCTTGTAGTACTGGACGCCCTGCACGAATGACGAGGCACAGTTGCCCACGCCGATGATGGCGACGTTGACGGTCTTGCTCACGAGTTCGGGTCTCCCCCGTCGATTACCTGGCTTCCGGGGGCCCGTCGGCATCCCGAAGCACGGAGTGTACGTAGAAAAGCCGCTGCACGAAGGTGACGATAGTGCCCACGGCGAGGATCGTCATGACGACCTCGATGGTGATGCCCCAGCCCCCCAGGAACAAGGCGGCGCCCACCAGCACGAGGCGCTCGGTGCGGCTGAACAGCCCGCCCTTGTTGGAGTCGACACCCAGTCCCTCTGCGCGGGCGCGGGTGTACGACACCAGGAATGAGCCCGCCAGCGCCAGGAACGTCATCGCGACGGCCCACGTGCGGGCCTCGGTGGCCATGGCCACGCCGATGCCACCCAGCACCAGGCCCTCGCCGAAGCGGTCGAGGTTGGAGTCGAGGAATGCGCCGAACCGCGTGGCCTTGCCGCTCATCCGGGCGACCGAGCCATCGAACATGTCGCTGAGGGATCCGATGACGAACACGACGCCCGCGATGATCCACATCTCGAACCCCGCGAGCACGGCGGTGGCGACGGCCAGCACGAAGCCGAACACGGTGATCGCGTTGGGGGTCACGCCCGCGCGCACCAGGACCCTCACGAGCGGATCGGCGAAGGACCTGGCGGCGTCTGAGAACTTCTTCCGGGCTTCCGGGGTGCCGTCGCCCGGGGCGTCGTCGGTCCTGGTGGGGATGCGGTGCCTTCCTCGTGAGGTCGGTGCCTAGGATAGCGACCGATGCGCGTGTGCTCGTTCCAGGGGGCCGACGGCCCCCGCCCCGGCCTTGTCGAGGGCGACGTGGTGGTGCCGCTGGCTGCGTCGTCGTCGATCGACGTCATCGCCGGGGCGCCGCCCGTGCCCGCGGGCGAGCCCATTCCGCTGTCGTCGGTGGTGCTGGAGGCCCCCGTCATGCCCGGCAACGCCGTGGGCATCGGCCTGAACTACCGGGCCCACGCGGCCGAGACCGGCAAGCCGCCCCCCGACGAGCCGGTGCTGTTCGCCAAGATGCGCGGCACGGTGAACAGGCCCCAGGGGCCCGTGGTGCACCCCGACTGGACGCGCCGCCTCGACTACGAGGGTGAGCTCGGGGTGGTGATCGGCCGCACGGCGCACCGGGTGCCTCCCGGGCGCGCTCTCGACCACGTGTTCGGCTACATGGTGGTGGACGACGTCAGCGCCCGGGACCGCCAGAAGTCCGAGCCCCAGTGGATCCGCGCGAAGAGCGGCTGGGGGTTCATGCCGATGGGTCCGTGGATCACCTCGGCCGATGAGGCCGGGGATCCGCAGGACATGCGCATCCGCACGTGGGTCAACGGCGAGCTGCGACAGGACACCAGCACCGCCGACATGATCTTCCCGGTGGCCGAGCTGGTGTCGTACGCGTCGCAGGTCTTCCCGCTGGAGCCCGGCGACGTGATCACCACCGGCACGCCGTCCGGGGTTGGGGTGGGCATGGACCCCATGCGGTTCCTCGCGCCCGGAGACACCGTGCGCATCGAGATCGACCGGCTCGGGGCGATCGAGCACGAGGTGGTGCTGCCGTGAGCGCCGAACGCGACATGGCGGCGATGCGCCGGGTCATCGCCATGACCGGCCTGGCGTTCCCGCGCGGCCTCCTGGGGCCCGAGGCCACCGACCTGGCCGCGGCCATCGGCGCCGGTGCACCGGACCGCAGCGAGGTGGATGCCCTCATCCGCCAGGTGGCCATGGCGCAGTGGCCCGTTCTGCAGGGCCCCATGGCCGCTGCCCTGTCGCGTGCCGACCGCCCGGACGACGCCGGCGACGACCGCTCGCTGGCGGTGGCGGAGGATTTCGCGGCCGACGCCGACCCCTACAACCCGCTGTCCCTCGCGCTGGCCGAGCGCGCGGGCCTCGACCTGGCCGCTGCACGGGCGCGCGCTCTCGATCGCCTCGAGGCCCTCGCCGGTATCCAGGGCACGGACCCCGATCGCCCGGAGGCCCTGGTGGCCCTCGCCACCACCACCGGGCGCATCGTCATCGACCTCCTCGACCTCGACCCCGAGGACTTCGCCCCGGAGATCGCCGACTACGCCGACGCTGCGACGTCTGCCGAGGCCGCCACCCCGCGCCTTGCCCGGGCAACCGGCGACGACGAGATCCGCGCCTGGGCCCGCGAGGCCATTGGCGACCTCGACATTCCGGCGCCGCCTTCGGCGCTGGCCGCCGTGCGGCGCATGGCGCAGGGCCCCGTGCCGGAGGACCCGGCGGAGGACGTGCTGTGGACCACCACGGTCATCGTTCTGGCGGAGGACGCCATCGACCTGGCGACGGCCGCGGAGCCGGAACCCGGGTAGCGGCACCCGGCGCCCGGCAGGCCTACGCTCGACGCATGCGCCGCGCGATCACGATGCTCACGACGACCGCGGCCCTCGCCGCGCCCTCGCTGCTGGGGGCGGCGCCCACGCCCTGGGTGCTCGACCCCAACGAGACGATCCTTCCCTCGTCCACCGCGCCCGTCGATGCGCGCGGCCTCATCGAGATCGCGGCCGGGCAGGGCGAGGTGGAGGGGCAGATCGTGGCCCTTCGCCCCGATGGCCCGGTGACAGTCACCCCCCGGGTGTCCCGCCTTGCCGGCCCTGGCGCCATCGACGCCTCGCGGGTGCGCGTGAGCGTGGTGGACTACGTGCCGGTCACGCGCACGTCGACCGGCGTGGACCGGCTGGTGTCCGATCGCTACCCGGACCCCCTCACCGACCTCGCCCCCGGCCAGTCGGCATCGCTCGCGGGCGGCGAGACGCGCGGCATGCTGGTGGAGGTCGACGTGCCCGCCGGCCAGGCCCCCGGGCGCTACGAGGGGCAGGTCGACTTCGGCCCGATGGGAGCGGTGGGCCTGACCCTCGAGGTGCTGCCGGTGGCGGTCGATCGCGACCGCAGGCCGTTTGTCGGACGCCTCGACGTGACCTCCATCGCACGCCTGTATGGCGTGACCGAGAGCGACGCCCGCCTTCAAGCGGGGCTGGCATCGCACTCGCTGCCCATGCTGCGGGCACACGGAATCAGCCCCAGCCAGGTGCCGGGCACGGCACCGGCGATCAACGGCGCCACGTGGGTGGGCGACTGGAGTGGTGGCCCTGGCGCGCGCCTGGCCGCGGGGGCTTCCCTGGGATTCCCCATGCTCGAGATGCCCTACCTGCCGCTGTACGCGGCCATCACCGACCGCGAGTACGTCGATGCCCGACGGCCCGCCTGGGCAACCAGCCTGTCGGGTGCCTATCGGACCCTCGGCAGGCCGCTGTTCTCGCTTCCCGTGGACGAGCCGAATGAGGACGAGTACCCGGTGGTGGCCCGGGCGGCGCAGCAGCTGCGCGATGCGGGCGCCCCGGCGCGCGTGATGGTGACGGAGGCGCCCACCGATGCCGCGAGGGCAGCCATGGGCGGGTCGGTGGACATCTGGGCCCCGACCCTCTGGAACTACTACCTGCACCGCACGCGCATGGACCAGCTGCGTGCCGAGGGCAGGGGTACGTGGTGGTACGTGTACGGCTCGGATACCCAGCGGTACACACCCAATGTCCTGATCGACAAGTCGCTCGCCGAGCCGCGCGTGATGGGCTGGCTGGCCGAGGAGATGGACGTTCAGGGCACTTTCTACTGGGCGCTCACGGCCTGGCGCGAGGGCGGTGGCCCCCGGGACCCGCGGTCGCAGCCGTGGGGACTGAGCCACGTGACCAAGGCCGACCAGTGCAGCGGCGGCGGACGCGAGGTCGGCGGCAACGGCGAGGGCAGCCTGCTGTACCCCAGCGGCGACCTGTCGCGACCCCTCCAGCGATCGCTGCGCATGGTGGCCGTGCGCGACGGTCTGGAGGACGCCTCGCTCATCGCGGCCCTGAAGGCCCGTGATCCCGCTGCGGCCGCCCGCCTTGCCGCTGCCACCGCTGCGCCCTACTCGGGACGCAACACGGGCTTCACCCCGTGCAGCGACTACAACCGACCCCCGTACCTGCCGGTGGTCACCACCGATCCGGTCGAATTCGGCGCGTTGCGCTCGTGGTTGGTGGACCGTCTGGCGGGGCGCCCGGGAACCACCGTGACGGGGCGGGTGACGCACCGCGGCCGCGCAGTGCGCGGCGCCACCGTACGCGCGGCGGGCCTGCGCGCGGTCACCGACGCCCGCGGGCGGTTCCGCATCCGGGGGCTCACTGCCGCGCGCACCGTGGTGGTGGTCAGCCGCGATCGCGAGGGCAAGGTGGACCGGCGCTCGCGCACGATCACGCGGGCCGTCCTGCAGGCCGCCGCGGGAAGGTCGGTGGCCCTGGCCCCCATCGCCCTGCGCGCGCGCACCGAGCGACCGCTGTTCGCATCGGCCGCCGAGTTGCGCGGCTGGCGCGCGCGGGCGCGTCCGGCGAAGGTGCGGGTGGTGGGCGACCACATCGTCGCCACGGTCAACCGCCGGTACCAGCCGAACGGCCGCGAGATCAACAATGGCAACATCATCGCCCCGGAGATCATCCGCGACTTCGTGGGCGCCGAGCGGCCCAAGGCCAACTGGTCGGGATGGCGCGCGCTCAGGATGACCGTCGACCTGCGCAACGCCGGGCCGGCAGACCAGCCCTGGCGCCTGGTGGTGACCCCCGGAGGGCACTACCTCAACGCCCGCTACCTGGTGCTGGCGCCCGGCGTGCAGCAGGTGGAGCTGCCCCTCGGGGGGCTGCGCAACCTTGCGGGAACGCGCTACCTGCGCATCGGGCTGGAATCAGCGCTGCCTGTGTCGCGACGGGGTTCGCAGAACCCCACGGCGACCATGCGAATGCGCGACTTCACGTTGGTGCGCTGAGGCCCGCTCAGCGGGCGGCGGGTACCAGGCCGGCGCGCGAGAGGATCTCCGGCACCGACGACTCCCAGGCGATGGCCATCACGTGCACGCCGGCCACGCCGGGGATCTCGCGAAGGGCCTGGATGACCTCCACGCAGATCTCCATGCCGGTCTCGCCCTCGTCATCGGCCTGCTCCATGCGCGTGATCAGCGCGTCGGGCACGGTGACCCCCCACACCTTGTCGCGCATGTGCTCGGCCATGCGCAGGTGCTTGAAGGGCCCCACGCCGATGAGCAGCTTCGGCATGGCGGGCAGGTCGGCGGCCTCGAGGCGGCTCATGAACTGGGCGACGCGCTCGGGCTCGTAGACCAGCTGGGTCTGGAAGAAGTCGGCCCCGGCCTCCATCTTGGCGCGGATCTTCGAGATCTCCACGTCGGGGTCGTCGGCCGCGGGGTGGGCCGTGGCGCCGATCACCAGGTGCGGTGGCTCGCCCGCGAGTTCCTCTTCGGGCTCGTTCATGAAGCGGCCATTGCGCAGCGATGCCTGCAGGCGCAGCAGCGACATGGTGTCGATGTCGTTCACCACGGCGGCATCGGGGTGGTTGCCGATGTGGATGGGGTCGCCGCTCATGCAGAGGGTGTTGTGGATGCCCAGGGCGGACGCGCCCAGGATGTCGCTGGTGAGCGCCATGCGGTTGCGGTCGCGCACGGTCATCTGCATCACGGGCTCGGCGCCGTTGTCGAGCGCGATGCGTCCCGATGCCAGGGGGCACATGCGCGACTGCGCGGTCTGGTTGTCGGTGATGTTCACCGCGTCGGTCACCGGGCCGAGCAGGCGCGCCTTCTCGGCGATCACGGAGGGGTCCGCGCTCTTGGGGGGGCCGATCTCGCTGGTGACGGCGAATCGTCCCTCCCGCAGGGCATTTTCGAGACGGGTGGGTGCGCTCATAGGTCCGGCACGGTATCACCGGCGCAGCTCTTCCCGGCGTGTGCAGGGGGTTCCCC
>CAZIQQ010000019.1:10845-14770 GCA_964541555.1 uncultured Bifidobacterium sp. | reverse complement strand
CCGTGGTGATCGGCCCGAATATCCGACCAGGGAGGCCTCTCCATGAAGCTCTATCCGTTTGCCATCGCATCGGCGGCAGTCCTCGGCACGGCCGCCGTGCTCGTAGCGTCCGGCACCGCCGCCACCGAGAACGCCAACACCACCGGGCAGCAACTGCTGATCAACCAGCGCATCTCGCAAGCTGCCGTGCGCCGTTCGAACTCCGCGCTCAACTACCTGGCGCCGGTGCGCACCACCCAGAGTGATGCTGCCAACACGGGCGCCAATGGCGTCACGCCGCTCAGCCGGGTGACCGGCGCGGGTCAGGGGTGGACCACCGCGCAGATCGCCAACGGGGCGATCACGCCGGCGAAGATGGCCGGGTACATCAAGCCGACCAAGCTGACGGCGGGTCAGACCGCGACGCTGCTCACGTCCGGCAACTGGACGCTCACCGCCCAGTGCGCCATCAACACCGGCGGCAAGGACACCCTGACCGTGCAGATGGCGAATGCGCAGGCAGGCGCATCGGTGCAGGGCGAGACCTATCAGTGGACCAACGCCACCACGGGCACTGAGGGCTCGACGGCCGGCGTGAACCTCGGCGCGGGTGCCGCGGCCACGGTCGGCCAGTTCAGCAACAACGCCACCGGCGAGTCGGCGATTCACGTGCTCGACGGCGGCGGCATGGGTCCGGACGGCACCTCGTTCACCGCGGAACTCTCGATGGCCACCAACCTGACATCGCTTGGGGCCAATGGCGGCGCGGGTTCCTGCACGGTCAGCGGCACCGTGAACGGCTGACGCCCCGTCCGTCGGGGGTGCGTGGGCTACGGCCCGCGCGCCCCCGGGGGCTAGACCGGGTCGCCGCCTTCGGCGACGAAACGCACGCGACCGGCGATCTCGGCTGCGTTGTTGGACACCCGCTCCATGTGCCTGGCCAGCAGCACGGCGTTGGCCAGCCATGGGGCGCTGTCCTGGTCGGCCGCGTGATGCGAGGCCGCCTGCATGACGCCCTCGAGGAGGTCCTGCACGCCGCGGGCGTCGGACCTGGCGATGATGGCCAACCCGGTGTCCTCTCGGGCGAACGCCTGAACCGACTGCGACAGCGAGCTGATGGCCCGGGGCTCCATGCGCTTCAGCAGGGCGTCGACCTCGGGGATGGGCCGCGAGGGCTCCATGGCCTCGACCCGCCGGGCGATGGCCACCGCGAGGTCACCAACGCGCTCAAGCGCCACGGTGATGATGAGCCCGGCGTGGATCAGGCGGAGGTCATGGGCCTTGGGGGCCTGCAGCAGCACGAGGTCGAACGCCAGGCGCTCGAGCTCCTTGCAGCGGAAGTCCACCTCGTCGTCGCCGGCGACGACCTGCGCGGCCTCAGCGTGATCCTGGGTCTCCCAGGCGTCCACAGCGCGCTCCACCTGGCCCACGATGACGCTTGCGACCTCGATCAGCCCATTGCGGAGCTGGTCGATGCCGCCGCCAATGCCGCCTGCAGACTCAGTAGCCACGCGCGAAGTGTATTCCACGGGCCCGGCGGTCCCCGTGTGTCACGCCGCGGGTAGCATCCCCGTGACAGTCGTATTCCCCAAGGAGTTCCGCCGAATGCACGCAGTGCGCTATGGGACGATCGTTGATCGGGTCGTGCCCCGCGGCCAGAGCCGATCGACCACGCTCTTCCGCGACATCGTCCTCGTCCTCGCCGGCACCGCGCTGGTGTCGTTGCTCGCCCAGGTCGCGATCCCCTGGTATCCGGTGCCGTTCACCGGCCAGACCCTCGCCGTGCTGCTGGTCGGCGGAATGCTCGGGGCCTGGCGCGGCGCCCTGTCGCTGGCCCTCTACTTCGCCATCGGCGCGCTGGGCGCCCCGATCTTCAGCGACCAGTCGGGCGGCTGGGACATCATCACCGGCGCCACCGGCGGCTACATCATCGGCTTCATCCTCGCCGCTGCGGCCGTGGGCTGGCTCTGCGAGCGCGGGGCCGACCGCCGCGTGGTGCCCATGATCGGCGTGCTGCTGCTGGGCAACGTGATCATCTACGCCATCGGCGTGCCGTGGCTGGCCAGCTGGTCGCCCGCGGGTGATGGCGTGACCCTCGGGCTGGGCCAGGCCTACGAGCTGGGCGTCCAGCCGTTCATCCTGGGCGACCTCGTGAAGATCGCCATCGCCGCGGCGCTGCTGCCCGCTGGCTGGGCACTGCTGCAGCGCACGGGCTTCGGCCGCAAGCGCGAGCAGGATGGCCCGCCCGCCGGCCTCCTGTAGGCCACACACGACACACGCGCTCCGTCACGCGGAGCGCTCGAGAAGGACGAAAGGGCCCGCTGAGCGGGCCCTTTCGCGTCTGTGGACCCGGTGCCTGTCACCGGGGTGGGGGGTGTCTTGCTCCTTACTGTCTCCTAACGCAAATGACTTGATACGAAGCGACTCATGTTGTTGGATACCGAGCGTATTCGATCCACGCAATCGCAGGAGGCAACACTTTTCATGGGTAAGACGATCGGCATCGATCTCGGTACCACCAACTCGGCCATGGCCGTGCTCACGGGCGGCGAGCCCGAGGTCATCCCCAACGCGGAGGGCGGTCGCACGACCCCGTCGGTCGTCGCGTTCACGCCGTCGGGTGAGCGCCTCGTGGGCGCCGTCGCGCGCCGCCAGGCCGTGACCAACCCGCAGAACACCGTGTTCAGCGTCAAGCGCTTCATGGGGCGCGACACCAACGAGGTGTCCGAGGAGCAGACCATCGTCCCGTACGAGGTCGTCCCCGGCCCCAGCGGCGACGTGCGCGTGAAGGCCGGCGACAAGGAGTGGTCGCCGCAGGAGATCAGCGCGATGATCCTCCAGAAGCTCAAGCAGGACGCCGAGGCGTTCCTGGGCGAGGACGTCGACGGCGCGGTCATCACCGTGCCCGCGTACTTCAACGACGCGCAGCGCCAGGCCACGAAGGACGCCGGCACCATCGCCGGCCTCGAGGTCAAGCGGATCATCAACGAGCCCACCGCGGCCGCGCTGGCCTACGGGCTCGACAAGGAGAGCGAGCAGACGATCCTGGTCTTCGACCTGGGCGGCGGCACGTTCGACGTGTCGATCCTCGAGATCGGCGACGGCGTCTTCGAGGTGAAGTCGACGAACGGCGACAACCACCTGGGCGGCGACAACTTCGACAAGGCCGTCGTCGACTGGATGGTGGCTGAGTTCAAGGCGAGCCAGGGCATCGACCTGAGCCAGGACGCCATGGCGCTGCAGCGCCTGCGCGAGGCGGCCGAGAAGGCCAAGATCGAGCTGTCGACCACCACGACCGCGCAGATGAACCTGCCGTTCATCACGGCCGACGCCTCGGGCCCCAAGCACCTCGACCTGTCGCTCTCGCGCGCCAAGTTCGAGGAGCTCACGCACGACCTGCTCCAGCGGCTGGAGGGCCCCACCAAGCAGGCCCTCGAGGACGCCGGCGTCTCGGGCACCGACATCGAGCACGTGGTGCTCGTGGGCGGGATGACCCGCATGCCCGCCGTGCAGGAGCGCGTGAAGGAGCTCACGGGCAAGGACCCGCACAAGGGCGTGAACCCGGACGAGGTCGTGGCCGTGGGCGCAGCCATCCAGGCGGGTGTGCTGGCCGGTGAGGTCAAGGACGTGCTGCTGCTCGACGTCACCCCGCTGTCGCTGGGGATCGAGACCAAGGGCGGCGTGTTCACGCGGCTCATCGAGCGCAACACCACCATCCCGACCAAGAAGAGCGAGGTCTTCTCGACGGCCGAGGACAACCAGAGCCAGGTGGAGATCCACGTGCTGCAGGGCGAGCGCGAGATGGCCTCGTTCAACCGCACGCTGGGCCGCTTCAACCTGACCGGCATCCCGTCGGCGCCGAGCGGCGTGCCCCAGATCGAGGTCACGTTCGACATCGACGCCAACGGCATCGTGCACGTGTCGGCGAAGGACCGCGCCACGGGCA
>CAZIQQ010000019.1:0-10835 GCA_964541555.1 uncultured Bifidobacterium sp. | reverse complement strand
CCGACGCCCGCAACCAGGGGGAGGCCCGGGTGAACGAGGCCGAGCGCCAGCTGAAGGACCACGGCGACAAGGTCGACGAGGCCCTGAAGGCAGAGCTCGAGTCGGCCATCCAGGCGGCCCGCGCGAGCCAGTCGGGAGAGGACGCGGCGTCCATCGAGGCCGCGACCGAGAAGGTGACGGAGGCCCTGCACAAGGTGTCCGAGCAGGTGTACCAGCGCGCTGCCGCAGAGCAGCAGGGCGCAGGTGAGGCCGGCGAGGAGACGGTGGAGGACGCCGACTACGAGGTCATCGACGAGGACGAGCCGGCCCAGAAGGCCTAGGGGATCCCCGTTGACCGACCACACCGACACCGACGTCGCCCCGGAGGAGCCCGAGGTGCCCGCCCACGAGGCGGGTGCCCCGGGCCCCGAGGGGACCGGCGCAGACCAGTCCAACGATGAACTGGCGCGGGTGAGCGCCGAGCGGGACGACTACCTCGACCAGCTCCAGCGCACCCGGGCCGACTTCGACAACTACCGCAAGCGCGTGGACCGCGAGCGACCGCTGCTGGCCGAGGCCGGCGTGCGCGAGCTGGTGTCCGAGTTGCTGCCCGTGCTCGACAACCTCGAGCGCGCGCTCGAGGCCCTGGTGGCCGCGGGCGACGAGTCAGCCGGCGGCATCGTCGCCGGCGTCGACATGGTGCGCCAGCAGCTGGGCGCGCTGCTGACCGTCCGCGGCGTGGAGGAGATCCCCGCCGAGGGCCAGATGTTCGACCCCACCGTGCACGAGGCCGTGCAGGGCATGGCGTCGCCGCAGCACCCCGAGGGTGCCGTGGTCGCCGTGGTGGAGCGCGGCTACCGGATGTCCGACGCGGTCATCCGGCCGGCGCGCGTGGTGGTGTCACAGGGAGGAGGAGGGAGCTGAACGACAAGGACCTCTATGCGGTCCTCGGTGTTCCGGAGAATGCGGACGACGAGGCCATCAAGAAGGCCTACCGCGCGCTGGCACGCAAGTACCACCCGGACGCCAACCCCGATGACCCCTCCGCGGAGGAGCGGTTCAAGGAGGTCTCGCACGCCCACGACGTGCTCTCCGACGCCGACAAGCGTCGTGAGTACGACGCCGAGCGCCAGTACGCCCGCATGGGCGGGGGCTTCGGCGGCGCGGGAGGCCGGGGCGGCGGTGCCGCCGGCTTCGGCGACCTCGGCGACATCTTCGGCTCGATGTTCGGCGGCGGCGGGCGTCGGTCGGGTGGTCGCGGTCCGTCGGGCGGCGCCCGCCGGGGCCAGGACCTCGAGGTCGAGGTGACGCTGTCGTTCGACCAGGCGATGTCCGGCGCCGAGGTGCCGGTGACCCTCGAGAAGACCGAGGCCTGCGCCACGTGCGCGGGCACCGGGGCGAAGCCCGGCACCAGTCCGCGCCTGTGCACCACATGCGAGGGCCGGGGCCAGGTGGGCCGGGACATCGGGGGATTCTCCATTCCCGAGGCCTGTCCCGACTGCGGTGGCGCAGGGACTCTCATCGAGGACCCCTGCACCGACTGCCGGGGTACCGGCGTGCGGTCGGCCGAGCGGCGCATTCGCGTGCGCATCCCGTCCGGCGCGAAGGACGGCACCCGCATCAAGCTCAAGGGCAAGGGCGGCGCCGGCATGCGCGGCGGCCCGGCCGGCGACCTGCACGTGATCACCCGCGTCATGCCGAGCCCCGTGTTCACCCGCAAGGGCGACGACCTCGTGGTGGAGGTTCCGGTCACGTTCGCGGAGGCCGCGCTCGGCGCGAAGATCGAGGTTCCCACGCTCGACGGCAGGGTGAAGATCACCGTGCCTGCGGGCAGCCAGGACGGCCGCACGCTGCGGGTGCCGGGCAAGGGCGCCCCCAAGCTGAACGGATCGGGCGCGGGCTCGCTGCTGGCGAAGCTGCGGGTGTCGGTGCCGGCGTCGCTCACCGATGAGCAGCGGGAGGCCCTCGAGGCCTTTGCCGCCCTCGACGGGGCCGACCCGCGCGAGGCGCTGTTCCGTTGAGCCCCCAGCGCGACGACAACCGGCCGGTCTTCATGATCGGCATCGCCGCCGAGATGGCGGGCATGCACCCGCAGACCCTGCGCATGTACGAGCGGCGCGGCCTTGTGCAGCCCGGCCGCACCAAGGGGCGCACGCGCCTCTATTCCGAGGCAGACCTCGCCCGCCTGCGCCGCATTCAGGCGCTGGGCGAGAGCGGCCTCAACCTGGCCGGCATCGAGCGCGTGCTGGAACTCGAGCAGAAGCTCGACGCCGCCATGCGCCGGGTGCGTGACCTCGAGCGCGAGGCCGAGGCCCGCCTGGCGGAGCACCGCCAGGCGATCGACGCCAGCCGCCGCGCCATGTCCACAGAGATCGTCCACGTGCGGCGCGCGGCAGGCCCGCCCGCCGTGCGCGTGAAGCAGGTCATTCCCGCGGGGCTCCGACCGGTGCCCCGCGATCCAGATACGCGAGACCCGAGGAGGTCCACCTGATGTCCGTAGACAAGCCCACTGAGCGCGCCGCCGAGGCCCTCGGGGCAGCCCAGTCCCTCGCGGAGACGCGGGGAAACCAGTTGGTCGAGCCCGAGCACCTCCTGCTGGCGCTCCTCGACCAGCCGGAGGGCGTGGTGCAGCCGATCGTCGAGCGCGCCGGAGCCAACCCGGCCGCCCTGCGCGCCGCGGCCCAGGCCGCGGTCGAGGCCCGCCCCACTGTCAGCGGCGCCAGCGTCACCGTCGAGTTCTCGCCGGCCTTCAAGGCCGTGGTGCGGAACGCCGGCAAGGAGGCCGAGGCCCTCACCGACGAGTACATCAGCACCGAGCACCTGCTGCTGGCGCTGGTGGGCGAGTCGGGGCCCGCGAAGCAGGCCATGGAGTCGAACGGGGTCACCCGCGACTCCCTGATGACCGCCCTCCGGGAGGTGCGCGGCTCGGCCCGCGTGACCGATCCGAACCCCGAGGAGAAGTACCAGGCCCTCGAGAAGTACGGACGCGACCTCACGGTTGCCGCCGCGCAGGGCAAGCTCGACCCGGTGATCGGGCGCGACGAGGAGGTGCGCCGGGTCATCCAGGTGCTGTCGCGCCGCACCAAGAACAACCCGGTGCTCATCGGCGAGCCCGGCGTGGGCAAGACGGCCATCGTCGAGGGCCTGGCCCAGCGCATCGTCGACGGCGACGTGCCCGAGGGTCTGGCCGGCAAGCGGGTCATTTCGCTCGACATCGGCAGCCTCATCGCCGGATCGAAGTACCGCGGCGAATTCGAGGACCGCCTCAAGGCCGTGCTCAAGGAGATCGCCGACGCCGAGGGCGAGATCATCCTGTTCATCGACGAGCTCCACACCATCGTGGGCGCGGGCAAGTCGGAGGGCGCCGTCGACGCGGCGAACCTGCTCAAGCCCATGCTGGCCCGCGGGGAGCTGCGCGCCGTCGGCGCCACAACGCTCGACGAGTACCGCCAGTACATCGAGAAGGACCCCGCGCTCGAGCGCAGGTTCCAGCCGGTGATGGTGGGTGAGCCGTCGGTGGAGGACGCCGTGGCGATCCTGCGCGGGCTCAAGGAGCGCTACGAGGTGCACCACGGCGTGCGCATCCAGGACGGGGCCCTCGTGGCCGCGGCACGGCTGAGCGACCGCTACATCACCTCGCGCTTCCTGCCCGACAAGGCCATCGACCTCATCGACGAGTCGGCAAGCCGGCTGCGCATCGAGATCGACTCGGTTCCCGAGGAGCTCGACGTGCTGCTGCGCCGCATCATCCAGCTGGAGATCGAGGAGCAGGCGCTGCAGGCCGAGACCGACCCCGCGTCGGTGGAGCGCCGCGAGCGGGTGGGCCGCGAGCTCGCCGACCTGCGCGAGGAGTCCGACGGCATGAAGGCGGCGTGGGAGGAGGAGAAGGCCTCCATCTCGCGCATCCGCGACCTGAAGGACGACCTCGACCGCGCCCGCACCGAGGTGGAGCGGGCCGAGCGCGAGGCCGACCTCGAGGGTGCCGCGCGGCTTCGCTTCGGAACCATCCCCGAGCTCGAGCGTGGCCTCGAGGAGGCCGAGCGCGACCTCGATGCCAAGCAGGCGGAGCACCGCATGCTCAAGGAGGAGGTCACCTCGGAGGACATCGCCGAGGTCGTCGCGTCGTGGACCGGCATCCCCGTGAGCAGGCTCATGGAGGGCGAGGTCGAGAAGCTCGTGCACATGGAGGACCGCCTGCACGAGCGCGTGGTGGGCCAGGCCGAGGCCGTCGAGGCCGTCGCGAACGCGCTGCGGCGCGCCCGCGCGGGGCTCAGCGACCCCGACCGCCCCATCGGCTCGTTCATCTTCCTCGGCCCCACGGGCGTGGGGAAGACCGAGCTGGCCCGGGCGCTCGCCGAGTTCATGTTCGACGACGAGCGCGCGATGGTGCGCGTGGACATGAGCGAGTACATGGAGAAGCACACGGTGGCCCGCCTCATCGGCGCGCCTCCCGGCTACGTCGGTTTCGAGGAGGGCGGCCAGCTCACCGAGGCCGTGCGGCGCAGGCCCTACGCGGTGCTGCTGCTCGACGAGATCGAGAAGGCCCACCCCGACGTCTTCAACGTGCTGCTGCAGCTGCTCGACGACGGCCGCCTCACCGACGGCCAGGGCCGAGTGGTGGACTTCCGCAACACGGTGGTGATCATGACGTCCAACATCGGCAGCCAGTTCATGCTGGACGGCCTGGACGACGACATCGTGTCCGAGCGCGTGCTCGGCGCGCTGCGCGACCACTTCCGGCCGGAGTTCCTCAACCGCGTGGACGAGATCGTGCAGTTCTCCAGGCTCGACCGGTCGGACATCGACCGCGTGGTGGACATGCAGATGGCCCGTCTCGACCAGCGGCTGGACGAGCAGGACATCCGCCTCACGCTGTCGCCGGAGGCCCGGGAGAAGATTGCCGACGAGGGGTATGACCCTGCCTACGGGGCGCGGCCGCTCAAGCGCGTCATCCAGAAGCGGGTGCAGGACCCCCTGGCGATGGAGATGCTGACCGGCGCCATCAAGCCGGGCGACGACGTGCAGGTGGACGTCGAGGACGACGCCCTGGTGATGCGGCCGCGGGATCGCACCGCGGCGTGACGCCGCCTAGCCGGCCTCACGGGTGAGCCAACTCGCGAGGCCGGCCACGGCCTCGTCACCCATGTGGTTGAACGTGCCCTTCAGGAAGGGCTCGGCCACCTTCAGCACGCCCTTCATGCCGAGGGTCGCCGTGTAGGTGATCGCGGTTCCACCGTCGGGGCCGTCGGCGAACAGGATCTCATCGCGGGCGGTGGCCTTCTCGCCGGTCCCCTCGATCACGATGAGGGTGCCGGGATCCCACTCGGTGATCACGTAGTTCATCGGCGTCCGCTTGCCCCGGAACTCCGCGACGATGGGGAACACCGTGCCGAGCCCGGGCTCGCCCGGGGTCTCCTGGCGCGACTCGGCGAGGCCGGGGTCCCACTCGGAGGCGCGGCCGAACTGCGCCACCAGCCGGAAGGCCTCGTCGCGGGCCACGGGAACGGTGATGGTTCGGGATACGGTGATCATTGGGTCCTCGGGCGCACGGCGCCGATCGATGCCACCAGGGCGACGATTGCCGCCGCCTGGGCGATGAACAGGCCCACGTCACGGGCCAGGAATTCCGCGGGCCCGGGCGGGCGCACCAGGCGCCACGCCACGAGGGCGGTCGCCGCCAGCGCCAGCACCATGCAGGTCCAGGCGAAGGCCCGCACGATGTCCTGGTCGAGCGGCAGGAACCCGCGGGCGTCCAGCCACATCAGGCCCGAGGCGATGAGGGTGATGACGGCCATGGCGAAGGCGATGCGGGCGAACATGCTGGCGTCCCAGCCCGAACTGGCCTCGGGCGCGAAGGGCGGCGCCACATCGGCCGTGTACCACGGGAGGAACACGCTGATGGCCAGCACCAGCGACGAGAGGGCGACGATCGCGGGGATGGTCCCGCGGTCTGCGCGGAGTGGGGCCCCGGTTGCCATGCGGGCATCCTAATCGCACGCTGGTACGCTCACCGCGACCGGCCAGGACCCTAGGAGGACGGGTGCCGACCTACATCCTGCTCAGCACGCTCAGCCCCCACGGCGCGGGCACCATCAAGGCAAACCCGCAGCGTCTGAAGGAAGTGAATCAGGAGATCGAGCAGATGGGCGCCAAGGTCGTCCAGCAGTGGGCGGTCCTGGGCCCGTATGACTTCGTGAACATCGTGGACGCCCCGGACGAGAAGACGATCGCCCGGGTGTCCATCGAGCTGGCGGCGCGCGGTACCGCGCACTTCCAGACGCTCACGGCCATCCCGGTCGATGAGTTCCTCGCTTCGCTGAAGTAGCCGCATGGCCGCCCGCCGCCGCGGCGTCATCATCGGTGCAGGGCTCGTGGGGCTCGCGGCCTCGCCGCTGGCCGCGCCCCTGCGACAGGCCGTGCGCGTGCGCGTGGAGCGCTTCCGGCGTCGGTCGCCCGACCCCGTCGGCGCCTTCCTCGAGGCCCCGTGCTACGCGCGCCCCGAGCAGGGCGCGGACTCCCGCCGGGGCGACTAGCCGGTGGCGGGCGGGCCGTGGCGGTGGCAGGTTCTGGTGCCCGCCCATCGCATCATCCTGGGCCTGCTGGGCGACGAGGTCGTCGAGACCCGGGCCGCCAGCACCGAGGGCACCTTCGCGGCCTATCGCCGGCTCGAGGGCGCGGTGCCGGGAATGATCGCCTGGCCGAACACCGTGCTGCTCACGGGCCCCGAGCCCGTCATCATCGACCCGGGCTACCAGACCCAGGGCGACATGCTGGACGGCGTGCTGCGTGCCCGCGGCATCGAGCCGGCGGATATCCGGACGGTGGTCATGACCCACCTGCACTCCGATCACCTGAGTGCCCTGCCGCAACTGCCCGGCGTCACCGAGGTGTGGGTGCACCGCGATGAGCTGGACACCCCATACGCCCGGCGCCAGCGGGGCATCGTCGACGACGCCCCCCTGGTGGTGATGGAAGGCGCCGAGGGTCAGGTGCGCCCGGGCCTCTCGTGGTTCCACACGCCCGGGCACGCGCCGGGGCACGTGGCCGTGGTGGCCGAGTGCGACGACGCCCGGGTCATCGTGGCGGGCGACACCCTGGGGCCCGACCCCGCCTGGTTCCGTGACATGGCCGCCCCGGATGGCCTGGAGAACCGCGACCAGCACCTGGCCGCATGGCGCATGGTGCGCGACCGGGCGCCGGCCGTCGTGGTGCCCGGGCACTACGCGCCCTTCTCGATTCCCTAGGCAGGGACGCCCCCCTGGGGCGTCGAATGGCCACTCGTCCGAATCCGTACGAGGAGCACCGGTGGACCTTCAGGGGATCTCGCGCGAGCAGAAGGAGCTGGGGGCGGCGGTATGCATGCTGCTGTTCATCATCTCCCTGTTCCTCAAGTGGCAGACCTTCGGCCCCATCTCGGGGTCCGGTGCCGATCTGGGCTCCTGGCCGCTGGCGCTGCTCATCGCGCTGGCCGCGGGCGGCATCATGGCGGCCGATGCCCTGGGCATGGACCTGCCGATACGGCGCATGAACCCGACGTCGGTGGCCACGTACCTGATGTCGCTGCTGGTGTTCTACGTGCTGGTGTTCATGTTCGCGATCGACGGCATCTCGTACGGCGTGTGGCTGGCGCTTCTGTTCTCGGTCGTGGGCCTGGTGCTGACCTTCTCGGTCTTCCGGCAGGACACCCGGTAACACCTGCGCGACCGCGCCGGGCGTGTCCGTAGACTCGTCGTCGTGACCCGCTTCGGAGCACTCGAGCGTTTCGAGATACTGGGCGCCGTCCTCGGCGGCCTGTGGTGCGGCGCCCTCTACCTGCCGTGGTTCGGCATCGGCGGCGCCGATGGCGGCGACGTGACGGGCGCGGGGCTGATCGATTCCGCGTGGCTGCCGCTGGTGATCGTGGCCGTGGCATCGGCGCTGCTCCTGCTCGATGCCCTCAGCATCGACGGCTTCCGGTCGTTGCCGGTGCCGGCCATCAGCACGTTCCTCATGCCGGTCGGCCTGTTCTACACCGCGCTCTTCCTGCTGGCGGGCGAGGACATCATGTACGGGGCGTGGACCGCCCTTGGACTCTCAGCAGGCGCGGTGCTCTTCGCCGCGCTGGCCTGGATCACCGACAGACGCGGCTAGAAAGGCACGTCCGTGAACTACCTCAAGTCACTCGATCGCCGGGAGCGGCTCATCGCCGTGGCGATCCTGAACGGCGTCTTCATCATCAGCCTGTTCTTCGAGTGGGGAGCGGGCGGCGGACGTGCCTGGGATGCCGATTCGGTGTGGCTGGCCTTCATCGCGGCTCTCTTCGCCGGGTTGATGTCACTGGCCGATGCCTTCGACTACGAGGTGCCGCGGCTGCCCGGCAGCGGCGTGGCCGCGTACCTCACCTCGGTCACGCTGATCTACACCCTGATCGCCCTCATGGACATCCGGGACCAGTCGTGGGGCATCATCGTGTCCCTGATCGTCTCGATCATCGCCACATTCATCGCATGGGGGACGTGGCGCGCGGATCGGACCTGACCGAGGAGCCGACGATGGGCTTCACCGACAAGGCGAAGGAACTTGCGGCCAAGACGGCCGACGCCGCCCAGAAGGGCGCGCAGGATGCGCGTGACAAGGGCGAGAAGCTGATGCTGCAGCGCAAGCTGAATGCCGTGGCCGAGCAGTTGGGCCACACCACCTACCGCCAGCACGAGGGCATGACGGGCCTCGAGGGCGAGGTGGATCGTCTCGTATCCGAGATGCGGGCGCTGCACGCCGAGATCGACGCGTTCCCGGCGTAGCGTGATCGCCCGCCGCGCGACTCCTCCGGCCGCGCGCCGGGGCCGCTGACGCATGCCCGACATCACCGCGCCCATCGTCAACTTCGCCACCGAGACCGTCGGTGCGTACGGCGTGTGGGCGGTGTTCCTGCTGATGGTCCTGGAAAGCGCCTGCATCCCGGTGCCGAGCGAGGCCATCATGGTGTTCGGGGGCTTCCTCGCCGGCCAGGGCAAGGTGTCGTTCGTCGCCGTCGTCGCCGCCGGAGTGGCCGGCAATGTGGTCGGGTCGTGGATCGCCTGGTGGGTGGGCAGGGAGAAGGGGCGTGACTGGGCGCTGAGGTGGCGCTGGCTGCACATCACGCCCGAGAGGCTCGACGCCGCCGATCGCTGGTTCGGGAAATACGGCAGCTGGGCGGTGCTGATATCGCGCTGCCTGCCGATCATCCGCACGTTCATCTCGCTGCCCGCCGGCGTGGCGCGCATGCCGTTCTGGAAGTTCACCACGCTCACCGTGATCGGCTGCATCCCGTGGTGCCTGCTGCTGGCCTACGCCGGAATGGCGGTGGGTGACAACTGGGAGTCGCTGCAGAAGCAGCTGCACTGGTTCGATTACGCCGTCGCGGTGATGATCCTCGCCGGCATCGTGTGGATGTTCGTCCGCTACCGCCGCAGGAGGCTCGCGACGTGACTGCCCTCGCATGGGTGATCGCCGTGGTGGCGATTGCCGTCGCGGTCATTGCGATTGCCGCCCTGCGCCGCACCCGCGAGGTGGTGGAGGAGGCCCCGGCGGCGGAGCAACCCGCGGCCGGGCCCGAGGTCGACGCCCTTTCGGCCGCCTTCGACGCGCTGCCGATGACCGCCGTGCTGGTGGGCCAGGCATCAGGGGTCGATCGCATCAACCCCGCCGCGTTGCAGGCGTTCCCGTTCCTGCGCACCGGCGTGGGTGTGCTGGAGGCCTTCGGCGACCACATGCTGGCGTCGCGGGTACGCGAAGCGCTTGCCAGCGGCGAGGACGACGACTTCGAGCTGAAGCTCTTCGTCGAGGGGCGGCGCACGTTCCGGGTGCAGGTGGTGCCCTTCGTCGTCGACGGCGCCCGTGGCGCCGTGATGACCCTGCAGGACGCCACCCAGGCCGTGGCCTACCAGGACCTGAGGTCGCAGTTCGTCGCCAATGTGTCCCACGAGCTGCGCACGCCGCTCACCGGACTTCGCGGCATGCTGGAGGCCCTGGAGGACCCGGATCTCCCGCCGGACATGCGCGCCGACTTCGTCAGCCGCTCGCGGTTCGAGACCGAGCGGCTCGAGGCGCTGATCGACGACATCCTGTTCCTGTCGGAGCTCGAGGCCGCGCAGGGCGACCCATCGGGCGAGCGCAGCGACATGGGCGCCGTGGCCCACGGGGTGGTGGACGAACTGCAGGGCGAGGCGGCCGAGCAGGGCGTGCGCCTCGAGGTGGATGCCCACGACGGCCTGTGGACGGCCCTGACCGACCGGATGGCCCACACCGTGGTGCGCAACCTGGCCGAGAACGCCGTGCGCTATGCGGGCACCGGCTCCATCGCCACCGTGAGGGTGCAGCGGGCGGGCGCGGACGTCCAGGTGGAGGTGCAGGACGACGGCCTGGGCATTCCCGAGAAGGACGTTCCGCATGTGTTCGAGCGGTTCTACCGCGCCGATCCATCGCGCTCGCGGCGCCTGGGGGGCACCGGCCTGGGGCTCTCGATCGTCAAGCACATCGCCGAGAGGCTGGGCGGATCGGCCTCCGTTACATCGCGCGAGGGCTTCGGCACCATCGTCACCGTGAGCATCCCGGCGGCGCGTCCACCGGTGACCGACGTCCCCGGTGATGCCGGGATGGGTTCCGGCGCCCGCCTGCGTTGGTAACGTCGCGCGCCGTGGCTATCCCGCTGATGGACATACGGGCGCAATACGCGCCACTTCGCGACGAGCTCGATGCGGCGATCGCGGAGATACTCGACACGGGCACCTTCATCCTCGGCCCCCGCGTGCGGGCGATCGAGGAGTCGGTGTCGAAGCGCCTCGAGAACCGCCCCTGCGTGGGCGTGGCCAACGGCACCGATGCCCTGGTCATCGCCC
>CAZIQQ010000018.1:0-26555 GCA_964541555.1 uncultured Bifidobacterium sp. | reverse complement strand
GTGTTCGACCACGTGCGCGAGCTGTTCTCGATGACCGCCGACGCGCGGGCACGCGGATGGGCGCCGGGCCGGTTCTCGTTCAACGTGAAGGGCGGGCGGTGCGAGGCCTGCAAGGGCGACGGCACCATCACCATCGAGATGCACTTCCTGCCCGACGTCTACGTGCCGTGCGAGGTCTGTGGGGGCAAGCGGTACAACCGCGAGACGCTGGACGTCTACTACAAGGGCAAGACCATCCACGACGTCCTCGAGATGAGCGTGGAGGAGGCCGTGGAGTTCTTCGCCCCGGTCGAGCGCCTGCGCCGGCGCCTGCAGACCCTGCACGACGTGGGCCTCGACTACATCCGCCTGGGGCAGCCGGCCACCACGCTGTCAGGCGGCGAGGCCCAGCGGGTGAAGCTGGCCACCGAGCTGGCGAAGGTCGCGACCGGCCGCACCCTGTACGTGCTCGACGAGCCCACCACGGGCCTGCACTTCGCCGACATCGAGAAGCTGCTCGAGGTGCTGCAGCGCCTGGTGGACACCGGCAACACCGTGCTGGTCATCGAGCACAACCTCGACGTCATCCGCGCCGCGGACTGGATCGTCGATCTCGGGCCCGAGGGTGGGGCCGGGGGAGGCCTGGTGATCGCGTCTGGCACCCCCGAGCAGGTGGCGGCCACGCCGGGGTCCCACACGGGCGAGTTCCTGGCCCAGGTGCTGCAGGCGCCCACGCCGAAGCGCCGCAAGCGGGCGAAGGCCCCGGCCTAGGAGCCCGCGCCCTCCGCGGGCACCTGCGCGACGAACGACCCCAGAGCCTCCGCCAGCGCCTCCTTCGCCGTCACGAGCCCCTGCAGGTCGTTGGTGTCGGCCGCCTGCGCGGCGCTTTCGGTGAACGCGCGGATGGCCTCCGATGTCCGCGGCGCGTTCGCCACGAGCCTCGCCCTCAGGGCCTCGAGCGCCCGCTCCCCCACGCGGTAGACGGACATCGAGGCCACCGCGGTGTCGAACGCCTGCAGTTGCGTGGTCACCTGGCTTACGAGGGCGGGCACGTCCGATGGATCCCCCGCCGCGGCCACCGCCGCGCTGATCGCCGCGATGGCCAGGCCGGCATCCCGCACGTCTGCCGTGAGGCGGGCGTCTGCCGCCGCGATGTCGCTGGCGGTCGCCATGTCCGGGTCTGACGTGGTGGGGGTGGCGGTGGACGCCGTGCCCGGCGCGACCGTCGTGTTGGGGATGGCCTGCGACTGCGCACGTTCGCTCGCGACCTCGCCGATGCGGCCACCGCCGCAGCCGGCCACAACGCCGCCCGCGACGAGTAATCCGATGCTGGCGATGACGATGGTGGGGCGTGTGCGCATGGCGGTCCTCTCGGCCGGGTCACGCCGATCGTAGGGCGGGCGGCTGACATCATCCACGGCATGACCGACGATGAGATGGGGCGCCTGCTCGCCCTGCTGCGCATCCCCAGCATCAGCGCCGATCCCGCGCATGCCGACGACATGCGGCGGGCGGCGGACATGGTGGCCGACGAGGTGCGCCGGGCCGGTGGCATCGCCGACGTGGTGGTGACCTCGGGGCATCCGCTGGTGGTGGGCGAGGTCCCGCCGAGTGATGGCGCCGCCGATGCGCCGGTGGTCACGATCTACGGCCACTACGACGTCCAGCCGCCCGGCGACCTGTCGCTGTGGACCAGCCCGCCGTTCGAGCCCGAGGTGCGCGGCGCCAACCTCTACGCGAGGGGGGCCAGCGACGACAAGGGCAACATGTTCATGCTGCTGGTGGCCCTGCAGCGCCTGCGGGCCGCCGGGCGGTTGACCGTTCATGCCCGCGTGCTGATCGACGGCGAGGAGGAGAGCGGCGGTCACTCGGCCGTCGACTGGGTGGCCGACGAGGCCGATCCGCCGCACGCCGCCGTCATCTTCGACTCGCCCATGGTGGGCCCGGGGCGGCCCTCGGTGTGCACGGGGCTGCGCGGGCTCGCGTACTTCCGCGTGCGGGTGCGTGGCGCAGAGGCCGACCTTCACTCGGGCATGCACGGCGGCGCGGCGCTGAACGCCATCCATGTGCTGGTGGACGTGCTGCATGCGGTGCTGCCGCGCGGTGGCCGGGCCCCGGCGGACCTCCTTGATGGCGTGGCCGCGCCATCGGCCGCAGAAGTGGAGGCCTGGGGCACCCTGCCCGGAGGTGCCGACGTGCTGCGCGAGGCCGGCGGGCGGCCGTCGGACGCCGATGCCGCGGCCGAGTACCACCTGCGCACCACCATGTTGCCGTCGGTGGACGTGCACGGGCTGCGGGCGGGGGACCCATCGCTGGTGGCAACGGTCATCCCCGCGGTGGCCGAGGCCACGCTCTCGTGCCGGGTGCCGCCTGGCGCGGATGCGGCCGCCCTGGCGCGCGCACTCGAGCGCATGCTGCGCGACGCGTGTCCTGCACGCGCTGACATCGAGGTGGAGGGGCTCGGCGTTGCGGGGGCCAGCAGGATCGACCCCGACGACCCGGTCATCGCGGCGGCGATGCGCGGTATCGAGCAGGCCACGGGGCTTCCGGTGACGCCCGTGGGCATCGGCGGCAGCATCCCGGTGGTGGCCGCCATGGCGTCCCGGGGGACCTCGGTGGTGCTGAGCGGGTTCGCACTCCCGGACGACGGCTACCACTCGCCCGACGAGCACCTGAGGGTCGAGCACCTGGAGCTCGGGGTGCGGGCCGCCGAGGGAATCCTCGCGGCACTGGGCGAAATGGCGTGACACCCACGCCGGGCCGCATGTAGCCTGCCTCGGCCAAGGATTCGAACAGGGAGCACCAATGGCGAAGCTGTGGGGTGGGGAGACCGACAAGGCGGTCGACAACTTCCCGATCTCGGGGGAGGGCATTCCCCTTCCGGTCATCCACTGGCTCGGGCGCATCAAGGCCGGGGCCGCCCGGGCGAACGCCCAGCTGGGCCTGCTGGACAAGGGCATCGCGACCGCGGTGGCCGAGGCCGGCATGGGTGTGGCGCGCGGTGAGTTCGACGACCAGTTCCCGGTGGACGTGTTCCAGACCGGCTCGGGTACGTCGAGCAACATGAACGCGAACGAGGTCATCGCGAAGGTGGCATCACGCGAGATCAAGGGCGTGAAGGTCCACGCGAACGACCACGTCAACATGGGCCAGAGCTCGAACGACGTCTTCCCGTCGGCCGTGCACCTGGCGGCGCTCGACGAGATCACCCACAAGCTCCTGCCGGCGCTCGACGCGCTCGAGAAGTCCTTCGCCGCGAAGGCCAGGGAGTTCGGCGGGCTGGTGAAGGCCGGCCGCACGCACCTGATGGACGCCGTGCCGGTGACCCTGGGCCAGGAGTTCGCGGGCTACGCAGCGCAGGTGCGCCTGGGCACGCAGCGCGTGAAGGCCACCCTGCCGCGCCTGGGCATGATCCCGCTCGGCGGTACGGCCACGGGCACGGGCCTGAACACCCACCCGAAGTTCGCGAAGATGGTGCGCGACATCATGGCCAAGGAGACCAACCTCAAGATCTCCGCGCCGGCCGACCCGTTCGAGGCACAGGCCAACCGTGACGGCCTGGTCGAGGCGTCGGCGGCCCTCAAGATGCTGGCCGTGTCGCTGACCAAGATCGCCAACGACCTGGCCTGGATGGGCTCCGGCCCGCGCTGCGGGCTCGGCGAGATCTTCCTGCCCGAGCTCCAGAAGGGCTCGTCCATCATGCCCGGCAAGGTGAACCCGGTCATCCCCGAGGTCGTCATGCAGGTCGGCGCCCAGGTGATCGGCAACGACGCCGCCATCACGGTGGCCGGCACGCAGGGCAACTTCGAGCTGAACGTGCGCATCCCGCTGATGGCACGCAACCTGCTGCAGTCGGTTGCGCTGCTCACCAACACCGCCCAGGTGTTCCGCACCAAGTGCGTGGACGGCATCGAGCCGAACCTCGAAGGCCTGGCCCGTCACGCCGAGGGCACGCTGGCCGCGGCGACCGCACTGAACCCCTACATCGGGTACGACCTCGCCACGGACATCGTGAAGGAGGCCACGAAGAGCGGCCGTCCGCTGCGCGAGGTGGCACGCGAGAAGGGCGTCGACGAGGCCACGCTGAACAAGGCGCTGAACCTCAAGAAGATCGCAAAGGGCGGCCTGATCTAGCCCGACCCCGGTGACAGGCACCCTGTCCACAGCCCCCGGAATCCCTTGCTACAGGGGATCCGGGGGCTGGCGGGGCCTGATTGCTACGGCTTGTGCGCGGCGCTGCGGGCGGCGGGCTGTGCCGCCGTCGCACGCACCTCGGCCGCGAACTCCGCGGCCGCGCCACGGATGATGTCGCGCACGTTCGCGCGCGGGGCCACGAAGGGCGGGGGGTCGGGCAGCAGCCCGATCAGGTCGGTGCTCACGAGCACCTGGCCATCGCAGTCGCCGCCTGCAGCGATGCCGATGGTGGGCGCCGAGACGGCGTCGGTGATGCGCCTCGCGGCGTCGTGGTCGACGCACTCGATGACGATGGCGAAGCAGCCGGCGTCGTCCAGCGCACGGGCTTCGGACACCAGCCGGTCGGCCTCGGCGACGGTCTTGCCGTGGCGGCGGTAGCCCCCCTCGGCGGTCTGCGGCAGCAGGCCCACGTGGCCCATCACCGGGATGCCCGCGTCGATGATGGCCCGCACCTCAGGTGTCATCGCGCCCTCGAGCTTCACCGAGTGGGCCCCGGCCGCGACCAGAAGCCGGGCCGTGTCCACCGCCTGCCCCGGGGATTCGTATGACCCGGCCGGCATGTCGCCGGTGATGTGCGTGTGGGTGGCGCCATTGGCCACTGCCCGCACGTGGTGCTCCATCATCTCCACGGACACCGCGCGGGTGGAGTCGTACCCCAGCTCCACCTCGCCGAGGCTGTCGCCCACGAGGATGACCTCGAGGCCAACCTGGTCGAGCGCCAGCGCCATCGGGTAGTCGTAGGCCGTGAGCACCGCGATGCGGCGCCGGCCCTTGAGCGCACGGATGTCGCCAGCGGAGAGGATGGCTAGTCGACCTCCCACATGACCGGCACCATGTCCTCGACGAGCTCCGTGACCTCGTTGCGCGAGTTCACGTGCACCACGGTGGGCTCGTAGCCGCCGACCAGCTCCGACTCGTCGAACTCGGCATAGGTAAGGATGATCACCAGGTCGCCCGGGTGCGCCAGCCGAGCGGCTGCGCCGTTCAGGCAGACGTCGCCACGGCCCCGCGGGCCGTCGATGGCGTAGGTCTCGAACCGCGCGCCGGTGTTGATGTTGAGGACGGCGACCTTCTCGTACTCGCGGATGTCGGCGAGGTCCAGGAGATCACGATCCACGGTGATCGACCCGACGTAATTCAGGTTGGCGTCGGTCACCGTGGCGCGGTGGATCTTGCTCTTCAGCATGGTGCGTGCTCGGGGCACGGGGGTCCTCCGTGTGGTGGGTACGGGAAGCTCTCGGTTGTCGATGAGCCGTGCGGGTCCGACCCGCGCGGCCACGCACAGGAGGGCGGGCGCCTCCAGGCGGTCCTGATGGGCGAACGAGGCCGGGTCGACCACCGTTGCGTACTCGGGCTCGCAGCGGGGCTCCGCAGCGAGCACGGCCATGGCGGCCTGCTCAAGGCGCGCGACGTCTGACTCGCCCTCCTCTGCCAGGCCTGCGGCCGCTGCGAGGGCGCGCGACAGCACCACCGCAGCGGCGCGGTCCTCCGGCCCCAGGTAGGCGTTGCGGCTGCTCATGGCCAGCCCGTCGTCCTCGCGGATGATGGGCCCCACGATCATCTCGATGTCGTCGAGGTGCAGGTCGGCCATGAGCCTGCGGATGACCGCCACCTGCTGGGCGTCCTTCTGCCCGAACACCACGCGGTCGGGACGCACGGCGGTGAGCAGCTTGGCCACCACAGTGGCCACGCCGGCGAAGTGGTGGGGGCGGCTTGCACCCTCGAGCACGTCGGCAGGTCCGCCGATCGTCACCTCCATGGCGTAGCCGCTGGGGTAGACGTCGTCGACCGAAGGCGCCCACACGAGGTGCGCGCCTGCGCCGGCTGCAAGCGCCAGGTCCCGCTGCTCATCGCGCGGATAGGCCGACAGGTCCTCCGTTGGGGCGAACTGGGTGGGGTTGACGAACAGCGACACCACCACGGCGCTGCCACCCTCCGCCGCCTGCCGCATGAGCGAGAGGTGACCCTCGTGGAAGGCACCCATGGTGGGAACCAGCGTGACCAGCCCGTGCTCGGCGCGCAGGGCCTCGACGGCGGCACGGAGGTCGGGCACCGTGCGGACCACCGCGGGCTGCGGATACGTGGCGTGGGATGCGGTCGAGGACTCGGTCATGTGCGATTGGCGCAGCACGACGCGCCCGCCTGAAATGGCGGGCATCGCCGAACCGGACTCGCTCCAGTCCCCAAGGCGGGGTACCGGGCTTGGCGCCGTGATCGGATGGGGCAATCTAGAACGCCGGGGGGGATGTAACAAGGGCTCGCGGGGCTGCCTGCGGCCGTCCGGGCCCGCTTATACCGTGGTGGCGAGATGAGCGATGCTGCGGTGCGCGCCCAGGCGCTCGAAAGGCTTTCCGATCACCTTCGAGGGTGCACGCGCTGCCCCCTCTCGGAGGGCCGCACCACGGTGGTGGTGGGCGCCGGTGATCCCGATGCCGACCTCATGTTCGTGGGGGAGGCCCCGGGCGCAAACGAGGACCGCACCGGGGTGCCGTTCGTGGGCCAGGCGGGGAAGCTGCTGGACGGCCTGCTGGAGGGCATCGGGCTCAGCCGCGAGCAGGTGTTCATCGCCAACGTGCTCAAGTGCCGCCCGCCGGGCAACCGGGACCCGCGCCCGGACGAGATCGAGGCCTGCCGGGGCTTCCTCGAGGAGCAGGTGGGGCTCATCCGCCCCCGGGTGGTCTGCACCCTCGGCAACTTCGCCACCAAGCTGCTGTCGGGCAGCCCCGATGGCATCAGCAAGGTGCACGGCCAGCCGCTCGCGGTGGACTTCGCGGGAACGCCGGTCACGCTGTACCCGGTGTACCACCCGGCGGCGGCGCTCTACACCCGCGCGATGCTGGGCAGCCTGCAGGACGACTTCGCGCGGCTGCCGGCCCTCATCGCCCCGCCCGAGGTCCCCGCCGGGCGCCCAGGTACGAGGCACGCCCCCGACGCGGGTGCCGCGCCCGGTGCCGACCAACTGGGCCTCTTCTGATGACAGCGCAGTTCACCAGCGACGGCCCCGACGCCACCGAAGCCCTGGGGGCCGGTATCGCCGCCCTGCTCGGGCCCGGGGACGTCGTGGTGCTGAGGGGCGACCTCGGGGCGGGCAAGACCACCCTGGTGCGGGCGGCCGCGCGGGCGCTCGGGGTGGAGGGGCCGGTCACCAGCCCCACGTTCGCCATCGCCAACTCCTACCAGGGGCGCGTGCCCGTGGCGCATCTGGATGCCTGGCGGCTGGGCGACCCCGACGACGAGGAACTGGGCCTGGCGCTGGAGGCCGTTGCACCGGACACCATCGCATTCGTGGAGTGGCCGGATTCCGTGCTGCACGGGCTGCCGCGCCCCCGTGTGCGCGTGGACATCTCCCACGGGGGCGGCGATGTTCGGGTGGTACGGTTGGACGGCGCCGATCCCGGCATGGATGCGTCGCTCGAGGCCCTTTGTGACGACCTTCGCGCTCGACACCGCAACGCCTGATCCGGCCCTGGCGATCCTCGGCAACGGGGATGTGCTGGCCGAGGCCTGGCTGGGGCGCACACCGGGCGGTGGCCGGCGCATCCTCGAGGCCTCGCATCACCTGTTCGCGATGGCGGGCGTGGAGCCGGGCGACCTCGACGAGATCGTCGTGGGAATCGGCCCGGGTGGCTTCACGGGCATCCGCATCGGCATCGCCACCGCGCTCGGCCTGGGGCAGGCCCTGGGAATCCCGGTGCATGGGGCATCCACCCTCGAGGCGCTCGCCCTCGGCGCTGCCGCCGCCCGGCGCACGGACACCGAGGTGGTGGTGCCGGTGATCGACGCCCGGCGGGGCCAGGTGTTCGCAGGCGCCTACGCCGTGGGCCCCGGCGGCGCGCTGTCGCCGGTGCTGGCGCCTGCGGCGTGGGATCCCGCAGCACTGTCGACCGCGCTGTCCGCCGTGGGCGCGTGCCTGCTTGCCGGGGACGGCGCCGACCTGGTGGACCTGCCGCCCCAGGCCCGCCGCGCACCCCCGGGCGCTGCCGATCGCATATCCCCGGTGCAACTGGTGGCCCGTGTGCGCGCTGATGGCCCGCGGCCCGTGGCTCCCGAGTACCTGCGCCTGCCCGATGCCGAGGAGAACCGCCTGCGGCGCGAGCGCGAGGCTGCCCGCGCATGACCAGCACGCGCAGGGTCAGGCTGCCCGTGCCGGTCATCCGCCGGGCCCGTCCCGACGACATCGACGCGATCCTCGGCATCGAGCGCAGCAGCAATCCGGTGCCCTGGTCGCGCCAGTTGTTCGCGAAGGAGCTTCAGCGCACCGAGGGCGCGCTGCTGGTGGCCACCGACGGCGGGGAGGTGGTGGGGTTCATCGCGTGCGCCGGGCAGGGCGACTCGTGGCACATCCTCAACATCACGGTCGACCGGGCGCACAGGCGCCGTGGGCTCGGCGGCCTGCTGGTTGACGGCGTGATCTCGGCCCTCGACGGCCGACCCTACGATCGTTACACCCTCGAGGTAAGGGTCTCGAACGATCCCGCCATACGCTTGTATCGCACACGCGGGTTCGTGGACTGCGGCGTGCGCCCGCGCTATTACTCGGACAATCAGGAGGACGCGCTGATCATGTGGCGGAATCCGCCGGAGGACCTGGCCTGATGGGCGACCTCGTGCTCGCCATCGAGACCTCCTGCGACGAGACCGCCGCCGCCGTCGTGGACGGCCGGGTGATCCTCTCGAACGTGGTGGCCTCGCAGGCCGATCTGCACTCGGTGTACGGCGGCGTGGTGCCCGAGGTCGCGGCGCGCCACCACCTGACCACCGTGAATGCGGTCATCGACCAGGCCCTGGCCGATGCGGGCGTGTCGCTGGCGGATGTCCACCGCATCGCCGTCACCAGGCGGCCCGGGCTGATCGGGGCGCTGCTGGTGGGCGTGGCCACCGCGAAGGCGCTGGCCTACGCATCGGGCAAGGACCTGGTGATGGCCGACCACCTGCACGGCCACGTGGCGGCGTGCTGGCTCGAGCCCGTTGCGCTCGATCCGCCCTTCGTGGCCCTCACGGCGTCCGGCGGCCACACCAGACTTGACCTCGTGGACGACTACGCCTCGCCCCGGCTGCTCGGGCAGACGCTCGACGACGCGGCCGGCGAGGCCATCGACAAGGGCGCCCGCCTGCTGGGCATCCCGTATCCCGGGGGGCCGGGCCTCGAGGCGCTGGCGCGCGAGGGCGACGCCACCGCGTTCGACTTCCCCGTGGGCCTGCGCTCGCGCGGCCCGGACGACCTCGACTTCTCGTACGCGGGGGTCAAGACCGCACTGCTCTATGCCACGCGCGAACTGGGCGACGACGGCGTGGCCCTCCGGCGGGCGGACCTCGCCGCCTCGTATCAGGAGGCCATCGTGCGCCCACTGGCCGACCGCCTCATGCGCGCGGCCGATGCCACGGGCGTTCCCGCGGTGTCCATCGGGGGCGGCGTGGCGGCCAACGGGCGCCTGCGCGAACTCGTGGCGCAGGGGGCTGACGCGCGGGGCCTGCGGGTGGCGATACCCGACAGGTCGCTGTGCACCGACAATGCGGCCATGATCGCCGCCGCCGCGCACTTCACCGATGCCATCCCGTGGCCCGACTTCGTGGGAGAGGACGCCATGGCCACGGCGCCACCCGGGGGCATCGCCGCATGAGGCCGCTGCACATCGGTTTGGCGCTTGCAGGCGCCGCCGCCGTGGCCACGCCCGCCCTGCTCGTGGCCCAGGCGAGCTCGCCGGCGTCCGGCCCGGCCGATGGTGCGCTGGTGGCGGCTGCTGGCTGGCGCGACGCCATCGATGGCCAGAGGGCGCCCCAGGTGCCGCCGGCGGCGGATACCGAGTCGGCCATCGTGCTGCTCGACGGCAAGGGCCTGATGGATGTCGATCCCGCGAACCGTGCCGAGGCGCTCTCGCGCATCGAGGCCGCCCAACTCGCGGTCGAGGGGTCCCTGCAGGGTATGGGCGGCGTGGTCACCCACCGGTATCGCACCCTGCTCAACGGCATGTCGGTGCGCCTGCCCGCGGGGCGCATGACCACCCTGGCCGAGGTCGCCGGAATCCGCGCCGTTGTGCCGGTGCTCTACATGGCGCCGTCGGCATCCGAGCCCGGGGTGGCCACCCCCACCGGTGATGGCCCGCAGGGCGCGGTACCGCCTGCTGCCCCACGCGATCCGGAGCACGTGGCGCTCATCGACGCCGCGGTTGACGCGTCGCACCCGTGGCTCGGGGGCGGCATTGGTCCCAACCGCCTCATCATCGCGGCATCCGACCTGGTGGAGGGCGACGCCGACCCGTCGCCCGATCCGGCCGATCCGGGCGCGGAGAGCCACGGCACGCAGATGGCGTCCATCATCCTGCGCTCGCCCGCGCTGGCCGGGCTTCCGCCGGAGATCACGCCGCGCATGCTGGTGTACCGGGTGACGGCGCGCGAGGCGGTGGATGGCCGGGTGCGCACCCTTGCCCGAACCGATCGCGTGCTGGCGGCGCTCGAGATGGCGGTCGATCCCAACCGCGACTCGCTTCCCGACGATGCCGCAGGCGTGGTGGTGCTGGGGCTCGCCCGCGGATTCGGCGGCGGTGGCATCGACCCGGTGGAAGAGGCCCTCGAGGCCGCCGCACGTGGCGGCAGCGTGGTGGTGGTGCCATCCGGCAACGACGGGCCCACGGGAGTGACCCCGGGCAGCCTGGGCAACGTGGCGTCCGCGCGGGGCGTGATGACCGTCGGGGGCACTGCCGGCGCCCTGGCCCCCCGCACGGCCGACCTCTCGATGTCGGTGGGGCCGGCGTCTGCTCGCCTCGGGCCGCTTCCCCTCATGGGCGCCGACCCCTCGCCGCAACTCGAGGCGGGCGCACCGCTGGTGGCCGCCAGCGGCGACGCCGGGGTTGGCAGCGGCACCGATGTGCGCGACTTCGCCGGGCAGGGTGGACGCAGCACCGTGGTGGGGGCCGTGGCGCTGGTCACGCGCAGCGGTGCTCCCATCGCCGAAGTTGCCCGCCGCGCCGCGGGGGCCGGCGCCGTGGCCCTCGCCGTGTGGGATGAGGGTGGCACCGGCGCGTTCCCGGGCATCCAGGGGGGCGCCGACGTGCCGATCCCCGTGGTGGGCCTCGGGCCCCGGCAGGGACGCGCCCTGATGGACCTCCTGGCCCGCCAGCCCGGTGCATCCGTGGCCATCAGCCCCAGGGGCGACCAGCAGGCGCCGCCTGCCGTGGCGTCGTTCTCGTCGCGCGGCCCCACCCACCACGGGCGCATCAAGCCCGATCTGGTGGCGCCCGCCGTGGGAGTCGAGGCGGCGTACCCCGGTAGGGATGACAACGGAACGCCGCGCCAGGCGCCGCTCAGCGGAACCTCGGCTGCTGCGGCGTCGGTGGCGGCCTCTGCGCTGCGCCTGCGGGTGGATCACCCGTCGTGGTCGCCAGCGGACATCCACAGCGTGCTGGTGCAGTCAACGGGGCAGGTGCCGGGGGCCGGCCTCGTCGACCAGGGCGCGGGCATGGTGGCCGACCCGGGCTCCCTTGTGAACCGCGCTCTTCCCGGCATATCGGTGGACCCTCCCATCATCAGTGGCTTCCGACGGCGCGACGACGACACCACCCTGCGGTTCGTCATGCGTGATCTCACCGGCACCGGTGGCCGGTACCGGCTGGTGCTGCAGTCACCCGACGGCGAGTACAGGCCCGTCGGCGGCGTGGTGCAGCTGGGTGCGGGGGAGAGGCGCAAGGCCAGCGTCACCGTGCCGCGTGCCGCTGAGCGTGGATACGACCCCTGGCGCGGCCGGTTGCTGGTGGTGCCCGAAGGCGGCCAGGTGGCCGCGGGCTCGGCCATCGTGTGGGCCGCGCCCCGCGTGGCGGTGCCGAAGGGGGCGCTCGGCACCCCCGAGGTCAGGCGCACGTCCAGTGGCCTCGGGCAGGTGGTGGTGAGGGTGGGTACCCGCGAACCGGGCCCCGCAGGGCTGACGAGCGCCGTGCTGCACGACGTACGGGTTGAGCTGGCGCCCGTCGGGGGTGGCACGCCGATCCTCATGACCCAGGTGGAGCCCAGCGGCGACTGGCCGGCGGCCACCTACCGCCTGCTGCTGTCACGCCGCTCTGCACGCGGTCCGGAGGTCCCGGCCGGTCGTTACCGGGCCGTGGTCACGGCCTCGGACGCCAACGGCAGCGAGCACACCACGAGGAGCAGGCCCTTCACCGTCGGCGGGTAGCGCCTGCTACTTTGTGCGGCGCTGATACAAGCCGCTGATCGGACAAGGGTGCCCGAACAACTCACCCTCGGGGTGGCGGCCCGGCTCTCGCGCTACCTGCAGGTGCTCACGCAGGCCAAGCGCATGGGGAAGACCTCCATCTCCAGCCAGGCCATCTCCGAGTACACGAATGTCAATCCCACGCAGATCCGCCGCGACCTCTCGGGCTTCGGGAAGTTCGGCAAGCGCGGCGTGGGCTACGACATCGACACCCTCATCGGGCAGATCAGGAAGATCCTGCGCACGTCGGGGCAGCACAACATCGCCCTGTTCGGGGCGGGAAACCTGGGGCAGGCCATCGCCGGCTCGGGCGCCTTCGCAGACCACGGCTTCCGCATCTCGGCCATCTTCGACACCGACCCCGACAAGATCGGCCTGCGCGTGGGCGACCTCACGGTTCGCCACTACAGCGAGCTGCCCCTGGTGGTCGAGAACGAGGGCATCGAGGTGGGTGTGCTGGCCATCCCGGCCTCGGTGGCGCAGCAGGTGGCCGACGACCTGGTGGCGTCGGGCGTGAAGATCATCTTCAACTACTCCGACGCCCTGCTTTCGGTGCCGTCCGACGTCACGGTGCACACCTCGAGCCCCGCGGTCGAGCTGCTCTACGCGCTGTACTTCTACCTCACGTAGAGCGTCCGCTCAGCCGGTGACCGATGGCGCGCGCGCCGCGTTCACCGTGACCCTCGTGACCATGCGGGCCAGCACGCCCGTGGCGTCCGACGCCTGGGTCTCGAGGCGCCACGTGCCGGGCGACAGGCGCTGTTCGCAGCGGTAGCGGCGCTGCCATGAGGGACCGCTGAGCACGCAGGGGCCGGCGGAGTGCGCCCGGGCAGCCGATGCGCGCGACGGGCCCACGCGACGCGCCGACTGCGTGACGGATGTCGCGCCAAGCGGCACCTGGCCGGCGGTGATGGCCCGGAGGCCGACGCGCCAGAGGCGTCCGCTCAGTCGCACGACGGCACGCGGCAGTGCAGCCACCGGGGTGGCTACGGCCGGTGTGCTCGCCGGGGTCTCAGCGGGCGTGGCCCCCGGGATGACCGCCGTGGCCTGGCTTGACGCCGACGACCGCCCGGCCGAGTTCGTCACCACGGTGGTGAACCCGTACGAGGTGCCGACCTGCAGGCCCGTGATGGTGCACGAGTTGGCAGGCGGGGAGATGCCGCACTGGTTTCCGCCGGGGTAGGCGGTGATCTCATAGTTGGTCACCGACGCACCGGCAGATGTGTCGACCGTCGCGGTGGCGTAGCCCGGGCCCACGGTGATGACCGGCTCGGCAGGGGCGTCGGGAACGAGCAGGAAGCCCTCGAGGAAGCCGTCCTCACCGCCGCGACTGGTCAGGGTGGTGCCGCCGAAGGGCGCGGTACCCGAGAACGTGCCGGCGATCGTGAAGAAGCCGTCCGACCGGGCGTTCACCTGCCGGGCCGAGTCGGTGCCGCTCCCGCCGCGCACCGCGTGCCAAGTGATGTCGCCGGCACCGTCCACGGTGGTGATGACCGAGTCGGTGCCACCCAGCCCCGTGATTGATGTCGAGCCCCACGGCATGGACCCGGCGTTGGTGATCGCCATGATCGCCGAGCCATCGGCCCTCGCCACCACGTCACGCACGGCGTCATTGCCCGCGCTGCCACCGGTCCTCACCCACAGCGGCGTGCCGTCGGCCGAGTACTTGGCCAGGAAGGCGTCCTGTCCCCCGGTGCTGGTGCGGGTGATGCTGCCGAAATCGGCGGTGCCCGAGAAGTACCCACCCACGAGCATCGATCCATCGGGGAATCCCGACACCGCGTAACCGAAGTCGTCCACGGATGGACCCCCCGCCCGGCGTGCCCACAGCACGTTGCCCTCGGCGTCCAGCTTGAGGAGGAGGATGTCCGCCGACCCCGCCCCGGTTGGCGTGATCGTGGTGCTGCCGAATGTGGCTGACGCCCGCACGTAGCCGGTGGCGGCCATCGTGCCGTCGGGGAACACCCAGAACCCGAAGAGGTCGTCGAAGTTGGTGCTGCCGCCCAGGCGCTTGGTCCAGCGGAACGTGCCGTCCCCGTTAATGCGGGTGGCGAACAGGTCTCCCGCCCCGAGGGATGTCGGCAGCGTGGTCGATCCGAACGTGGCCGTGGTCTGGTGCGACCCCACGGCCAGCATCGAGCCGTCGGGCATGGGGCGCACGCGGTACAGGTAGTCGTTGCCGTTCCCGCCGCCGGTCGTCACCCACTGGAAGGTGCCGGTTGCGGCATCGATCGAGGCGATCACGATGTCGGCGCCGCCCCGGCCCGGCAGGCTGAAGGTGCCCACCGTTCCGGCGCCCGTCACCCACGACGCCATGAAGATGTTGCCGCCCGCGCCCTCGGCCACCCCGAACCCGACGTCGTCACTGGTGCCCCCGGCGCGGCGCACCCATGCGTAGCTGCCGTCCACGTTGACGCGGGCGATGTAGATGTCGAGGCCACCGGCGCTCACTATCGACGTCGCGCCGAACCATGCGGTTCCGCTGAAGCTTCCCGTCACGATCGTCGAGCCATCGCGCAGGGTGGTCACGCCACGCGTGGTCTCCGTGCCGGTGCTGCCGAACCCGAGGGCCCAGCTGGCGTTCGGACCCACCGTCGCCTGGGCGGCCGCGGCGGGAATCAGCAGGACCACGAGCGAAAGGATGATGCGGCGGAGCACGGGGGACATCATCCGCAGAGTAAGCATCGGCGGCTCCGGGGAGGGCGGGTTTTCCCTCACAACCGTCCTCGAACTATTCGGCCGGGAGCGGGCGCGGCATGCCGTCGTCGCCCACCGCGACCATGGTGAACCGCCCGGTGGTGCAGAGCTCGCGGGCGCCGTCGTCGGGGCTCTCGCGATGCACCTCGACCACCACCAGCATGCTTGTGCGGCCCTCGGACTCCACCCGCCCGATGAGCTCGACGAAGTCGCCCACGTGGATGGGCACGCGGAACTCCAGCTCGTCAACCTTGCGCGTCACCACCGTGCCGCGGGCGCGACGCGACGCCGCGAAGAACGCCGAGCGGTCCATCCATGCCATGAGGGTGCCGCCGAACAGCGTGCCCATGTGGTTGGTGTCGCCGGGGAAGACGACCTCGAGGGACCGTGATTCGCTCATGCCCGCAGGCTATCTGGCGCCACGATCCGCATCCGTTAGGCGGGCCGATTCAGTAGCGGAGGAGGGACTCGAACCCCCGACACGCGGATTATGATTCCGCTGCTCTAACCAGCTGAGCTACTCCGCCTGGGCGCCGCTCACGCGGCGGTGCGCGACGGTAGCAAAACGGCGGGGGCAATCGCGGGGGGACGGCTGTCCATTTCGCGCCCCGTTCCCATGCGATCGGCCAGCGGTCCGTCTATCGTCGGCGCCGTCCCATTCGTCTGCCACGGAGCCCCATGACCGGCTATCAGATCGGCATCCTCTTCCACCTCATCGGGGTGATCCTGTTCTTCGCGGGCGCGGCCATCGCCGCGGTCGTGGTGTCAGCTGCGAAGAGCCGCCAGAACCCCTCCGAGATCGCGCTCGTGCTGGGCCTCGCCAGGCATGGGGCGATCCTGCTGGGCGCCGGTGGTGTCATCCTGCTGCTCGCCGGCTTCTACCTGTCGGGGAAGATCGACGGCTACGGCCAGAGGTGGCTCGAGATCTCGATCCTGCTGTTCGTGGTGTCACTGGTGCTCGGCTACGTGGGTGGCCGTCGTTCACGCAACGTGCGCCAGTACGCGGTGGGCCTGGCAGAGCGCGGGGAGGGGGACCCCCAGGCGCTCAGGTCGATGCTCGAGAACCGCGCCACGGCGTGGCTGCACTGGCTGTCCGCAGCCGCCGCCGTGGCGGTTCTCGTGCTGATGGTCTGGCAGCCGGGGGCCTAGCGGGCCGAGATGGCCACCAGCGGGATCTCGCGGGTGGTCTTGGTGGCGTACTCGTCGTAGTCGGGCCAGATGTCGGTCATCACCTTCCACACACGCTCCCGGTCGTCCGGGCCCACGGTGCGGGCGGTGGCCGCCATGACGTCGGGGCCCACCTGGATGACCACCTCGGGGTCGGCCTCGAGGTTCACGTACCAGTCGGGGTGGCTTGGGGCGCCGGCGTACGAGGCCATCACCACGTAGTCGTCGCCGTCCCGCCCGTAGATGAGGGCGGTGCGGCGCGCGGTGCCGCTCTTCCTGCCGCGGGTGGTCAGCAGGAGGGTGGGCACGCCCGGCTGCCAGTGGTGTCCCTCGTGGCCGCCTGATTCCACGTAGGTCTTCACGTGATCGGCCACCCAGCCGCCAGTTGGGTCGATCGGTGTCTCGTCGATGAGTGCCATGGGTTCTCCGGTGTTCTCGTCGGTCAGGCCGGGCGCCGGTGGGCATACCCGTTGCCGAGGCTACGCCCATGGCGGCGTCGCGCGTGGCCTGTGCGGAGCCTCTGGCACAGCGGTGGCGGCGACCCCGGTAGGCTCGCCCGGAGATGGGCGACTCCCTTACCCCCGAGCAGGTCGTGCTGGTCATCGCGCTGGTGTTCGCGCTGGCCATCGCATGCCAGGTGGTGGCCCCGCGCCTTCACGTGCCCGGCCTGCTTCTGCTGCTGCCGGCCGGGTTCCTGCTCGGCATGGCCTTCCCGGCGCTGAACCTGGAGGACCTTCTCGGGTCTGCGTTCGGGCCGGCCGTCGACCTGGTGGTGGCCGTCATCCTGTTCCAGGGCGGGCTCGAGCTGGGCCGCGAGGAAGGGGATCGCAGGGATCGCCTGCCGGTGCTGATGCTGGTCTGGGTGGGCGCCACGGTCACGGGCGTGGTGGCGGGCGTGCTGGGTGCCGTGCTGCTGGGCTTCCCGACCCCCATCGCCGCCCTGTTCGGCACGATCCTCGTGGTGTCGGGGCCGACGGTGGTGGGCCCGCTGCTCGACTTCGTGCGGCCCACCCCCCGCCTGCGCGCGATGCTCATGTGGGAAGGCGACCTGCTCGACCCCTTCGGTGCCCTTGCCGCGGTCATCGTCTTCCAGATGGTGAAGGCCAGCGGTGCCGAGACCGTGTGGGACGGCATCGGGCAGTTCGCGCTCGGGCTCGGTGTGGCCGCAGGGTTCGCGATCGTCGGGGCCCTGATAATGCGGGTCGGCCTGCTGGTGTCGGGCAACAGCGTGGTGCTGGGCACTCAGGTGCTGTTCGGGGCGGTCATCGTCACTGCCGGCCTCGCCAATACCGTCACCGACAACGCGGGGCTGCTCGCCGCCCTTCTCATGGGGCTCATCGCCCCGAGGGTGGCACGGAGCCAGAACAAGAACATCGACGCGGCGCGTCCGTTCTTCGACACCATCGTCTCGCTCGCGGTTGGCGTGCTCTTCGTATCGATCTCCGCGCTGGTACCGGCTGATGCGCTTGGGCACCTCATCCTGCCCGTGCTCGCGGTGCTTGCCGTGCTGGTGCTGCTGGTGCGCCCGGCCATGGCGTTCCTCTGCACCCGCAATGCCGGGCTCAGCGTGCGCGAGCGCGCCTTCATCGGCGGCGTTGCGCCCCGGGGCATCGTGGCCGCGGCCACCGCTGCCAGCGTCACCAGCACCCTCGTGGCGCTGAAGGTGCCGGGTGCGGCCGACCTCCTGCCCGCCACGTTCCTCGTGATCGCCGGCACCGCGCTGGTGTATGGCCTGGGCGCCGCCCCGCTGGCGCGGGCGCTGAAGGTGCGCCAGCCGGACTCCCCACCCGACGCCCACGCGGGTGCCAGCGCGGATGGCGTGTAGGGTCAGGCAGGCGGCGCCACTCTGAGGGCGCCACCCCATACGTCCCCCGCTCAGAGATGGACACGAGGAGCATCACAATGCCCCAGCGCACCCTGCGCGCCCTTGCACTGCCCGCTGCCGTCGCCGCCGCCTGCGCGGTGGTCGTTCCCACCCAGGCCGCGCTTGCCGGGGGAGTCGCCCAGGCACCCCAGGCCACGAAGGCCGCCCCCGCCGGTGGCGGGTTCTACGGTGTGTGGATCCTCAAGAGCTGGGACATCAACGGACGCGTGCTGCCCTGCCCGGTGACGCTGTCGCTGCCCCCGGGTGCGCCGCGGATCTCGTGCGTCGAGGGCGAGTTCCTCAAGCTGTTCCGCAGCGGGCGATACGAGACGAACCTGCCGGTGTTCGCGCGGGAAGACGCCCACCGCGGCGTGTTCGTCGCCATCGCATTCGGCGGAAGGGCCGGGAATGCCATCGTGTTCGAGGACGATGGCGCTCAGGACGAGCCGCGCGTCTACCGCATGAGCCTCGGGCGCTCCGGCGCCAAGGCCCCCAAGACGATGACCATCTCCACCAACATGGGCATCGGCGGCGGTGGGCGCAGCGCCATCGCCATGAACTTCACGCGGTACACCCGCTAAGGGGGGTAGCCACCGCCGCCCTGCGGCTGGCTAGATGCCATCCGGGTCGGTCACGATGAACCGGGTGGTCACGTTCCTCAGGGTCGTCACCACGGCGCCTGCTGGCAGGACGGGCACGATGCGGCTCGCCTGCCGGCGGCGCCCGGCGGGTGTCTGTCCCTGGGTCCTTGGTGCCGGGGTCGTGCAGGCCGCGCCCGGCGACGCCGTCTGGGTCCCCAGGCATCGCCTCGCGGTGCGTGCGAACAGGCCCCTTCCTGCTGCCACCGCCTGCAACTGCTCCGGGCGGAGCGCAGACAGGGTCATGCGAAGGGCCGGAGCGCCCGGCGACCCCGCTGTCGGCGCGGCCACGACCACGGTCGCAAGGAAGTGCCCAACCCGGCCGTCGGCCTCGTAGGTGATGTGCGCGAGTGGGGCGCGGGCCGTATCGCCGCTCGCGCGCTTTGCGAGGAGCCGCGCGAAACGCGGGGCGGGTATCGAGCCGATCGCCGCCGGCGGCCCGGTGGTGAACCAGTGCACCTGCTGGGTGGTCGCCCAGAGCCTGCTGGCGACCACGTAGGCCCCCTCTGTGCCGTCCACCGGCGCGATGTCCATCTTCGGCCCGTCAAGGGTGAATGCATGCGGCACGCCCTGGGCCATGGCCACCGGTGCCGCAACGGCGAGGGACGTGAGGGACAGGACGGCGAGGCGTCGGGTGCGCACGGGGGCTCTCCGGGGTCGGTTCTGGGATGGGCCACGCTACACCGCCCGGCATGTCCCAACCGCTGCGCCTGCATACCTGAAGCGTGTTCGGGTACCGTCGGTGGCCCCTCGGCGAATCGCGCCGTGCACGGAAACGGGTCCGCAATGCATCTCCGCACTCCCGCCGCGCTTGCCGCGGTCGCGCTGACCGCCCTCGGTGCCCTGACCTCAGGTGGCAGCGCCGCCTCCGGTGGCTTCGGCCCGCTGGCCCCGCCCAATCCGGCCATGGGGCCGCAGGGCACGTCGACCATGCACGCGGACAGCGCGTCGTCCGACAGCACCCCGTTCGCGGGGCCGGGCACCGGCGGCGTGGTCGTCACATCCACGTCGCTCAGGGCTGCCTGCCCGTCGATCCTCATGGGCACCGACGGCCTGCCGATGGCGGTGTGCACGGCCATCGCCGATCAGACGCCCTACGTGCACCTGCTCGATCCGCAGACGGGCAAGTCGCTCGCCAGGATGGAGCTCGTGAAGTCGAACACCAGCGACCTCGCGGGCGGCATCTACTCGTACATCGACAACCTGAACCGCCTCGTCCTGGTGAACGCTGCCGGCGAGCTCATGTGGATCACCCACCAGCAGGACGCCGCGGGCAGGTGGCAGCTGACGGTAAGCCAGTCGGTGCAGATCGGCTTCGACGCCGTGGTGGGCCTCGTGCCGGATTACCAGGGGCGCATCTGGTTCGCCACGGCCGAGGGCGTGGCGAAGAAGCGCGGAGCGGTCGTGGGCTACTACGACCCCACTTCCGGCGCCGTGCGTCATCGACCCCTGCGGTCCGGCGAAGAGATCGCCAACAGCATCTCGGCATCACCCCGCGGCGTGGCCGTGGCGTCCACTTTTGCCGTCTACCTGTTCGGCGCGGCGAAGAGCGGGCGCCCGGTGGTGAAGTGGCGACGCGCATACGACCGCGGACCCGCCCGCAAGCCCGGCCAGCTGAGTTGGGGCACGGGCGCGACCCCGGTGTTCTTCGGCCCGCGCACCGGCCATGAGTACGTGACGATCACCGACAACGCGGTTCCGCAGGAGAATGTGCTGGTCTACCGCGCCATCACGGGCCGCCTGCTGTGCTCGGTGCCGATGCTCGGCACCAACAACAGCGGCACCGAGAACGCCCCCATCGGATCGGGACGCAACGTCTTCGTGGCCAGCACGTACGGCTACAAGTACCCCAAGTCGGCCGTCACCGGAACGAGCAGCCCCACCTCGGCGCCGTTCGTCGGCGGCATGCAGCAGATCGTCGTCGGGCCGCGCGGGAAGGGCTGCACCAAGGGGTGGACCAACGCCGTGCGCTCGGCGGCGGTGCCGCGACTGTCCCTGCCCGACGGCCTCATCTACACCGTTCAGGTGAGCAGGACGGGCCGCTACTCCTACACCACCATCAATCCGGCAACAGGGGCCGTCATCTCGTCTGCGGCGATCGGTGGCACCCGCAGTAACACCCTGCAGATGGTCGGCACCATCGCGCCCAACGGAACGCTCTTCCAGGGCACCGTCACCGGGTTCGCCCGGGTGACGGCCGGTTCGTACGCGGCGGGCGAGCTCGTACGCGGCGGGCGAGCGACGTGGGGAGCCGGCATCGACCCCATGATCCCGGGCGCTGCGACGGCCACGGGTGGCCGCGGCGGACTTGGTGGCGCTGGATTCACCACCGGCGGTAACGGCGGCGGCGCCGCTGGTGCCGGTGGAATCGCAACGGCCATCGGCGGCGGCGGCGCCGCGAACGGGGCCAGTGGCACGAGCACGTAGACGCATGCACAGGGCCATCACTGGCTTGAGGGTCCTCCCCATTACTGCCGAGGACGCCGAACCCTGCCCGGCCCACGCTCAGGCCCGGTGCCCTGGACTCTTCCCAGCGCCGTGGCCAGCCTCGCCGGCGTGCAATGGGGCGCCACGACCTGCCCCAACGGCAGGATGAGCAACACCGGCTGCTGACCAACTGACCCGCAGGAGAATCCCCATGCGCCCCCGCATTACCGCCATCCTCACCAGCGCCGCCCTCGGGGCCGCGGGTCTGGCTGTCGCCACACCTGCCGCGCTCGCCGACGGCACGTCGAAGACCGTCCTCGTGGGCGATGAGTCGACCAGCATCGGCACCGGCAGGAAGACCTGCGTGCTGAAGCCGGGTGCCGACTGCCGCGGGGTGGTTCACCGGTGGGGCGTCGAACACCACGGGAACCTGAGGAAGGCGAAGTTCACCCGGGCTGATCTGCGGGGAGCCGACTTCCGGGGGGCCGATCTTCGCGGCGCCGACTTCCGGGGGGCGAAGCTTCGCCATGCTGACCTGCGCGACGCACGCCTCAAGGGTGCGCGGTTCGGTGACGCCCGACGCAACGGGAGGATCGCAACTGAGGCCCTGCCGCCGTGCGGCCTGTTCTGTGAGGGGGCCGATCTGGCGGGCGCCTACCTGCAGGGCGCGAACCTGACCAATGTGAGCTTCTTCAGTGCGAATCTCACCTTCGCGAACCTCGATAACGCGATCCTCACCAAGGCTCATCTCACTTTCGCGAACCTCCTCGGCGCATCTCTCGTGAGAGCGAACCTCACCAGCGCGGACCTGCGCGGCGCGAAGCTTGTCCCTGCGAATGATGAGGCGGCAAACGGCGAACTTCCTGCCCCCATTGGACGCCAGGGGCAGGATCTCCCGACAACGGACTACCGCGGTGTCGTCGCGGACCTCACCGGCGCGAACCTGACGGGCGCAAACCTGACCGGGGTGAACCTCTGGCTGAGGGATGCCAAGGGGGCGGCTGTGGGCAAGGTGCCCCTCAGCGGCGCGATCTGGTCGAACACCACCTGCCCCGACGGCACGGTGACGAGCACCGGCTGCTGACTACCCGGGCGATGACGTCCGGCGCCCTGAGGAAGCCACGGAGAGGTTCCCTCACCCGCCCGTCGGTGCGCTCTCTGCGCCTAGGACGGCTGCACGAGGCAGGTGCTCGACGTCGCGAACTTTCCGTCGGGGCACACCGTCTTGTTGTCGTATGACACCAGCACGAGGTACGTGTTCTCGAGGTTGGCTCCGGTGAGGTTCGCACTGCCAAGGTTCGCCGTGGTGAAATTCACGTAGGTGAGGTTCGCGCCCACGACCAACGCGCCGGTGAGGTTCGCGCCCTTGGCGTTCGCATAGATCAGGTTCGCGCTGCTGAGGTCTGCGCCCTTGAGGCTCGCGCTGCTCAGGTTCGCGCCTGTGAGATCCGCACTGGTCAGGGCCGCACTGGCCAGGTTCGCGCTGGTGAGGGTCGTGCTGCGAAGGGTCGCGCTGGCCAGGTTTGCGCTGGTGAAGTTGGTGCCGGTGAGGGTCGCGCTGGTGAGTGTCGCGCTCGCGAGGTTCGCGCTGGTGAAGTTCGCGCCAGCCAGGTTCGCGCTGGTGAAGGTCGCGCTGCGCAGGTCGGCACCCTGGCACGAGGTGGCCGCGCACGACGGTGCCGGCTGGCCCTGATTCGCCCCCCTTCGCGGCCGCTTCGGTGGCCCGAAGTTCGCGCCGGTCAGTACTGCCCCGGTGAAGTCGGCACCACTCAACTTCGCGCCCCGGAATGTCGCGCCGCGAAGGTCGGCACCGCGAAACGACGCCCCGGAGAAGTTGGACTTGTCGAAGCGGATGCCGCGCAGGCTGCGGCCCGCGAGGTTGGCACCAACGGCCCTGATGCCGGTGCACACCACAGCGCGCTGGCCTTTGCAGGGCAGCGCGCCGGTGCTGAGCGCCGCGCCGGGAACTGCGACGTCACTGATGCTCGTCAGGCTGTTCGGGATCGGGACACCAGCAGCGACAGGTGCCGCGGCGGCAAGGCCCGCCACTGCAATGGCGGTGAGGGTGCGGGGGCGCATGGGATCTCCTGGATCGTGGAGCGCGTGGTGTGAGCGTAGCGATGGGCGGGAGCAGGGGCTGCGCATGATCGCCATCGGCCGCCGCCGGGGCGTCGGGGGATCAGGAGTGGCACACGAAGGCCACCCTGATCCCCCGGCGCCTGCGTGCCGGGCACCCGCGATCGGCTACGCCGCTGCGACAGCCGTCGGCTCACCTGCGCCATCGGCGCAGAACCCGAACGCGCTCACCGATGCCCCCGGCGCGATGCGCTGCGACCACGTAGCAGGGGTCACGGTGACCCTGTCACCCGACTGCACCGCGGTGCCGTTCCAGGTGTCACGCAGGCGCGACCCCGCGGGCATGCGGAAGGACAGGGTCCACGAGGTGGCCTGCGTCGTGCCGGCGTTACGCACCGTGAAGCTGCGGCAGAAGCCGGTCTCCCAGGTGGAGTCCCGGGTGACCGTCACGGCCAGCGCGGGCGATCCCGGCGCGGGCGCGGGCGACGGAGCCGGCGTGGGTGCCGGTGCTGGCACCGGGTTGGGTACCGGGGTGGGCGCGGGTGCCACGGGCGCCGGAGCCCCCGCGATGGTGACGGTCACCCCCGAGAGGGAACCGGAGCCCTGCACGCACAGCCCGGTGTCCTGGTACGAGCCCCCGGCCGGCACCCGTGCCCACGTGGGCAGGGCGATGGAGCGGGTGGAGCCGCTGCCTGAGACGGTGCCGTTCCATGTGCTGGTGACGGACGCCCCCGCAGGCACGGTGAATGCGATGGCCGTGGGCGTGAGCACGGTGTTGCCGGGGTTGCCCACCACGAACTTGCCGCACCAGCCCCCGGCCCACTGCGAGTCGATGGCCACGCGCACCGTGGGCGTGCCCGTACCCGGCGCCGGCGTGGGTGTGGGCGTAGGCGTCGGTGCGGGCGTCGGCGCGGGGGCAGGAGAGGGGGCGGGCCCCGTGGGCGTGCCCGGAACCGGCGCCGGGGCCGGCGGGACCACCCCGGGTGCGTAGGCGATGGGCTGGCCGTTGATGAGCGCCGTGAGCAGGGACATCTTCGCGGGGTTCACCGTGCGCCAGTCGTCCTGCAGCACGCCGCCGGTGTCGCCCGAGTTCGGGTTCCACGCCCAGAAGGTCCAGCTAATGCCCTTGCGGCCCATGTAGTCGGCGAACTGGCGGATCCAACGGCCTTCGACGGTGTCGGTGCCCACGTTCTTCGCCCCGAACTCGCCCACGAGTACCGGCGCCGTGCCCGACTCGTGGATGTACCCGAAGCCCTTCTGCCAGCGGTCGGCGAGTATCGCGGCCATGTCCGGGCTGCTGAACCAGGGCTGCGCGAAGACCCCCGGCCCATACTCGTGCGGCGAGTACACGAGCCGGTTCGGCACCGACAGGCGCACGGGGTTCGCGCGCACGCCCTCGAGATTGCCGCCCCACCAGTGGCGGTCCAGCTGCTGGCCGCCCGCCACGGGGCCTTCGATGCCCTCCACCACGATCAGCCAGCTCGGCGCCTTGGCCAGCACGGCGTTTCCGGCGCGCTCCGCGGCGCGTCGCCAGTCGTTGGCCTGCCCGGTGCCCCAGGTGGCCTCGCCGTGCGGCTCGTTCTTCAGGTCGGCGCCCAGCACGGTCCTGTTGGCGGCGTAGCGGCCGGCCAGCATCTCCCAGGTGGCCACCCAGTCATCCTCGGTGAAGCCGCCGGTTCCATACCAGAGCGGCGACATGAAGCTGTCGTCGGCGCCCGAGTGGTTGTCGAGAATCACGCCCAGGTCCTGCCGCCCCGCCTCGGCGATGATCTCGTCCATCACCTGGAGCGGGGTCTTGCCCTGCAGGGCCGCGTTGCGCCCGTTGCCGTAGTCGATGCCCGACGTGGTGGTGGAGCGCAGCGCCTGCAGCGAGAACGGGAGGCGGATCACGTTGAAGCCCTGCGCCTTGATCTGGGCGAGCATGTCGCGGTAGTCGCGGGTCCACAGCCCGTGCGGCGCGTGGTTGGCGGTCTCGAGGCCGAACCAGTTGACGCCCTGCAGCACCACCTCGGTGCCCGATGAATTGACGATGCGCGAGCCGCTGGTCGTGAGAGGGCCCGTGAGGGCACCCGCGCTGGATGCGGCGGCAAGGGCGCCCGCGCATGCGAGGCCCACGGCCAGGCGGCGTGCGGTACGCGAGGGGATGGGGGACATCCGGATCTCCGATCGTGCAGCGTGAGGAACGGCGCACAGAGTGAGAAGCGCAGATGTGCGAACTGTTAGCCCGTGTTCCCAGGCGACGTGTGCGGTTGAGTCGTGACCACCGCGGGTGCTTACCCTCATGGCTCCCGGGCCAGATCATCGCGGCGCAGCTTGCCCAGCCGTGCAGGCGCCCAAGCTCACCCGAGCGCCTGCACGAGGGAGGTCAGCAGCCGGTGCTTGTCACCGTGCCGTTGGGGCTAGAGGCGTTGCGGTGCTGCTGCTAGCTGGCGCACTTGCTATCCAACCCGAGGTCGTGCGGGAGGTCGTACCACGGCGCCACTGGTAGCACGTTAGGTGTCACCGTCGAACACCCGATGGCCCAGGCCCAGGTGGCTTGCCCCCAACCGACCGTCGAATTACCTAGCGTCATTCCTTCGACGTAGGCCGACGTGAAGTTTGCGCCGTAAAGAATTGATCCGTCTAGGTTCGCGTTGGGGAGGGACGCTTTGGTGAGGTTCGCCCCGGTGAGGTTCGCGCTGGTGAGGTTCGCCCCGTCGAGTCTCGCCAAGTTGAGGTTCGCCCCGTTGAGGTTCGCACTGCTGAGGTTCGCCGACCAGAGGGTCGCCCAAGTGAGGTTCGCGCTGCTGAGGTTCGCCCCGTTGAGGTTCGCGCTGATGAGGTCCGCGTGGGAGAGCTCTGCGCCCTGACAGCTCGGCGCGCAGGAGGGCGTCTCGTTCGCCTGCTTCCCGGTCCCGGGCGGCGCGTGAAACCGCGCCCCCTTCAGTTTTGCCCCCCGCAGATCGGCGTGACGGAGCTTCGCGCCGCGAAAGTCCGCCCCACGAAGATCTGCCCCCCGGAAGTCCGCGCCCCGCAGGTCAGCCTTCGTGAACTTGGCCTTCCTCAGGTTGCCGTGGTGCTCTGCGGTCCAGCGGTGAACCACCCCCCGGCAGTCGGCGCCAGGTCCGAGCACGCAGGTCTTCGCGCCGGTGCCGATGGTTGTGGACTGCTGCCCCGCGAGTGCAACAGGTGCGGCAACAGCAAGGCCAACTGCCGCGAGGGCGGCGAGGGTTCCGGGGCGCATGGTGAGTCTCCTGAGTTCTCGCGCGTGTGGTGGAGGGTAGCGGCGCGGGGGAGCGGGGGGATGCGAGGAAAGCCGAGTATCGGACTC
>CAZIQQ010000017.1:0-27240 GCA_964541555.1 uncultured Bifidobacterium sp. | reverse complement strand
GTGGCGCACGTCGCAGTCCGGTGCACCGGGTACCTGGGTTGATGCAGCCGGCCCCGGCAGCAACACGGCCACGTATGTGATGCAGTCCGCCGATGCGGGTGGGCTGTTGGTGGTGTGCGTGACGGCGTCGAACGGCACGGATGCAACGGCGTGCTCCACGCAAGCGGCGGCACCGGCACCCCCCGCGGCGCTCGGGCGCGTGTACGCCAAGAGCTACTCCGTGCTCGGCGACGGCAGTGCGCGGCAGGACTACACAAACCCCGGGGGCGTGTGGGGCTTCTCGTCCAACGGCACGACCAATGTATGGGGCGGGTGGTCCAACATCTACACCGGACTCGCCAGCGGCGGCGGGTCGAATCCGAGCGTGTTCACTGGCCCCCCCGTGGCGCAGGGCCTGCTGATCGACGATCAGTACATCTACGCTTGGGACGGCGGCAAGATTCGCCGGATGAACACCGACGGCACAGGCCGCATTGACGACTTCATCCCGGGCGGGGGCGGGCGCGTCATGGCGCGCGACGCGCACTGGCTGTACTGGACCGCCGGCCGGTATGTGCGCCGCGCGCCCATCGGCGGCGGCCCGGTCGACGCCAACTGGTCCGCTCGCTTCGGCAGCGACGTCTACGGCGTGGCCGTGGATGGGGACTACATCTACGTGTTGTACTCGAGCGACCAGGGACGAATCGGCCGCGCCGACATCAGCGGCTCTGGCGTTGAGGACCCGTGGGTACAGACCAGCTTCGGCGGGTTCAAGGGTCTGGGCGTCGACCGCAACGGGGTCTACGTCGAGGCCCGCGCTGGGTCGTGCATCGGGCTGGTCTACGTCTCGCTCGACGGCGCTGCCTCCCAATGCCTGCTCGCGAGGGACGACGACACCTACGCCATCTCCGTCATTCCCGCTGCGGCCGACGCGGGGGCGCTGCCGGCGAACGCAGGCGGCGATGACCTGCCGACGATCAGCGGCACTCCCGCCGCCGGCGACACGCTCACTGCGTCGCCCGGCACGTGGACCAACTCGCCAGGCCGCTACACCTACCGCTGGCTGGTGAAGGACCACGACGGCAGCACCTGGACCGCCGCCACCGGTGCCTCCGGAACCACCACCAGCTACGTGATCCCCGCCGCGTACGCCGGCAAGGACCTGAAGGTGCGCGTCATCGCGCACAACGGATCCACGTGGTCGGAGCCTGCGTACAGCGAGCTGGTCACGGTGCCCGCGCCTCCGTTCAACGCCGGCGGCAACGATGTGCCCGGCATCACGGGCACCGTGCAGGTGGGCCAGACGCTCACCGCATCGCCCGGAACGTGGTCGTTCCTGCCGGGTGGCTACAACGGGTACGCCTACCAGTGGCAGGTGTCTGACGACGGCAACGCGCCCTGGGTGGCTGCCACCGGTGACGGTGCTGCCACCAGCAGCTACACCGTGGCGCCGGCAGACGACGCCAAGTACCTGCGGGTGAAGGTGACCGCCGTCAACGGCGACGGATCAACCGATGCGTTCTCAGGGGCCACCACGCAGGTTGACCTGCCCGAGCCCGACAACACGGACCTCCCGGTCATCTCGGGCACGGCCGTGGTGGGCGGGGTGCTCACCGCCACCCGTGGCACGTGGACGAACGCCGCCGAGTACGACTTCGAATGGCAGGTCTCTGATGACGGGCTCACCTGGAGCGCGGCAACGGGCAACGGCGCGAGCACCGACAGCTACACGGTGGCGGCAGGTGACCTCGGGAAGTACCTGCGCGTGGTGGTCACCGGGTCCAACCGGTTGTTCACGGTTGATCAGGAGAGCGCAGCAACGGCACGGGTGACCGCCCCTGTCGTGCCCACTCCGGAACCCACGCCCAGCCCCGCCCCGGCCCCGGCCCCGGTTGTGGTCGCCCCTGGTATCAGTGTGGGGGAGAGGTTCAACTCGGTGAACCTCGACAACTCCACGCCGGCCGCCGCAAACGACCTGCTCAAGGGCGCGAGGGTAAACCTGCCGGCGAGCGCCGCCATCACCTTCGTGGTCAAGACGCTGCCGAGGGGCCTGCGCGTGGTGGGCGGCAGGCTCGTGGCCGACAAGCCCGGCACCTACGTGGTGCAGGTGAAGGTGAAGCGCAAGAACGGCAAGGTCGGAACCCGCAGGGTGAAGGTCACGGTCGGGTAGGCGACGGGGTGGGGATGCAGTACCGCGAGGGCGGCCTTCGGGCCGCCCTCGTGCTTTGCGCGTCGGGGCGCCCGGCTGTTTACGCCTGGGAGATCAGGGCCACCGCGGCAACCGCGTTCACCGTTCCGTGCGCCATGATCGACGCCAGCATGCCGCGCCGCCGGTAGAGCCAGGCAAGCACCCAGCCCACCAGCACCAGCGCCACGGCCCTGGGCCACACGAGGTAGGCGTCCAGATGAGCGGCCGTGAACACCAGCCCCGACAGTGGCGCTGCCCACGCGAATGGCATCAGCCGCACCAGCCCCCGCAGCTCGAGGCCCCGGAACAGGAGCTCCTCGCCGATGGGGGCGAAGATCACCAGCGCACACGTGGTGAGGGCGATCTGCCACCACGTGATGCCCACCGACACGTCGAGGTCCTCCAGCGCCCGCTTGGCCGAGGGGTCGACCTCGCCGCCGGCCACGATGACCAGGCCCGACCCGAACACGCACCCCAGCCCGATCGCTAGGCCCAGGCCGATGCCCGGCCAGCGCCCGCCCTTGGTGGCCAGCGTCACGCGGCGCTGGGCGGCGGGCAGCACGCGCATCAGCACGATGCCGCCCGCCATGATGATTCCGCTGCCCACGAAGGTGGCGATTGCCGTGGCGGCGTCGTCAGACGCCCCCATGGAGTCGGCCAGCATGGCCGCCACCACCAGCGCCGCGATGCCGATGGCCACCATCGCGATGGGCCACGCGATGCGCCAGGCCGACCCGGGGGAGAAAGGTGAGTCGCGCTGCACGACGGGCAGCGTATCCCCCCGGCCCACGGCTACACTCCCGCGCCGTGTCCACTGCCACCGCCACCCGCCCCCGCGTGTTCTCGGGAATGCGCCCCACAGGCCAGCTGCACATCGGCCACTTCCTCGGAGCCCTGGGCAACTGGGTGCGCCTGCAGGACGACTACGAGTGCATCTACTCGGTGGTCGATCTGCACGCGCTCACCACCGGGTACGAGGACGTCAAGGGCATCCACGACGCCGGCCTCGAGATGGTGGCCGACTGGGTGGCCTGTGGGGTCGACCCCGAGCGCAGCGTCATCTTCCGCCAGAGCGACGTTCCGCAGCACGCCGAGCTCGCGGTGCTGCTGGGCATGATCACCCCGCTGTCGTGGCTTGAGCGCGTGCCCACCTACAAGGGGCAGATCGACGAACTGGGCGAGCACCTGCAGACCTACGGGTTCCTGGGCTACCCGCTTCTGCAGACCGCCGACATCATCCTCTACAAGGCCACGCGCGTCCCCGTGGGGCAGGACCAGCTGCCGCACCTGGAGCTCTCCCGCGAGGTCGTGCGCCGCTTCAACCACCTCTACGGCCCGGTGTTCCCGGAGCCCGAGGCCATCATCTCCGAGGCGCCGCTGCTGCTGGGCATGGACGGCCGCAAGATGAGCAAGAGCTACGGCAACGCCATCACCCTGGCCTCGTCGGACGACGAGATCGACAAGCAGGTGATGAGCATGGTCACCGACCCCCAGCGCATCAAGAAGGACGACCCCGGCGACCCGGAGATCTGCAACGTGTTCGCCTGGCAGAAGTTCATGGGCGCCAGCGACGCCGAGATCTCCGAGATCTTCGAGGGGTGCACCAGCGCCACGCTGGGCTGCGTTGCCGACAAGCGCAACCTGGCCGAGCGGGTGAAGAACCTCATCCGGCCCATCCGCGAGCGCCGCGAGCAGTTGATGCAGGACCCCGCGCAGCTGGAGGCCATCCTCGAGCAGGGCGCAGAGCGTGCCCGCGCCATCGCGGGGCCGGTGATGGCCGAGGCCACCGCGGCCATGGGCCTGTAGCCACCACCATGTGGATTCAGCGCGCGCTCCAGTCCAATGCCTGGGGCGATCCCGCGTGAGCGGCTTCGTGCCCACCCGCCCACGGCGCAGGCCCACCGTGGCGCGCCCCGTATGGGTGCCCAGCAAGAGCGTGCTCAAGGCGCTGTCGTATGGCCCCCTGCGCATGAAGGTGGCGGGGCAGCAGCACCTGCCCACCGAGGGGCCCACCCTCATCGTCTGCAACCACGTGGCCTTCGTCGACCCCCTCCTGGTGGCCGTGGCCGCCCTGCCGCGCCCCGTGTGGACCATGGGCAAGGAGGAACTCTTCGGCCCGCGCCTGCTGGATGCCTGGCTGTCGCGCATCGGGGGGTTCCCGGTGCGCCGGCAGTCGCCCGACGTCTGGTCCGTGCGCACGGGGCGCGATCTGCTGGCCCGCGGGGAGACCCTGCTCATCTTCCCCGAGGGCGGGGTCACGCGCACGGGCAAGATGAGCCCGGGGTTTCCGGGCGCCGGCTACTTCGCCACCCGGCCCGACGTCACCGTGGTGCCCGCCGCCATCTGGGACTCCCAGATGCTGAAGGGCCCCGTGCGCATCCGCTTCGGCCAGCCCATCCCCATGGACGACCTGCGCGAGTCGCCGCGTGCAGGGCGAAACCGCCGGGCCGTCGATCGCATCATGTGGCACCTGTCGGGAATGGTTCCCCTCGTGGGCGGGCCGTATCAGGAGCCCCCCACAGGCGCGCCCACCATTCCCCTCGTGGGCAAGGCGGCGAAAGACGCCCTGCGTCGGGAGGATCAGGGCACATGACCCGCCCGGTGCCCGGGGCCCGCGTGCGCGAGGCCATCGAGCGCCATGGACGCGTGTCGTTCTCGCGCGCGGGCGGCCCCGGGGGCCAGAACGTGAACGCGGTGTCCACCCAGGTGGAGGTGCGCATGCCCGTGGCGCGCATCCCGGTGTCGGCGCGTCAGCGTGATCTCATCCGGCAGCGGCTCGCCACCCGGCTGACCGCCGACGACTGCCTCAGGGTCGCCGCCCGCCGCGAAAGGCATCAGGCGAGGAACCGCGCCCTCGCGGTGGACCGCCTGGTCGAGCTCATCATCGACGCCGTCACCGAGGATCCCCGGCGGGTGGCCACGCGGCCGGGGGCCGGGGTGCGGCGCCGGCGCCGCACCGAGCGCGAGCGGCTCGCCGACAAGAAAAAGGCCCGGCGCCGGCCCTCGGTGGAGGACTGACGCCGGGCCGGAACCTGCGATCCGGGCGGTGAGCGCCTAGATCTTGCTCTTGCCGCGGATCACGAACTTGGTCGCGGTGAAGGTGGGCTGACGCGTTGCGGCGTCGAACTTCATGCGCGTCACCACGGTGGCCTTGAGCGTGGTGGCGACGTCGTCGGTCTCCTCGCTGAGCACCTTGCACGACACCTTGTCGGCCACGGCGTCCGGGTCGGACTTCTTGTCGGCGAAGCACTTCGCCTTCCTGGCGTCGATGATGAACGACTCACCCTCGAGCATTTCCTGCATCTGCACGCGGGCCGCCTTGGCGATGCCCTTCTTGATCGCCACAAGGGTCACGTCGAAGGTGCCGGGCTCCTCGCCCGAGCCATCGACCTCCACGTCGAGCGTGAGGAGCTTCTTGGTGGCCTCGGCCGGCGGGGCCATGTCGAACTGCGGGTTCAGGCCCTGGGGCTTGCACGGCGCGGTGGGCGACGGCATGACGCCCTCGGCGCACTCCGGCAGGCTCGTCGGGTCGAACTTGCAGGGGGCCTCGCGCGACGGCAGCACGCCGGGCGCGCACGCGGGGAGAGCGGGCAGGAGCAGGCCGCCGGCTCCGCCATTGCCTCCATTGCCGCCGACGTTGCCGATGCCGCCGGCCCCGCCATTGCCGCCGGCGCCACCGGGCACAGACCCGCCGGCCCCGCCATTGCCGCCATTGCCGCCGAAGCCGGACGGCAGGCACGAGGGCATGCCGCCGGGGCCCATCTGGGGCATCTGGCCGGGCGCGCACGGCGGCGGCATGGGAAGCGACGCGCCTGCAGTGCCAACGCCGATCGCGACGGCGCCGGCGAGGCCGGCGAGCGACGCGGCCACGAGCTTCGTAGTGGGGTTCATCGTGATGACCTCGGGGAGTGGAAGACCTGACTCCCTGAAGTCTAGGAGTGCTTAGGCCGTAAGGAAAAACCGGGCGGTGCGTGGCGTAACGCGATGCTGCCCGATGCGCCTACGTCGCGTCGCCATCCACCAGGTCGTCGCGCAGGCGCACGGCCTCGCGCAGGTACGAATGCGCCACCGGGGCGTCCGCGGGCATGTATGCATGCAGCATCACGCGCACGCACAGCGGAAGCGACCCGGGAACGGGTATCTCGGTGGCGCAGAGCAGCGGCACGCCCGTCAGGCCCATCTCGCGCGCGGCCACCGCCGGGAACTGGCTGGTCACGTCGGATGTCGCGGTGAATATGAGCGACACCATGTCGTCGGGCGACAGCCCGTTCCTGGTGATCATGTCCTCCAGCACCAGCCGCGTCGCCGACACCACCTCGTCGGGGGTGTCCCCGGCCACGGTGATGGCGCCGCGTATCGCTCGCAGGCGGTCGGTCATCGGGCCAGCCCCGCCTGGGATTCCAGCTTCACGAGCTCTGCCGACGACAGCAGGCGGTGGTCGCCGCGGTCCAGGCCGCCCAGGCCCAGCCCGCCGTAGCGCGTGCGCACCAGGCGGCGCACGCGATGCCCCACGGCCTCGCACATGCGCCGCACCTGGCGGTTGCGGCCCTCGGTGATCTCGATGCGCAGCCACGTGCCTCCGGCGGCCTGCCGGTCGAGTATCTCGACCTTCGCCGGCTGCGTGGGGCCATCCTCGAGGTCAATTCCATTGCGGAGCGCGCGCACGGCCGCGGACGATACCCGTCCCTCCACCAGGGCCTCGTAGGTCTTCGGCACCTTCGACCGTGGATGCATGAGCCTGTGCGCCAGGTCGCCGTCGTTGGTGATGAGCAGCAGCCCGGTGGTGTCGATGTCGAGCCGGCCGATGGGGTAGAGGCGCACGTCGTCCGGAAGGCCATCGAGCACGGTGCGCCTGCCCTCGGGGTCGGACGCCGTCGACACCACGCCCATGGGCTTGTTGAGCATGTAGGTGCGGATGGGCTCGGCCCGCACGCGCCGGCCGTCGACCTCCACCACGTCTGTCTCGGTCACCGACTGCCCGATGGTGGCCACCACGCCGTTCACCGTCACGCGACCCTCCTGCACCAGCTTCTCGGCCGCGCGGCGGCTCGCGACCCCGGCCTGCGCCAGGGCGCGATGCACCCGCATCTCAGCCATCGCCGGTCTCGGCCTCCGCGATGAGGTCTGCCTGCTGCAGTCGCGCGCGCAGGGCCTGCGCCTCGGGCCCGGTCAGCTCGAAGCGCTCGAGCGTGGGCAGGTCGCCGCGGCGGGCCAGCCCGAACCGCTCGAGGAACAGCGTGGTGGTGCGGTACGTGGTGGGGCCCGACTGCGGCCTGTCGGCCTCCTCGATGAGCCCGCGGTCGAGCAGGCTGCTCACCGTGCTGTCGACGTCCACGCCGCGCAGGCGGCCGATCTCGCGGCGGGTCACCGGCTCGAGGTAGGCCACCACGGCGAGGGTCTCCAGCGCGGCGGGCGACAGCCGGTCTTCCCGCGGGCGCGACCTCAGCTTGTCGCAGGCCGGCGCCAGGTCGGCCCGGGTGCGAAGGGCCCAGCCCCCGGCCACCTCGGCCAGCTCGAGCCCGGTGTCGCCGCCGTGCCGCTGGCCGATCTGCTCGAGCGCCCGGGCGATCTCGCTGGGCGGCTCGCCCGTGATGTCCTGGATGGTCGTGACCTCCAGGGGCTCGGGCGCGATGAACAGCAGCGCCTCGATGGTGCGGGCAAGCTCGGTCACGCGCGCGTGCCGGTGATGATGATGTCGCCGAACGGGGCGTCCTGGCGCAGCTCGGCCTCGCCGCGGCGCACCAGCTCAAGCGCCGCCAGCAGCGTGAGGGCCTCCTCCAGGCGATCGCAGTCGGCAACCATCTGGTCGAACGACACCTCGCGCAGGCGGGCGATCGACTCCCGCAGGCGCCCCAGCAGCTCGGGCAGCGGGCGCCTGCGCACTCCCATGTGGTCAAGCGACGGCGCGGGCGGGGCCTCCACCATCTTGTCCATGGCCGCGCGCAGGCGCGCCGGGTCGTCCTTCACCGGCACCGGTGCGGCGGTGCCCGGCGGCACGCGTCGGTAGCGCGGGCCCTCGGCGGCCCGCAGGCGGTCTGCCAGCCACTGCGCGGCCCGCTGGAACGGCGCGTAGGCCACCAGGCGGGCGATGAGGGCCTCGCGCATGGCCAGGGCGTCGACGTCGGGCTCGTCCTCGACGTCGTCGCCAAGCATGCGCCGGCCCTTGAGGTCGGCGATTGCCGCCAGCAGCAGGATCAACTGGCTGGCGGCGTCGATCTCCCAGCGCTCGTCCGTGCCCGGGGTGACCGACTCCTCGATGAGGTCGGCCAGGGGCAGCTCGAGCATGTCCACCTCGTCCCTGAGCAGCAGGGTGAGGAGCAGGTCGAAGGGCCCCTGGAAGAGGTCGATCTCGACCTCCTGCGTGAGGGCCGCGCTGGCATCGAGTGCGGGCACCGGGGCAAGGTTACCGTCGGCCCCGGCGGGTGCTCGCGCGCGGTTCGCCGTGTGCATGCGATCATGCCGCCCGATGGGCATCCGCACCTCCGATCGCATCGCGGGCATACCGCACTACGAGCCCGGCCTCACCATGGCCGAGGTCATGGCCGAGTACGGCCTCGAGTCGGTGGTGAAGCTGGCCTCCAACGAGAGCCCGTTCCCGCCCCTGCCCGAGGTCAAGGCGGTCATCGACGAAGGCCTGGGGGGGCTCAACCGCTACCCCGATGGCGCGGCGCGCAGCCTGCGCGACGCCCTCGCCGACAGGCACGCGGTCGACAGGGGGCAGGTTGCGGTGGGCAACGGATCGTGCGAGCTCATCGTGCACGCCGGCGTGGCACTGCTCGACCCCGGCACCACGGTCATCCACGCCGATCCATCGTTCGCGATGTACCCGCACCTGGCCGCCGAGGCGGGGGCCGAGGGCATCGCCGTGCCGCTGGCGCCCGATGGCGGGCACGACCTCGATGCCATGGCCGCGGCCGTGGACGAGCGCACGCGCCTGGTGATCGTGTGCAACCCCAACAACCCCACGGGCGTGTACCGCAGCGCCGACGAGATCGAGCGCTTCCTCGACCTCCTGCCCGACGACCTCGCCGTGCTGGTGGACGAGGCCTACTACGACTTCGTGTCCGAGCCCGATCGCGGCCGGGTGGCGGTGCTTGCGCGCACGCGCCCCAACCTGCTGGTCACCCGCACCTTCAGCAAGGCATTCGGCCTGTGCGGCCTGCGGGTGGGCTACGGAATCGGCTCGGAATCGTGGATTCGCGCGCTCGATGCCGTGCGGCAGCCCTTCAACACGAACCAGCTGGCCCAGGTGGCCGCGCTCGAGAGCCTCAGGCACCCGGCGGCCATCCAGGCCCGCGTGGACGAGGCCATCTCCGAGCGCGATCGCGTGTCAGCCGCGTTGCGCGAGATGGGCGTGCCCTTTACCCCGAGCCACGGCAACTTTATCCTCATGCAACCGCCTGACCCGGGCTCCGAGGCCCGCGTCCTGCACGAGGCGCTCCTGAAGAGGGGCGTCATCGTCCGCGATGGCTCCGCCCTGGGGTGCCCCGGCACCCTGCGCGTCACCATCGGGGCGCCGTCCGAGAACGACGCATTCCTCGCCGCCCTCGCGGCGGTCGCAGGTATCCACCAACACTCATAGGGGACTCACCGCAACCATGATGATCGTGATGAAGGAAGGCGCGAGCGACGGCCAGATCCAGGCCATCGTCGATCGCGTGACCGCCGCCGGGGCCCAGGCCCACGTGTCGCGCGGCGAGTTCGTCACGGTCATCGGCGCCATTGGCGACGACCGCGAGATGATCGCCCAGCTCGACCTGGCCGGCCAGGACGGCGTCGAGCGCGTGGTGCCCATCCTCAAGCCCTACAAGCTCGTGTCGCGCGAGTTCCGCCACGGCGACCTTCCGGTGGTTGTGGACGGCGTGAAGACCGGCGGCGGTTCGTTCTGCCTGATCGCCGGCCCCTGCACCGTGGAGACCCGCGAGCAGACCCTCGACACCGCCCGCGTGGTGAAGGCCGCCGGGGCCGCCATGCTGCGCGGTGGCGCGTACAAGCCGCGTACCTCGCCGTACACCTTCCAGGGGCTCGGCAAGCCCGCCCTGGAGATCCTGGCCGAGGCCAAGGAGGAGACCGGGCTGCCCATCGTCACCGAGCTCATGGACGTGCGCCAGCTCGACGACGTGCTCGAGGTCGCCGACGTCATCCAGATTGGTGCCCGCAACATGCAGAACTTCGACCTCATGCGCGAGGTCGGCCGCACCGACAAGGCCGTGCTGCTCAAGCGCGGCCTGGCCAACACCATCGAGGAGTGGCTGCTCTCGGCCGAGTACATCGCCAAGGAGGGCAACGAGCGCATCATGCTGTGCGAGCGCGGCATCCGCACGTTCGAGACCGCCACGCGCTCCACGCTCGACCTCTCCGCGGTGCCGGTGGCCAAGAACCTGTCGGCCCTTCCGGTGATCGTCGACCCGTCGCACGCGATGGGCCGCCGCGACTTCATCCTGCCCATGGCGCGCGCCGCCGTGGCAGCGGGGGCCGACGGCCTCATCGTCGAGGTGCACCCGTCTCCCGAGCACGCCCTGTGCGACGGGCCGCAGGCGCTGTACTCCGACTCATTCGCCGCATGGGTGGAGGACGTCAAGCGCGTCGTCGACCTGATGGGGCTGGTGATGGCGGGCGGCGAGCCCGTGGCCGCCGGGGTCTAGGTGGCCACGACCGGGCTGGGCGGCCCGGTCGCCCTGATCGGCGTCGGGCTCGTGGGGGGATCGCTGGGCCTCGCCCTGCGCGAGCGCGGGGCGGCGTCCGAGGTGCGGGGGGTCGATCCGGCGCCGGGCGCGCTGGACGCAGCCGTCGGGCGCGGTGCCATCACCACGCCGTGCGACGACCTCGCTGCCGCCGTGCCGGGTGCCGAGGTTGTCGTGGTGTGCGCTCCCGTGGGGGAGATCCCCGGCCTGGTGCGCGACGTGCTGGCCCACGCAGACGACCGCACCGTGGTGACGGACGTCGGGTCGGCCAAGAGCGAGGTTCTGGCGGCGCTCAGCCCCGCGGAGCGCGAGCGGTTCTGCGGCGGCCATCCGGTGGCCGGCGGCGAGCGGTCCGGCGTCGCCGGCGCCAGGGCCGACCTGTTCGAGGGCGCCACGTGGTTCCTCACGCCCACCGGCGAGACCCGCCCCGACCTGCTCGAGAGGGTTCACGGCATGGTGGCCGCCACCGGTGCAATGCCCGTGGCGGTTGATGCCGAGGTGCACGACCACCTGATGGCCCTGGTGTCGCACCTGCCGCACGTGATGGCATCGGTGCTCATGCGGCAGGCGGTGTCCACCGCGCCCCAGGGGCGCGAGGCCCTGCGGTCGGCAGGGCCGTCGTTCCGCGATCTCACGCGCGTGGCCGGCGCCAACCCCGTGCTGTGGGCCGACATCCTGCTGAGCAACCGCGACGCCGTGCTGGCCGAGACGCGTCGCCACCGGGCCGACCTGGCCGAGGTGGAGGCCGCGCTCGAGAGCGGCGACCGCGAGTGGCTCGAGGGCTTCTTCGGCAGCGCCGCGGAGGGCCGGCAGCGCCTGCTGGCCCAGGAGGACGCCGTGGGTGGCGACGTCGTGCGCCTCACCGTCGCCGTGCCGAACCGCCCCGGGGTGCTCAGCGAGATCGCCACGGCGCTCGGCCACGCCCACATCAACATCGAGGACCTGCACCTCAGCCCGGCCCGTGCCGACGAGCCCTCGGGCACGCTCAGCCTCGACATCGCCGGTGACATGGCGGTGGCGCGCGCGGTGGACCTCATCCGCGAGAAGGGCTTCCGGGTCAGCTGAGGCCCCCTGCCGTGCGATCTGCCCGCACGGCGCCGAAGTTCGTCGTGACGGCGCGGGCGCGCCCTAACCTTGCCGGTGACGGCAGACGGGGGAGGGGCGATGGGCATCTTTGGCTTTGGAAACGCGGCGATGGTGTCCGAGCAGGACGCCCTGCCCGGGCGCACCGAGACCATCCGCGTGCCCGCGGCGCACGAGGTGCTGGGCAACCCGCTGCTGCCGCCGTTCCCCGACGGCTACGAGCAGGTTGTGGTGGGAATGGGCTGCTTCTGGGGCGCCGAGCGCATGTTCTGGCAGCTGCCCGGCGTGTGGACCACCGCTGTGGGCTACGCGGGCGGGTTCACGCGCAACCCGCTGTACGAGGAGGTCTGCACGGGCCGCACCGGGCACACCGAGGTGGTGCTGGCGGTGTTCGACCCCGAGGTCACCTCGTACGCCCAGATGCTGAAGACATTCTGGGAGGGGCACGACCCCACGCAGGGCCTTCGTCAGGGCAACGACGTGGGCAGCCAGTACCGGTCGGCCATCTACTGGGCCGACGACCGCCAGCGGCAGATCGCCGAGGCATCGCGCGACATGTTCCAGCAGGCGCTTGGCGCCGCGGGGGCCGGGCCCATCACCACCGAGATCGCCCAGGCGGGGCCCTTCTACTACGCCGAGGGCTACCACCAGCAGTACCTGCACAAGAACCCGGGCGGCTACTGCGGGCTGGGCGGCACCGGCGTGTCGTGCCCGGTCGGCATCGCCGAGCTCGCCTGACGCCCATGCACGGGCTGCGGGCGCCCCGGCCCCTGCGGGCCGCCGACTTCCACGTCGCGCGCGCGGTGGCCGACGACTGGTTCGGGCATCCGGTGGGCCTCACGTTGCACCGGCTGTTCTTCGACCAACTGGGGCCGCACGGCGTGTGGATCGAGCGCGACGACGCATCGCCGGCGGGCTTCCTGCTGGGTCTGGTGAGCCAGGCCGAGCCCGACCTGGCCTACGTGCACCTGCACGCGGTCGACCCGGCCCTGCGCGGCCAGGGCGTGGGGGCCGCGCTCTACCGCGAGTTCGGCCTGCGGGCGATGGGCCGTGGCTGCACGCGCATCCGGGCGCTGGCCGCCCCGCAGCGGGAGGGATCCATCGCGTTCCACCGGGCGCTGGGCTTCGACGGACCGCTGGTCGAGGGCTTCCTCGGGCCGGGTGAGGACCGCATCGTGTTCGAGCGCGCGCTGCCGGTGCCGTGAGCGGCCTGCCCCCGCCCGAACCGGGTGCCGAAGCCCAGTGGGTGGCGCAGCACCTGGGCGGCCTCTTCGCAGGCCCGCTCACGCCGTCCACGCGTTTCCGCGGTGGCCAGACCGCGGCCGACGTCGCGCTCGACGGCTTCGACGTGCGCGGTTACGCCTCGCGGCGCAACGAGGTGTGGCCCCCGGGCGCGCGGGGCGCCTCGGGGCTCTCGCCCTGGATCCGCCACGGGCTCATCACCCTGCCGCGCGCCTGGAAGCACGTGGAGGGCGGTCCGGCCCGGGACGTCGAGAAGTTCCGTGACGAGCTGATGTGGCAGGAGTACGCGCGGCATCTGTACGCCCGGTTGGGCAGTGGCATCGGGCGCCCGCTGCGCGCATCGCCGGCCCCGGACCGCGGGTCGTCACTCCACCAAGTGATCGACCGCCAGATGGCCTGCATCGATCTCGTGGTGGGCGAGCTCGAGGACGATGGCTGGATGGTCAACCAGACCCGCATGTGGCTGGCGTCTCACTGGGCCGTGCGGCATGGCGCGGCGTGGGATCGCGGCGAACTCTGGATGCGCAGGCGCCTGCTCGATGGATCCCGCGCCGCCAATGCCGTGGGCTGGCAGTGGACGGCCGGCACGGCCACCGGCAAGCGGTACGGATTCGCCCGTGGGCAGGTGGAACGCCGTGCGCCCGGCATCTGCGACGGCTGCGCCCTCCGGCACGCGTGCCCGATCGAACGCTGGCCCGCCGACGACGTTCCCGTGCGCCTCGACCCCGACCCGCGCCTGAAGGCGGACCCCGACCCCGGCGCCACCGCGGGGCCGTCCGCGCCCGAGGGGCACGGCGAGCCCGCGACCGTGTGGATCACCGCGGAGTCGCTGGGCGATGACGACCCGGCGCTCGCCGCCCACCCCGGCCTGCCGGCGGTGTTCGTGTTCGATGAGGGCTATCTGCGGCGGCTGCGGCCTGCGCCGAAGCGCCTCATCTTCATCGCCGAGTGCCTGTCCGATCTCGCCACACGGCGGCCGGTGGAGGTGCACCGCGGTGACCCGGTGGCCGTGCTCTCCGGCAGGCCGCTGGCGGCCACCTACACGCCCGTTCCCGGGTGGCGCACGCGGGCTGCGGCCATCGGGCCCGTGCAGGTGCACCCCTGGCCCTGGCTCAAGCGCCCGGGCCCCGGCAGCGTGGCGTCGTTCAGCGCGTGGCGTGGTGCGGCACCCGGGCGGGGGCGCGCCCGCCGCCGGCGCTGATACAAAAGCGAGCGTGCGAAGGCCCCCCTCGATCGCCCGGCTTCTGGTGGCACCACTGCTGGCAGCCCTTGCCCTGCCAGTGGCCCTTCAGGCCGCACCCGCGTTTCGCGCGCCGGTGGTCATGGGCACTGCCCACGTAGGCGGCACCCTCACCGCGAAGGTGGCGACGTCTGCGGCAAAGGGCACCACCTACGTCTTCCAGTGGCAGACCCGGAAGAAGGTGACCGTCAGGAAGAAGACGGTGACCAGGTGGGTGGCCATCGCTCGGGCGAGCAAGGCCACCTTGGTTCCCACCGCTGGGCTCAAGGGCTCGAGCGTGCGCGCGTGCGTGAAGGCGAAGGGAATGAAGTCCGCCTGGAAGTGCTCCGGCGCCAAGGTGGTTGCCGCAGCACTCGCGCCGGCGGCACCCACGCCCGCGACCCCCACGCCCGCGACCCCCACGCCTGCGCGGCCCAATCCGCTCAGCGTCAGCTACCTCACCCAGCGGTTCATCACCGGATCGGCGGGCACCGTGCTTTCGCCGACCATCACCGGCGGCTTCGGCACGACGCAGTTCTCCGTTTCGGGAACCCTGCCCACCGGAGTCGCCTTCGACCAGGCAACCGGCACCTTCACCGGCCCTGCGGCGTCGGCCTGGAACTTCCGGGCCACCCAGATCGCCGCCGGCGACTCACACACCTGTGCGCTCACCACCTCGGGGGGCGTCAAGTGCTGGGGATACGGCCCGGAGGGGACACTTGGGAATGGGGCTACGCCTGTCCGTCAGGCCACCCCGGTGGATGTCGTCGCCACGGGCGGCACCGGGACGCTTTCCGGCATCACGCAGATCGCCGCGGGCTCTGCACACAACTGCGCACTCACCACTCAAGGCGGCGTCAAGTGCTGGGGGTTTGGCGCGACGGGCCAGCTCGGCAATGGCGCAACGTCCAACCAGAGCACCCCGGTGGATGTGGTCGCCACAGGCCAGGGCCCGGGTGGTACTGCCCTCTCGGGCATCACTCAGATCGCTGCGGGGGTCGGCCTGACATGCGCACTCACCACCCAAGGCGGCGTCAAGTGCTGGGGGTATGGCGCCAATGGCCGGCTCGGCAATGGCGCAACGTCCAACCAGAGCACCCCGGTGGATGTGGTCGCCGCAGGTCAGGGCCAGGGTGGCACCGCCCTCTCCGGCATCACGCAGATCACGACAGGACGTAACCACGCCTGTGCGCTCACCACTTCCGGTGGTGTCGCGTGCTGGGGGACGGGCGACGATGGCCAGCTCGGCAACGGCTCAACCCCCGTTGTCCAGCCCACCCCGGTGCATGTCGTTGCCACGGGCGGCACCGGGACGCTGTCCGGCATCACGCAGATCGCCGCAGGCGGGTATCACACGTGTGCGCTCACCACGCCCGGGGGTGTCACGTGCTGGGGGATGGGTAGGTGGGGCCAACTCGGCAACGGAGCAACCCCAATTTCCCAGAGCACCCCGGTCGGTGTGCTCGGGGCGGGCGGCAGCGGCAGCCTTTCCGGCATAACCGGGATCGCCGCTGGGGGTATCCACACATGCGCGATCACGACGTCCCGTGGCCTCCAGTGCTGGGGGTCGGGCGTTGCCGGAAGGCTCGGCAACGGAGCCGAGTCTGATCAGACCACCCCGGTGGACGTGCTCGGCGCGGGTGCCGCCGGACCGCTTTCCGGGGTCACGCAAGTCGGTATGGGCTGGGGCCATGCCTGCAGCGTCACCATGCAGGGCCGCGTCGCGTGCTGGGGGGGGCACGGGAACGACGGTCGGCTTGGCAACGGCGCCTTCGTCAACCAGTTGACTGCAGTGGATGTGGTCGGCGCAGGGCCCCAGGGCGGGTTTCCGGCAGCCCTGACCGTCACCGCTACCGACGCCACAGGTAGCACGAGCGCGTCGGTGTACATGAACGAGGCGGCGAAGCCCTGGTTCTCGTACCCGAACAGGTTGTTCACCATGGGCCAGGAGGCCCAGCAGATCGCGCCGGCGGTGACGAGCACGAACGCCACGAGGCAGTTCTCGGTGTCAGGCCCACTGCCCGCCAGCGTCACATTCGATCAGGCGACAGGCCGATTTACCGGCCCTGCGGCATCCGCGTGGAACTTCAAGGCCACCCAGATCACTTCAGGCGGCAACCACACCTGTGCGCTCACCAGTTCCGGGGGCGTCAAGTGCTGGGGGTATGGCGGGGATGGGGCGCTCGGCAACGGCGATACGTCCGACCAGAGCACCCCGGTGGATGTGTTTGCCACCGGCGGAAGCGGGACCCTTTCAAACGTCACCCAGATCGCCGCAGGTGCCGTCCACACCTGTGCGCTCACCACCTCCGGGCGCGTCAAGTGCTGGGGGTATGGCGCCTATGGCCAGCTCGGCAATGGCGCAACGTTCAACCAGAGCACCCCGGTGGATGTGGTTGCCACAGGGCAGGGGCCGGGTGGCACCGCCCTCACGGGCATCACCCAGATCAGCACAGGCACGCACCACACCTGCGCCCTCACCACCTCCGGGGGCGTCAAGTGCTGGGGGTGGGGCGAGAGGCGCCAGCTCGGCAATGACGCAACGTCCAACCAGACCACCCCGGTGGATGTGCTCGCCACTGGGCAGAGCTTCGGCGGCTCCCCGCTCTCAGGCATCACCCAGGTGACCGCGGGTTACGATGCGACCTGCGCGCTCACCACCGATGGTGGCGTCAAGTGCTGGGGCGATGGTGTCCCGGCTCCGGTGGATGTCCTTGCCGCAGGCGGGGCCGCGCCCCTATCGGGTGTTGCCCGGATCTCGGCAGGCCTCTCCTACACCTGCGCGCTCACCACCTCTGGTGGCGTCAAGTGCTGGGGGCGGGGTGACTATGGCCAGCTCGGTGATGGCGCGACCAGCTATCGGAGCACGCCGGTGGATGTGTGCGTGACCGCCACGACCCCCGGGACCTGCGATGGCGCCCCACTCGGAGGTGTCACCGAGATCGCCGCAGGCGATTACTACGCCTGTGCGCTCACCTCCATCGGGGGCGTCAAGTGCTGGGGGGATGGCACCTATGGCCAGTTGGGCAACGGCACGGATTCCACCCCGCAGAGCACGCCGGTGGCTGTGGTGTCCACAGGGCAGGGCCCGGGTGGCACCGCCCTCTCAGGCATCACCCAGGTTGCCTCGGGCGGGTACCACTCCTGTGTCGTCACCACCTCCGGGGGCGTCAAGTGCTGGGGTCGGGGCAACTATGGCCGGCTCGGCAATGGAGCAGCGCCCGATGCCCAGCTCACCCCGGTGGATGTCACCAGGTCCGGGGAGCAGCCGGGCTTCCCGGCGGTCCTGTCGGTGACAGTCACCGATGACACCGGGTCGTGGACGCTCGGCAGGGTGGTGCTCGGCACCAAGTAGGCGCCGGCGCGCCGGCGCTGGGTGGCTCAGCCGGGCAGGGGCACCAGGAAGGCAGCGATCTCGCGGCTGAGCGATCCGCCTCGCCAGGCCAGTGGGCTCTGGCTGGCGTCCTCCACCGTGAATGTCGCGCCGGGGATGAGGTCGGCCCAGCGCTCCGCGATGGCCAGGGGATGCTCGGGGTCCAGCCGGTCGCGGCTGCCGATGACCAGCGTGGGGCAGGCGATGCCCGAAAGGGCCTGCTCGCCGTCGAAGGCGGCGCCCATCGGGGTGGCGCGCAGCGCGTGGGCGACGGCCAGCGGGTTACCGTGCCGCGCCATGCGCTGGCGCATGACCGTGCGGATGAGGTCGAGGCTCTTCCGGTCGACACCCGGATCGCCGTAGGCCTGCACGAACCCCTCGGGCCCGCCGGTCTCGAGGCCCTCGGCCAGGCGCGCCCAGCGATCCGGGTCGCGCGTGGGGGTTCCCAGGTGTGCCGGCGTTATGGCCACCAGGGCGCGCACCCGCTGCGGGTGCGAAAGCGCCAGTGCCGCGCCCACCGCGGCGCCCATCGACATGCCGATGACGGCCGCACGATCAACCCCGCGGTCGTCCAGCACCGCCACGGCATCGGTCACCAGCTGGTCGTAGCGGTAGTCGGTGGGGGACGCCGCGGGGGTGGACTGCCCGTGCCCCCGCGAGTCGTAGGCGATCAGGCGAAAGCCGTCGCGCTGCAGCGCGTTCGATCCGTGCAGCACGTACCGGCGGGTGGCCGAGAGCCCGTGCAGCAGCAGCACGGGCGGGCCATCGCCGTCGTCGTCCCCGTGGAGCATCACCCCGCCCTCGCGCACCTCGAAGGCCGTCATGCGGCCTGCTGCAGCACGTCGAACAGGCTGGCTGAGTGGCGCTCCACGAACGCGGGGCCCACGCCCTTCACATCGAGCAGCGCAGACTCCGACATCGGCCTGCGAACGGCGATCACCTTCAGCGCGGCATCGGCGCACACCGTGTAGGCGGGCTTGCCGTCGGCCCGGCCCTGCCGCCACTCGCGCAGGCGCGCGAACAGGGCCTCGTCGTCGGGTGCCATCTCGATGTCTTCGACGGGGGTGGGTGCGGCTGACCGCCTGGCCGGGCTGCCAGACACCGCCACCAGCTCGTCGGGCATGGGGTCGCACACGTCGCAGCAGCGCCCCTGCGGCGCCCCGGCGGCGGGGTCGCCGAAGTGCGCCAGTATCGCCGTGCGGCGGCATGCCGGATCCTCGATGTACGCATTGATCGCCCTGTAGGCGCTCCAGGCCCTGTCACGCGCGGTGCGCGCATCCGCGCCGTCGCCGTGGTGCTGGTTGGCGAACCGGATGAGCCTGCCCAGGTCGGCCCGCATGGCCAGCAGCACCGCGCGTCCGGGCAGCCCGTCGCGTCCCGCCCGCCCGGCCTCCTGGTAGTAGCCCTCGAGCGATGTGGGGATCGACCAGTGCCAGACCCCGCGCACGTCGGACCGGTCGATGCCCATGCCGAACGCGTTGGTGGCGGCGATGACGTCGGCCCTGCCCGACATGAAGGCGTCCTGGCTGCTCATGCGCTCGTCGTCGGGCATGCCCGCGTGGTAGCCCACGGCCTTGAACCCACGGGCCGCGAGGCCCTCGGCAACCTCCTCGGTGGCCTTGCGTGTTCCGCAGTACACGATGGCCGGCGTGCCCCCGGGTGCCGAGAGGCCGGCCTCGAGCATGGCCCACTTACGGGCTACCGCGCCGCGGCCGTCCAGCCTCACGACGTCGAACGACAGGTTGGGGCGGTCGAACCCGGTGCGCACCGTCACCGGGTCGCGCAGGTCGAGGCGCCGGATGATCTCGTCGGACACCTCGGGCGTGGCGGTGGCGGTAAGGGCCATGACCGAACGTGGCGCCAGCACCTGCCGCAGACGCGCCAACTGCAGGTACTCGGGGCGGAAGTCGTGGCCCCAGTCCGACACGCAGTGGGCTTCGTCGATGGCCAGCAGGTCCACGGGGTTCGCCTGCACCGCCCGCGTGAAGGCCTCGTGCGCGAAGCGCTCGGGCGCGCACAGCACCAGGCGCACCTCGCGCCGCTCGATGCGCCCGATGGCGTCGTGCATCTCGCGGCCCGACTGCAGGCTGGTCACCATGGCAACGGGCAGGCCCGCGGCCGCCAGGCGGTCGTGCTGGTCCTGGATGAGCGCTATGAGGGGGCTCACCACCACCGTCAGCCCGCCCGATGCGAAGGCGGGCGCCTGGAAGCACAGAGACTTGCCCGACCCGGTGGGCATGACCACCAGCGAGTCGGCCCCTGCCAGCGCCGCGAGTATGGGCCGGTCCTGACCGGGGCGGAGTGCCGTTACGCCCATCTGCGCCAGCACATCGCGCAGGGGGCGTGGCTGCCCGCCGCGGGGCTGCACCGGGGCGTCCAGCGCGTCGCGCCGGGCCCGCAGGGGCGCGGCGATGCGCCCCAGGGCGGCCCGCGGCTCGCCACCCAGGTCGCGCCAGTCGTCGCGCAGCACCTGCAGCAACCGGTCGGCCGTGGCGGCGTCGTCGGGCTCGAGATGCCCGCCCGACTCGGCCCGCGCGACCACGTGGGCCAGGTCGGCCACCGGGTCTACGGGAAGGTGCGGCATGGCGCTCACGGGCGGCCGAGGGTAGCGCCCTCGCCGGACCCCTAGGATTCCGCCCCGATGACCAGCCTCACCTTCCGCCCGGCCAGCGCCGTCGCGGGCACGGTCGCCGTGCCCCCGGACAAGTCGATAACCCACAGGGCCTTCCTGCTCGGGGCCATCTCCGATCGTGCAGTCGTGGTGGACAACCCCCTGGTGTCCGAGGACACCGAGGCCACGCTCGGTGCCGTCAGGCTGATGGGCGCGGGCGTGGATGGTGACATCAGGTCGGGGAGGGTGGTGGTGACGGGCCGGGGCGTGCGCGGGCTCACCCCGCCGCCGGTCATCGACTGCATGAACGCCGGCACGCTCATGCGCCTGGTGTCGGGGATCATCGTGGGCCAGCCGCCCGGCGAGGTCACGGTGCTCGACGGCGACGACTCCCTGCGCAGCAGGCCCATGGCGCGCATCGCCGACCCGCTCGTGGCCATGGGCGCCGCCGTGGTGCCCGCCGAGGGTGGCACCCCGCCGCTCGCGGTGCGCCCGGGGCTGCCCTTGCACGGGATGGTGCACGAGCTTCCCATCGCAAGCGCCCAGGTGAAGAGCTGCGTGCTGCTGGCGGGCCTGAACGCCACCGGCGAGACCTGGGTGCGCGAGCCCGTGCCGTCGCGCGACCACACCGAGCGCATGCTGCGCGCCGCGGGCGTTGATGTGATGGAGCGCGATGGCATGGTGGGCGTGGCCGGGCCGGTGCAGGGGCTCGCGCTGCCCGACGTGCGCGTTCCGGGCGACTTCTCGTCGGCGGCCTTCGCCATCGTCGCCGGCGTGCTGCGGGGCGACCCGGGCGTGCGCGTGACCGGCGTCAACCTGAACCCCGGGCGCACCGGCCTGCTGGCCGTGCTGCAGCGCATGGGGGCAGACGTTCAGGTGGAGCTCGGGCCCGACGTCGCGGGCGAGCCCGCGGGCGACGTGCTGGCACGCCGCACGTCGATGCTGCACGCCACGGAGGTCACGGCCGACGAGGTGCCCTCGATGGTCGACGAGATCCCCCTCATCGGCCTGCTCGGTGCCCTGGCCGCGGGTACCACCGTGGTGAGGGGGGCGGGTGAGCTGCGCGTGAAGGAGAGCGACCGCATCCGCACGGTGGTCGAACTGCTGCGGGCCGTGGGAGCCGACGCCGAGGAACTGGACGACGGCTTCGTCGTGCGCGGCCAGATGTCGATAGGCGGGGGAGAGGTGCACTCGCACGGCGACCACCGCCTCGCGATGCTGGGCGCGCTGGCCGGCATCGCCAGCCAGTCGGGGGTCACCGTGCACGGCATGGAGGCCGCGGCGGTGTCGTACCCCGGCTTCACCGACGACCTGGTGTCGCTGGGCGCGGTGACCGCGTGATCGTCGCCATCGACGGCCCCGCAGGGGCGGGGAAGAGCACCGTGGCGCGGGCAGTGGCGCAGGCCCTGGGCATCGGCTACCTCGACACCGGCGCCATGTACCGCGCGCTCACGCTGGTGGCGCTGCGCACAGGCGTGCCCACGGCCGACGGCCCCGCGCTGGCGGAACTGGCCCGCGAGCACCCCGTGCACCTCGAGAACGGTCCCGCCGGCGTGCGGGTGATCATCCGGGGCGACGACGTCACCGCCGCGATCCGCGAGGCAGATGTGACCGGCGCGGTGTCCGAGGTGGCGGCGCATCCCGAGGTGCGCCACGAGATGGTCGCGCGCCAGCGCCAGGTGATGGAGCGCGGCGACTGGGTGTGCGATGGCCGCGACATCGGCAGCGTGGTGTTCCCGGGGGCCGAGGTGAAGGTGTTTCTCACCGCCTCGGTGGACGAGCGCGCGCGCCGCCGCCATGCGGAGCTCGTGGCGCGCGGCGAGGTGGTCGACCTGCGGGCCATCCGCGACGACGTCGAGCGGCGTGACCACGCCGATTCATCGCGCGCGGCCAGCCCCCTGGTGGTGGCGGACGGCGCCACGGTGGTGGACACCACGGGCATCGGCATCGACGCCGTGGTGGCGCGGATCGCCGGCATGGCCCGCGAGGTGGCGGCATGACCGACCAGCCCGCGAAGCGCGACCGCCTGGGAGCCCCTGAGTCGGCCGACGACGTCCACATCACGTCATGGTGGTGGTGGATCGGCCGCAACCTGTGCTCGGTGTACTTCCGCACGTGGTACCGGGCCAGGAAGGTGCGCGGGAAGGAGCACATCCCCCGGCGCGGGGGCGTGCTCATCGTGTCGAACCACATGACCAACAACGACCCGTTCCTGGTCGGGTGGTCGGCCATCCCGCGCAAGTCCTTCTACATGGCCAAGTCCGAGCTGTTCGCCAGCAGGGCCCAGCGCGTGCTCATCGGCACGCTCGGAGCCTTCCCGATCAGGAGGGGAGGGGCCGACCGCACGGCCATGCGCATCGCCAAGGGGCTGCTGGCCCGGGGCGAGTGCGTCATCATCTTCCCCGAGGGCACGCGGTCGCGCGATGAGCTGCTGCGCAACCCGTACCCGGGGGCGGCGTCACTTGGACTGCCCGACGACGTCACGGTCATCCCGGCGGCCATCTGGGGCATCCAGCGCAAGCACGGGCCTTCGCGGGTCATCTTCGGCCCGCCGGTGTCGAAGGATGGCCTGGAGGGATCCCGCAGCGAGCGCGCAGGCGAGCTGGCGCTGCGCATGATGGCCGCCATCGCCGAGCTGCTCCCCGAGATCGGGGGGCCCGAGCAGGATGCGCCTACCCTCCTCGCAACGATGGAGGACGAATGAGCGACGAGCCCGCAGCCGGAGGACGCCCCAAGGCGTCGCGACCGGGCATGCCCGACCGGCCGCGCGGCCGCGAGCGGCACGCCGCGCGAGGCAGCACCGTGGCGCAGGGGCAGCCCGTGGTCGCGGTGGTGGGTTACCCGAACGTGGGCAAGTCGACGCTGTTCAACCGCCTCACGGGGCGTCGTGAGGCCGTGGTCGACTCCAAGCCGGGCGCCACGCGCGACCGCCGCCAGGGCGGCGCCGAGTGGAACGGCCGCCAGTTCCAGATCCTCGACACGGGCGGCATCGACGACGCCGACGAGTCGACGATGGCACGCGACATCTCGGCGCAGGCCGTGCGCGCCATCGACGAGGCAGACCTCATCCTGTTCGTGGTGGACGCCGCGGTGGGGGCCACCCCGGGCGACCTCGAGGTGGCCGAGCGCCTGCGCCGGTCGCACCGCCCGGTCATCATCGTGGCCAACAAGTGCGACAACGCCGACTCCGAGATCCGCGCGCAGGATCTCTGGGGCCTGGGCCTCGGCGAGGTGGTCACGGTGTCGGCGCTGCACGGCCGCAACATCGGCGACTTCCTCGACCTGCTGGTCGAGAGCCTGCCCGAGGTCGAGGCGGTCGAGGACGACTCGCTCGAGCGCCTGCCGGCCTTCTGCATCATGGGCCGCCCGAACGTGGGCAAGAGCTCCATCCTCAACGCGCTGCTGGGCGAGGAGCGCATGATCGTGCAGGACATGCCCGGCACCACCCGCGACCCGGTGGACACCATCATCGAGTGGGACGGCCAGGAGATCGTGCTCATCGACACCGCGGGCCTGCGCCGCCGTGGTCGCATGCGCGAGCGGGTGGAGGTGTACAGCCAGCAGCGTGCGCTGGAGTCGGCCGAGAGGTCCGACGTGGCCATCGTGGTGGCCGACGCCACCGAGGGCATCACCGAGGCAGATCTCGCGGCCTGCGACCAGGCCGCGCAGAACCACTGCGCCACCCTGCTCGTGCTCAACAAGTGGGACCTGGCGAAGCCCGACCTCACCGACCTGGCCGGCCGCGTGCGGCGCAAGAGCCGCCAGCACCCGCCCATCATCGCCTGCTCGGCGGTCACGGGGGAGGGGCTTGATCGCGTGATTCCCGCCGCCCTGCGCCTGTTCGAGAAGAGTCGCACCCGGCTCTCGACCAACGACCTCAACAGCGCGCTGCGCGAGCTGGCCGAGGAGCGCCCCGGGCCGCGCAAGGGCAAGCGCCGCCTCTCGATGAGGTTCCTGGTTCAGACAGGCGTGGGCCCGCCCATCTTCCGGCTCGAGGTCAACGACCGGTCGCTGATGACCCGCGACTACGGGTTCTGGCTCGAGAACCGCCTGCGCGACCGCTTCGACATGGCCGGTGTGCCGGTGGACATCGAGGTCAGGAGCCGCCGGTGAGCCATCTGGCGGTGCTGGGCGCGGGCGCCTGGGGCTGCACCTTCGCGCGCGTGGCCTCGCTTGCGGGATCGCGCGTGACCCTGGCCTGCCACACGGCCGGGCAGGCCGCCGTGCTGCGCGAGACGCGCCACGACCGCATCCACCTGGGCGAGGTCGTGCTGCCCGACGACATCCACGTGACCCACGTGGCCGACCCCTCGGCCCTCGACGGCGCATCGCTGGTGGTCATCGCCATGCCCAGTCGGGCCGTGGCCGACGATGCGGCCGCCATCGCGGCCCGGCTGCCCCGGGGCGCGGGCGTGCTGTCGCTCACGAAGGGGCTCGAGCCCGGCACCGGGCGCGTGCTGTCGCAGGTGTGGGCAGACGTGCTGCCTGCCGATTCGCCCTTCGCCGTGCTGTCGGGCCCCAACCACGCCGAGGAGATCGCCCTGGGCCAGCCGGCGGCTGCCGTGGTGAGCGGCGACCCCGGGTTGTCCGCGCGCGTGCAGCAGGCCGTGTCGGGCCCGGCGTTCCGCGTGTACGTGAACGACGACCTGGTGGGCGTGGAGCTGTGCGGCGCGGCCAAGAACGTCATCGCCCTGGCCGCGGGAATGTCCGACGGCCTGGGCTTCGGCGACAACGCGAAGGCCGCGCTCATCACCCGGGGTCTGGCCGAGATGAGCCGCCTGGGCACGGCCGCGGGGGCACGCGACTCCACGTTCCGGGGCCTGGCGGGAATGGGTGACCTCATCGCCACGTGCACCAGCCGGCACAGCCGTAACCGACGCGCCGGCGAGCTGATCGCCCGTGGCGTGGGCGCCGACGAGGCCCAACGGGAGATCGGGCAGGTGGTGGAGGGCCTGGCCACCGCGCGCAGCCTGCTCACCCGCGCGGCGGGCGCCGGCGTCGAGCTCCCGATCTCCGAGCAGGTGGCTGCGGCGGCCTTCGACGGGCGGTCGCCCGAGGAGTGCCTGCGGTCGTTGATGGGCCGTGCGCCCGCGGCCGAGGCGTAACCCACCCGCGCGGGTTCTGAACCGAGCCTTTACCGGCTCGTGGCAGGGAGGGCACCGAGGCGTTCTACCTTTAGCGGCGTCAACCCGCCTGGAGGTCTTCTGCCCATGAGCACGTCCACCCCATCGAAGCGCATGCGGCGCACGGTAATCCCGGTCGTCGCGCTGGCGGCCGCCGGAGTCGCGGGAGGCGCCGTGGTGCTGGCAGGGTGCGGCGGAAGCGCATCGGCCGGGTCGGCCCCGGCGTCGATCGCCGGGTACATCCCCGCATCCAGTCCGCTGTACGTGCAGGTGTCCACCGACACCGCCGGTCCGCAGTGGACCAACCTCACCAAGCTGGGTGCGCTGTTCCCCGGCTTCGGGGAGATGCGTGACGAGCTGCAGAAGTCGCTGTCGGACGAGGGCATCGACTGGCAGAAGGACCTCCAGCCGCTCCTCGGCGACGCTGCCGCGGTGGCCGCCGTCGAGGTGCCGAACGGCGCCTCGGTGGTGCAGGGCGCGCTGACCGACCCGGCCGCGGCGGCGGGCCGCGCCGCCGCGAAGGCAGCCGACACGCCCATGCTGGCCGTGCTGCAGATCGCCCCGGGCAAGTCGGGCGAGCTCAAGGCCCTCATCGCGAAGAACCCGGGTGGGATGAAGGAGACCGGCACCCGCGACGGCGCGACGCTGTACGCCGATGTCGCCGCGGGCACGTATGGCGCGGTCACCGAGGAGTCGCTGATCATCGGCTCCACCGAGGGCGCGGTGAACAAGGCGCTCGAGGCCCATGCCGCCGGTGGCGAGGCAGCGCTTTCGGGCATCTTCCGCTTCAACAACGCCCTGGCCCTGCTCCCCGACGATGTCTTCGCGATGGCGTACATGAACCTCGACGTCGTCGGGGACTCGGCGGAGGAGGTCATCCCGCAGGTGGGCACGCTGGCAGGCGGCCAGATCAAGGGCGCCGCCGCCATGTCGGTGACCGCGCAGCCCGACGGCCTGCGCATGAAGGCGGTGCTGGTGGATGCCCCGCCGATGGCCAACCAGAAGGCGTTCTCGCCCCAGCTCACCGCCCAGGCCCCGGCCGATGCGGTGGCGTACATCGGGTTCAACCGCCTGGCCGACACCGTGCAGACCGCCATCTCGGCGGCCTCGGGCGAGGCCTCTGACGAGACCCGGAAGCAGATCGAGGCCCTCGCCGGCCAGCTGCCGCTGCTGCTCGGGGTGAACGCAGATGACCTGCGCAACCTCACCGGTGGTGAGCACGCCGTCGTGGTCAGCGGCTCCGGCAAGGAGCCCCGCGTGGCCCTGGCCCTCGACGTCGCGAACGGCGCGCAGGCCACGAAGAGCCTCACCGCGCTGTCGAAGTCGGTGCCGGTGGTGCTGAACCAGTTCGGGTCCGACAAGGTGAAGGTCGGCAAGGCCACGGTGTTCGCCGATGGGGCCGTGAAGGGCCAGTCCATCGCCATGGGTGACGGCCGCTCCATCGCCTGGGGCGTGAGGGGCAACCTTGCCGGCATCGGCAACGGCGCCGGCGCCGTCACCTCGGTGCTCGCCCCGCGCGCGGCCGGGCAGTCGCTCGGTGCCAACGCGGGCTTCAAGGCCGCAACGCAGGGCATGCCCGACCAGGTCACCGGACTGGCGTACGTCGATGTGACGAAGGTGCTGCCGATCATGGCCGCGAATGGCGCATTCGAGGGCAAGGATGGCGCTCGCAAGCGGGCCGACCTCGAGCCGGTCAAGGAGATCGCCGCGTGGAGCACCGCGGGCGACACCCCCACGG
>CAZIQQ010000016.1:21478-27801 GCA_964541555.1 uncultured Bifidobacterium sp. | reverse complement strand
TCCTCCGCCGCGACTACGAGCGGTTCAGCCCCGCCCAGCAGGCGCTCGCGCGCTACCTGGTCGATCACCTGCTCGAACTGCCGCTGGTCTCCGCGCATGAAGTCGCCCAGGCCGCGCACTGCAGCCCGGCAACGGTCGTGCGCTTCGCGCAGGCCCTGGGCTACGCGGGTTATCCGGAACTGCAGCGCACCGTGCGCCAGGCGCACAGGCCGGGCCTGGGCGTGCGCGCCGTCGGTGCGCAGGGAGGGCCGGGGCGGGTTCAGGTGCTCGACACCGACCGCCTTGCGCTCGAGGACGTCGCCGCCCGGCTGGGCGCCGAGGGCGTGCAGCCGCTCGTGGCGCCGCTGGCAATGGTGGCTCCCATCGTGGTCGCCGGCGACTCCGCGGCCCGACCGGTGCTGGCGCTGCTCGAGGATCGCCTCGCGCGGGGCGGCAGGGAGGTGCTGGTCGTGGATTCCGGCGAGCCGCGCATCCGCATGCGGCTCGGTGCACTGGCCCGCGGTGGCGGCCTGATCGCCGTGTCGATCGGCAAGGAGACCCGCGTGGCCGAGTACGCCGTGGCGGCGGCCCGCTCAGCGGGCGCCCCGGCTGTGGCCCTGGTCGATTCCAGTCTGTCTGCTGCGGCGCGCGCACCTGTGGTGCGGGTGGTCCCCGCCGAGGAGCGCGGCGGCGAGCCCAGCCTGACCGCGTTCGTGGCAGTTGCGCAGGCGCTGGCCCACGGGATTTCGGCGCACCAGGTGTCCCGCAGGACCCTGACGGCTATCCCCGCCTAGCGCGGGCACCCCTGCACGGCGCCCCCACGGCGCCCGAGCCGTTCTACACTCGTGGCCGATCCCGATCAGGAGTGGCGTGAGTGAGCGACGACGTCGCAGGCAACGGAGCTAAGAACGGCTCGACCGGCACCGAAGCGGTGAAGGCCGGCCTCGCCCGCATGCTCAAGGGCGGCGTCATCATGGATGTCGTCGACGCCGAGCAGGCCAAGGTCGCCGAGGACGCCGGCGCCTGCGCCGTCATGGCGCTCGAGCGCATTCCGGCGGAGATCCGCAAGGCCGGCGGCGTGGCGCGCATGAGCGACCCCGAGATGATCATGGGCATCCAGGATGCCGTGAGCATCCCGGTGATGGCCAAGTGCCGCATCGGTCACCACGTCGAGGCCCAGGTGCTGCAGGCCCTCGAGGTCGACTACATCGATGAGTCAGAGGTGCTCACGCCCGCCGATGAGGCCAGTCACGTGGACAAGCGCGCCTTCACGGTGCCGTTCGTGTGCGGCGCCACGAACCTGGGCGAGGCCCTGCGTCGCGTGGCCGAGGGCGCGGCGATGATCCGCACCAAGGGTGAGGCCGGCACGGGCAACGTGGTCGAGGCCGTTCGCCACATGAAGACGATCACGCAGGACATCCGCCGCGTGGTCACCGCCACCGCCGAGGAGCGCTTCGCCATCGCGAAGGAGATGGCCGCCCCGCTCGAGCTGATCGAGTGGGTCGGGCAGAACGGGCGCCTGCCGGTGGTCAACTTCTCGGCGGGCGGCATCGCCACCCCGGCCGACGCCGCGCTGATGATGTACCTGGGCGCGGAGGGCGTGTTCGTGGGCAGCGGGATCTTCCTCAGCGAGGACCCCCCGGCCCGCGCGCGGGCCATCGTGGAGGCCACCACTCACTGGGACGACCCGGCTGTCGTGGCGCGGGTGTCGCGCGGCCTTCGCGAGGCCATGCCGGGCATCGAGATCGCCGAGCTCGGAGAGGCCGGCCTGCTGCAGACCCGGGGCTGGTGACCGCGGCCGACGCCATGCGACCCCGCATCGGCGTGCTGGCCGTGCAGGGGGCGGTGTCCGAGCACGAGGCCGCACTGGTGGACGTGGGCGCCCGCACGTCGCGGGTGCGTGACGCCGCCGACCTCGAGGGGCTGGACGGCCTGGTGATCCCGGGCGGCGAGAGCACCACGTTCGGCCTGGTGGCCGGCGAGTCCGGCCTGCTCGACGCCGTGCGGGCGCGGGTCGTCGGCGGAATGCCGGTGTTCGGTACCTGCGCGGGCATGATCATGCTGGCGCGCGGCATCGCCGGCGGCGGCGCGCAGCCGCTCATCGGTGGAATGGACATCGTCGTACGGCGCAACGCCTTCGGCCGTCAGGTGCATTCCTTCGAGGCCGATCTCGACGTCCGGGCTATCGGTGACCCACCGATGCGCGGTATCTTCATCCGGGCCCCCTGGATCGAGGAGTCCGGCCCGTCGGTCGAGATCCTCGCCGATCACGGGGGCCACCCGGTCGCCGCGCGCGATGCCACCCGCATCGTCGCGGCATTCCACCCGGAGCTCACGGACGATCGCCGGCTGCATCGGCTGTTCGTGGACGGCGTCCGGGAGGCGGTAACGGAGCACAAGGAGGACAGCGTTGTCGGGTCACAGTAAATGGGCCACCATCAAGCGCAAGAAGGGCGCCGCCGACGCCAAGCGCGGCCAGCTCTTCTCGAAGTTGTCCCGGGCGATCACGGTGGCTGCGCGGGAGGGCGGCGGTGATCCCGCCTCCAACGCGGCGCTGGCCACCGCAATCGAGAAGGCGCGCGCCAACTCGATGCCGAAGGACAACATCGAGCGCGCGGTCCAGAAGGGCACGGGCGGGGGCGATGGCGCGGTGGACTACGAGGCCGTCACCTACGAGGGCTACGGCCCCGGCGGCGTGGCCATCATCTGCGTGGCGCTCACGGACAACCGCAACCGCACCGCCAGCGACGTGCGCCACATCTTCACCAAGAACGGTTCCGAGCTGGGCACGCCCGGCAGCGTCGCGTGGCAGTTCGAGCGCAAGGGCATCATCCTCGTGGACGGCGAGGGGGTGGATGAGGAGTCGCTCATGGACGCCGCGCTCGAGGGCGGGGCGGAGGACATCAGCGAGGACGGCTCCCAGTGGCAGGTGGTCACCGACCCCGTCGAGCTGTCATCCGTGAGGACGGCCCTGGAGGGTGCCGGGTTCGCGGCAGCGTCCGCCGACATCACCATGCTTCCCAAGACCACGGTGGAGACCGGCGAGAAGGAAGCCCGTCAGCTGCTCCGCCTCATCGACAGCCTCGAGGAGAATGACGACGTCCAGGACGTCTACGCGAACTTCGACATCTCCGAAGAGGTCATGGAGGCCGTCGCCGGCTAGGCGGTGCGCCCCGTGATCGTGCTGGGGATCGATCCGGGGCTCGCCAACACCGGATATGGGGTGGTGCGCCGCGCGGGAAGCCGCATGGAGGTGCTCGACCACGGCACCCTGCGCACGCGTCCGTCCACGCCCACCGAGGAGCGCCTGCTGGCGCTGCACGACGGCCTGGCGGGCGTGATCGCCGCGAACGACGCCGACGTGGCAGCGATCGAGGCCTTCTTCGTGCACCCGGTGAGCAAGGCGGCCATGGGCATGGCCGCCGCCCGCGGGGCCCTGCTCGTCGCCTGTGCCCACGCCGGGCTCACGGTTGCCGAGTACACCCCCACGGCGATCAAGCAGGCGGTCACCGGCAACGGGCGCGCCGGCAAGGACCAGATGCGCGCGATGGTCACACGGCTCACCGGGATCGACGCCGATACCGACCACTCGGCCGATGCCATCGCGGCCGCCATCTGCCATGCGTCGGCCGGCCCGCTGCAGGCGGCGATCGGCATCCGGGAGCGGCGATAACCTCCGCCGCATGATCCGGTTCGTGCGCGGCCAGCTGGCAGCCGCCGACGGCGATGGCGTCGTCATAGGCATGGGGGGGCTGGGCCTGCACGTGCGCGTGTCCGACACCACGCGCGCCGAGCTGCCCGCCGTGGGCAGCGAGGTGCTTCTGCAGGCCCACCTGGTGGTGCGCGAGGACGCCCTCGACCTCTACGGCTTCGGCGACGACCGCGAGCGGCTGCTCTTCGAGGCCCTGCTGGGGGTGAACGGCGTGGGACCGCGCATGGCGCTGGCCATCTGCGGTCTCGGCACCCCCGAGGCCCTGGCAATCGCCATCGGGGGTGGCGAGACCGCCTACCTGACCAAGGCGGCCGGGGTGGGGAAGAAGACCGCCGAGAGGGTCATCCTGGAGTTGCGCGATCGGGTGGGCATCGCGTCCGGTGGCGCGGGTGTGGCCGCCCTTCCCGCCACGCCGCGCAGCGGCGCCCGTGAGGGCCTCGTGGCCCTGGGCTTCGCGCCCGACGCCGTGGATGCGGCGCTGGCCGGGGCGGGCGACGACATGGACGAGGAGGCCCTGGTGCGCCATGGCCTCGCCGCGCTGGGACGCTGATGGACGACGACCGCCTGGCGAACCCCGACGAGGCGCCCGACGACAGGGGCGTCGACACCACGCTTCGCCCCGACTCGCTCGACGCCTTCGTGGGCCAGGACTCCGTGCGTCAGCAGCTGGGCATCTTCCTCGAGGCCGCGCGCCAGCGCGAGGAGGCCCTCGATCACGTGCTGCTGGCCGGGCCCCCGGGCCTGGGCAAGACCTCCCTGGCGATCATCCTCGCCTCGGAGATGGGCGTGGAGATCACCGTCACCAGCGGCCCCGTGCTCGAGCGCAAGGGCGATCTCGCCGCCATCCTCACCGCCCTCGGGCCCGGAGACGTGCTGTTCATCGACGAGATCCACCGCCTCAACCGGTCGGTGGAAGAGGTGCTGTACCCGGCCATGGAGGACTTCCAGCTGGATGTCGTTCTGGGGCAGGGCCCCCAGGCGCGCACCCTGCGCCTTGACCTGCCGCGGTTCACGCTGGTGGGGGCCACCACGCGGTCCGGCCTGCTCACCACGCCGCTGCGCGATCGGTTCGGCGTGGTGCAGCGCCTCGACTACTACGGGCCCGACGACCTCGGGCGCATCATCCTGCGCTCCTCGGCGCTGCTCGACGTGGACGTCGCCCCCGAGGGGGCCCGGGCCATCGCCATGCGGTCGCGGGGAACCCCGCGAATCGCCAACCGCCTCCTGCGCCGCGTGCGCGACGTCGCCCAGGTGCAGGGGCTGGGCCGAGTCGACCAGGACGTCGCCGAGCGTGCGCTGGCCCTGCTCGAGGTGGACGAGGCCGGCCTCGACGACCTCGACCGCAAGATCCTCACGCACCTCGCCGTGACCTTCTCCGGCAGGCCCACGGGGCTGGGCACGCTGGCCGATGCGGTGGGGGAGTCCCCGGATACCATCGAGGACGTCTACGAGCCGTTCCTGCTGCAGCAGGGCCTGCTGGCGCGCACGCCCCGGGGGCGCGTGGCGACGCCGCGTGCCTATGTGCACCTGGGCCTCGATGTACCGCGGGTCTCGGCGGCGCAGGACGCCCTGTTCGGCGACGACGCCGGGGCGGCCTGGGGCACGCTGCCCTAGGCCGCCCCGCGATCGCTACTTCTTCTGCGCGAAGGTCATCTCGAGGTCGGCGCCGGCCGGGATGGACTCGACGGCGTTGAGCGTGAACTCGTACACCGAGCCGCCGGTGGTGAAGCGGGCGTCGCTGATCTCGTAGGCGCCCTCGTACTCGGGGTCGACGCCGATGGTGGGCTCGCCCATGTTCGTGCCGGTGAGCTCGATGGAGATCGCCTGGTTGCTGGCGCCCCCGCCGATGGGCACCATTGCCGAGCAGGCCTCCTCGGCGCCCACGCACGGGATCGCCTTCGAGGCGGTGGTGGCGGTGCCCGTGGTCGATGCGGTCGCGGCTGCGGTGTCCGCCGCGGTGGTTGCGGCGGTGTCCGACGAACTGCCGCAGCCGGCCAGCACCAGCGTGCCGGCGGCGCCGAGTGCGGCGATGGCCGCCAGGGTGCGCGTGCGAGTGGTCAAGGGTGTCCTCCGGTGGTTGCGTGTGCGGGTGATGGGCTTCGGCCGGGTCGCTTGGACTCGAGCACCTCGAAGTAGATCTCCTCGATGCGGTCGGTGACCCTGGGCCAGTCGAATTCGGCCTCCACGGCCGCGCGCCCCTGCAGCGACACCTGTTCCGCGCGGACGGGGTCGTCGAGCACCTCTGCAAGGCCCCGGGCAAGCTCGGCAGGGTCATGGGGCGGCACGAAGCGACCGGGGACGTCACCCCGGATCACCTGCCGGAAGCCCACGTTGTCGGCGGCCACCACGGGGGTGCCCGATGCCAGGGCCTCCAGCAGCACCACGCCGAACGAGGCCAGCACGCACGGAGCGGCCATGACGTCGGCCTCCCTGTAGAAGCGCGGACGCTCCTCGTTCAGCAGTCCCAGCCACTCGATGCGGTCCCATACGCCCAGGGCCCTGGCCTTGCGCTCGTACACGGGCCGGGCGGGGCCGTCGCCGATGACCTGCACGGTGAACTCCCTGCCCTCGCCCTTCAGGATCGCCGCGGCCTCCAGCAGGTCGCCAAGCGCGTTGCGCGGGTCGAAGCGGC
>CAZIQQ010000016.1:9795-21378 GCA_964541555.1 uncultured Bifidobacterium sp. | reverse complement strand
AGGATCGCCGCGGCCTCCAGCAGGTCGCCAAGCGCGTTGCGCGGGTCGAAGCGGCCCACGAAGAGGATGCGGGGCGGGCCCGGCGGCCGCTCTTCGCCCGCCGGGAGCGGCCGGTACAGCGAGCAGTCGATGCCGTTGGGCACGATGTCCCACTCACCGGGGAAGTAGGGGGCCAGGGCGGTGATGCAGGCCTCCGACACCGCGATGCGGCGATCCAGCCTGGCAAGGGAGTTGCGCACGTACTTCCCGATGCGGTCGTAGAGCCAGTGGCCCTCGTCGAAGTAGGTGTGGAACGTGCCGACCGTGCAGGGGGCAGTGGAGACGCGCAGCACGCCCATCGGCAGGGTGGGGGACGCCAGGCCCTGGGCATGGACGACCTCCATGCCGCGTATGGCCCCGGCGATCTGGTGCTTGATGCCAAGACCCACGGTGAGCCTGGCGATGGATCCATTGGCCACCACCGGCACGGAGCGACCGATGCGGGTGGTGCGATAGCCGTGCACGCGGTGCGCCTCGCGGTCGAGTGCGGCCACCTCTCCGGCGTCGTGGATGTTGCCGGTGACGATGGTGACGTCGTGCCCGCGCTGCGCGAGTTCGCGGGAGAGGAAGTGGACGTGCTCGCTCACGCCCCCCAGCACGGGGTAGGCGTACTCGGTCACCATCGCGATCGACAGGGGCCTCACGGGCGGCCACCGTACCACGGTGCCCGGCGGCCCCCCGACCGGCCCGTCGCGCTGCAGACGCTGCTAGCCTGCCCGCGTCCTGAACCCCGTCACGGAGGCCGGATCCCGCATGTCGTCGGCGGTCCTTCTGCCCATCTACATCATCATCTTCGTTGCCCTGATCTATTTCGTCGGGATCAGGCCGCAGCAGAAGCGTCGCCGTGAGGTGGAGGCCCTCACGCAGTCCCTGAAGCCCGGGGACGAGGTGGTCACGACCTCCGGCATCTATGGAATCGTGTCCGAGCTGGAGGACGGCGGCACGCTGATCCTCCAGGTCGCCGAGGACGTCGACATCCGCATCGCGCAGGGGGCCGTGGCCCGACGCGCGACCGGGGACGAATCCGGCGCCGCGGGCGCGGCCCAGCCGGTCGCCGAGTAGGCGCAGCGCCATCCGCAGTCGCATGACCGGGGACGTCCGGTGAGCACCCGCCGCCGTTCGTTCCTCTTCCTGCTCGTGATCATCGGGCTCATCTGCGCGTCCGTCGTGGTCGTCGCGGTGAAGCCCGTGGTGCTCGGCCTGGACCTCCAGGGCGGCGTCGAGGTGATCCTGCAGGGCAAGGCCACACGCGATTCGGAGGTCAACAAGGAGGCCATCGAACGTTCGGTCGAGGTCATCCGCAACCGCGTGGACGCCTTCGGCGTGTCGGAGCCCGAGATCCAGACCCAGGGCGACGACCAGATCGTGGTGTCGTTGCCGGGCGCGAAGAAACCCGATCAGGTCGTGGAAGACCTCATCAAGCCGGCGCAGCTGGTGTTCACCGACTTCCAGGCCAACTTCGTGGCCCAGGACCCCAGCCTCTGGAAGATGACCCAGAGGGCCCAGCGCACCACGCCGCGGCCGCCGGTGGAGGGACAGGCCACCTATTACCTGTTCAAGAAGAACGCCACGCACGATCTGGTGGCCGGGCCCGACTACGAGAAATCGAGCCTCCTGTCCGACTTCAACGGCAAGGTGCCCGCGGGCATGCAGTTGGTCACGGTGCCGAAGGGCCTGGTGATCTACTCGGACCAGCAGAGGCTCGACGAGACGCGTGAGGACAGCCCCTCGCGCACGGTCTACGTGCTCATGCAGGACAAGCCCGCGCTCACCGGCAAGGACATCACGTCGTCGGCGCAGAGCTTCGACTCGGGCTCGCAGGGGGGCAACCAGGAGCCCATCGTCACCATGCAGTTCACCGACCAGGGCGCTCAGGCGTTCCAGGACGTCACGCGCGACCTGGCGCAGCGCGGCGCCCTGCGCCAGGAGCTGCAGAGCTTCGCCATCGTCCTCGACGGCCGCATCATCAGCAACCCCACGGTCGACTTCAGGCAGTACCCCAACGGCATCAGCGGCAACAACGGCGCGCAGATCTCGGGCAACTTCACCACCGACTCCGCCCGCACCCTCGCCGACCAGCTGAACTCGGGCGCCATCCCGATCAGGCTCGACGTCATCAGCCAGAAGCAGGTCTCGGCCACGCTGGGCGAGGAGTCCCTGCGACAGGGCCTCATCGCGGCCCTCGCGGGCCTCATCGTGGTCATCCTCTTCCTGATCCTCTACTACCGCCTGCTCGGCGTCATCGCGGCCGGCGCACTCATCATCTACGCGCTGTTCTACCTCGCGGTGGCCGTGCTGGTGCCGATCACCCTGACGCTGCCGGGCATCGCGGGCGCCATCCTCACCATCGGCGTCGCGGCCGACGCGAACGTGGTGATCTTCGAACGAATACGGGAAGAAGCCCGGGCGGGCAGGAACGCCAAGTCGGCGGTGCTCACCGGGTACTCGAAGGGCATCAGCGCCATCATCGACGCGAACGTCGTCACGTTCCTGACGGCGGCGATCCTCTTCCTGTTCAGCACGGCGGGTCCCAAGGGCTTCGCCTTCACGCTGATGGTGGGCGTGCTCATCTCACTGTTCACCGCCGTCGTCGTGACGCGCGTGGTCATCGAGATGATGGCCGGCACCAAGGTCTTCCAGAACGACAAGCTGATGGGCCTCACCGCCCGCGAGCCGCGATGGAAGTTCGACTTCGTCGGCAAGTGGCGCATGTGGCTGGCCATCTCGTTCGTGCCCCTCGCCATCGGTTCGGCGTTCATCGGCATCAAGGGCCTGAACCTCGGCCTCGACTTCAACAGCGGCACCCGGGTGGAGGTGGTGTTCCAGTCGGGCAACGCCACCGAGGGGTCGATCCGCGAGGTGCTCACCGACGAGGGCTTCCCGAACGCCAAGATCCAGGCCACCACCGACGCCGCCACCGGGCAGGCGGGGTTCCAGATCCAGACCGAGACCCTGCAGCCGCCCCAGCTGAACCAGCTGAAGCGCGACCTGGAGTCGAGGATCGGCCAGATCGACGAGCGCGCGTACCTGGTCGAGACCGTGGGCCCGACCTTCGGCCGGCAGGTGGTGGAACGCGCCGGCTGGGCGATCCTGCTGTCGTTCCTCGTGATCATCGTCTACCTGACGATCCGGTTCGAGTACCGGCTTGCGCTGCCGGCCCTGTTGTCGGTGGTCCACGACACCTGGCTGGCGCTCTCCATCTACGCGATCGTCGGGTTCGAGGTGACCAGCGCCACCGTTGCGGCTCTGCTCACGATCCTCGGGTACTCGCTGTACGACGTGGTGGTGGTGTTCGACCGCATTCGCGAGAACGCGCCCCTCATGAGGAACGCGCGCTACAAGGACGTCGTCAACCGGTCCGTGCATGAGACCCTCACGAGGTCCGTCATCACCGGCCTCACCGCCGTGTTCCCCGTGCTCATGCTGTTCCTGTTCGGCGGCGAGACGCTGCGCGACTTCTCGTTCGCGCTGCTCATCGGACTCCTCGCCGGAGGCGTCTCGTCCATCCTCATCGCCGCGCCCCTTGCGGCCATCTGGAAGGAGCACCAGCCCGAGGGGCGCAAGCGCGCCAGGAAGGCCAGCAAGCGTGCGGCGCGCGAGCAGGCAGCCGCGTACGACTCCGACGTGGCCGACATGGCCGTGCTCGCGCGTGCCGAGGCCGCTCTGGAGGACGATGCCGCCGTGCCATCGCTCATGCGCGACGACGAGCCGGATGCCGCGCCCGAGCCGGATGTGGCGGCCGAGCCGGATGCCGAAGCCGACGTCGAGGTGGAGATCGCCGCCGCCGAGCCCGAGCCGGGCCCTGCGCCTTCGGGCGAGCCCGCAACCGGGTCCGAGGCGAAGAGCGCTCCGGAGGGCGATGATGTACCCGGGCCCTCCGGGCCCTCGGCGCCGCCGCCCAAGCGCGAGCGCAGGCACGGACAGGTGAGGAAGAGGAGGCGCTCATGATCAGCCCACGCGAAGCCGTAGAGCAGGCGATCTTCGTCGCAGTGGGGGCGGCATCCCTCACCCGGGACCGCGCGCAGGCGATCGTGGACGACCTCGTGCGCCGCGGGCAGATGACCGACGAGGAGGGGCGCCTCACCGTCGACGGCCTCATGGCGCGCGTTCGCAACAGCGGGGAGGGCCAGGGCATCGTCGGGAAGATCGAGGGCGGGGTCCACGGCCTGCTGCGCGAGCTGGGCATCGCCCAGCGCGATGACATCGCGGACGTCGACCAGCGCCTCGCCGAGCTGGAGCACCGCATCCGGCTGCTCGAGGAGGCCTCGGGGGCAACCCCGCCTCCGGCGCCCAGCGCCGACTAGGACACCGCAACCGTGAGCCACGGCGAGCGCAGGAGGACGCTGGCCAGGCTGCGCGAGATCGCGCAGGTCGCCACCAGGCATGGCTTCGGCTACGTGTTCTCGCGCAGGGGCGCGGCGGAGCCCGGTGACCCGTCGGGCGACACCCCCGACGCCCGTGCCACCCGCGGCCGACGTCTGCGCGAGACGCTGGAGGAACTCGGCCCGACGTTCGTGAAGTTCGGGCAGCTGCTGTCCACGCGCCCCGACGTGGTTCCCGACGACATCATCGCCGAGCTGCGGAAGCTGCAGGACGAGGCCCGGCCCGAGCCGTTCGACGCCATCCGGCAGGTGGTGGAGGAGGAACTCGGCCTCACCCTCGAGCAGGCGTTCGAGTCGTTCGACCCGGTGCCCATCGGCAGCGCCTCGGTGGGGCAGGTGCACGTGGCCCGCCTTCCCGGCGGCCAGGAGGTGGTGGTGAAGGTGCAGAGGCCCGGCGCCTCGGACACCCTCAACGCCGACATCGACCTGCTCTACAGGCTGGCCCGCCTTGCGAAGGACCGGGTGAAGCGGCTGTCGTTCATCGACCTCGAGGGGCTGGTCGACGAGTTCGCTCGCACGGTGCGGCAGGAGCTGGACTACCGCAACGAGGCCCGCAACGACGAGGCCGTGCGCCGCAACTTCGAGGGCAACGAGCACGTGCGCGTGCCCCGCATCCACTGGCGCCAGAGCACGGGCCGTGTGCTGACCCAGGACCGCCTGCACGGGCCCACGCTCGCGCACGCCGACCTCGAGGTGATGACGGCCGGGGAACGGCGCACGCTGGCGGCCCGCATCGCCGAGACGTGGATGCAGATGGTCTTCGGCGACGGCCTGTTCCACGCCGATCCGCACCCGGCCAACATCATCGTGCTCGGGCCCGACGAGATCGGCCTGATCGACTTCGGCATGGTGGGGCTTCTGTCGCAGGAGGACCGCGAGTCGGCGGTGCGCCTGTTCACGGACATCATCGACCAGAACACCGACCGCCTGCCCCGCGACCTGCGCGCGCTGGGCATCCGGTACCCGAAGGAGCTCGAGGACGAGTTCTCGCGGCGCCTCCAGGACATGATGGCCCGTTACATGGGCATGGCGATGGACGAGCTCGACGTGAGGGAGATCCTCCACGAGCTCTTCGGCGTCATCTACGAGCTCGACATCACGCTGCCGTCCAGGTGGATCCTCCTGGACAAGGCGCTGGCCACCCTCGCGGGAGTCGCGCTCGAGATCTCCCCCGACTTCAACGTGTTCGAAACCGCCAGGCCGTACGCGAAGAAGCTGATGTTCGCGAAGTTCAGCCCCGAGCGCATCGCCGGCCGGGTGCAGGACGACCTCGGCCGGTACGCCAGCGCCCTGCTCGAGTACCCCATCCAGATCGGCGCCCTGCTCGACGAGTTCAAGGATGGCGAGGTGCACGTCGCCATCGACCTCGAGGAGCTCAAGGACGCCAGCGACAAGGCGCTCACCGCGGCCAACCGCATGGCCATCGCGATGGTTGCCGCGGCGGTCATCCTGGCCTCGGGCATCATCGGCACGTTCGTCACGGAAGGGCCGCAGCTGTTCGGGCTCGCCCTCATCGGCGTGCCGGGCTTCATCGCGGGTCTCGTGCTGTTCGGCTGGCTGGTGCTGGGCATGGTGCGGAGCGGGCACTGGTAGACCCCGGCGTCCGCCCCGGGCATTACGATCGACCGGGTTGAGCGGCCCAGGCGACAACCCAGCCACCGTCCCACCCGAGCCGCCCTGGAGGGCGTCGCGGGTGGCCCACGCCGACGTCCGCCGCCTGCAGGAGTCGCTCGGCTGTCCCGAGCCGATGGCGTGGATCCTCGCGCGCCGTGGACTGAGCGACCCCGACGCCGCGCGGGCGTTCCTGCAGGCCGATGGGGACCTGGGCGATCCCCTCGCCATCACGGGGGTGGGGGAGGCCGCAGCACGGCTTCGCCAGGCGCTCGAGCGCGGCGAGCACGTGGCGATCCACGGCGACTACGACTGCGACGGGGTGTGCTCGACGGCCATCCTCGCCGGCGCGCTGCGATCGCGTGGCGGCCTGGTGACCACCTTCCTGCCCAGCCGCTTCACCGACGGGTACGGCGTTTCAGAGGCCACCGTCGAGCGCCTTGCCGATGAGGGCGCGCGCGTCCTCACGTGCGTGGACTGCGGCACGTCCAGCGTCGAGCCGCTGCAGAGGGCCGTGGAGCTCGGGATGGACGTCATCGTGCTCGACCACCACCTGGCCGGTGGCGCCCGCCCGCCCGGCATCATGGCCAACCCCGCCCTGGGCCGTGGAATGGACGCCCTGCCGGCGGCTGCCGGGGTGGTGTTCGACGTCGTCCGGGTCCTGGGCGCCGGTGATGAGGGCCTGCTCGCCCCGGGGCCGGATGAGGGCGTCGACCTCGCCGGGCTCGCCACGGTGGCCGACGCCGTTCCGCTCATCGGCGACAACCGCCGCCTGGTGCATCGCGCGCTGCAGTCGATCCGGCGGGGGGAGAGGCCCGGCATCGTCGCGTTGCTCGCGGCCGCGGGGCAGGGGCACCGGGGCATCACCCCGCGCGGCCTCTCGTTCACCCTCGCCCCGGCCATCAATGCCGCCGGCCGGCTGGCCGAGGCCTCCCGGGCGCTCGATCTGATGATGGAGGATGACCCCGTGCGCGCCCGGGCCCTGGCCGATGAGCTGTGGGACCTCAACGCGCGGCGGCGCGACGTGGAGCGGCAGGTCACCGCCGAGGCCATCGCCATGGTGGAGGCCACCGCTCCCGATGGCGTGCCCATCACGCTGGTCGCGGGCGAGGGCTGGCACGAGGGAGTGGTGGGAATCGTCGCATCGCGGCTGGTCGAGCGCTTCGGCCGCCCCGCCATCGTGCTGTCCACGTCCGGTGCCGACGCCAAGGGGTCCGGTCGCAGCCTGCCCGGGCTCGACCTGCACGCGATCGTGGCGGATGCCAGCGCCCCGCTCACCCGCTGGGGAGGGCACTCCGGCGCCGTGGGGGTGTCACTCGCTTCCGATGACATCCCGGCGTTTCGCGAGGCCCTCGAGCGATCCGCATCCGGCCGCACGGCCGACATCGCCCGGGCACGCACGCGCCAGGTGGACGCCGTGGTGGCGGGCGCCGACCTCACCCTGTCCACGGCAGAGGCCCTCGAGGCCCTCGCGCCGTTCGGCCGGGGAAATCCCGAGCCGCGCATCGTCGTGCCCGCCTGCTCGGTCACGGGCATCAGCAGGGTGGGGGACGGCAGGCACCTGCGTGCCCGGCTCGGCGCCGGGGGCGTGCACGTGCCGGCGATCGGCTTCTCGATGGGCAGGCAGGCGCCCGGGCTGGCCGAGGCGGGGGACGACGCCCGCTACGACGCCGTGGCCCGCCTGGAGGTCGAGCGCTGGCAGGACACCACGGGCGCACGCGTATCCCTGGACGACCTTGCGCCGCTCCCCAGCGGGCCACCGGTGCCGGGTGGGTGCGCCCACGCCTGCGACGTGGCGTGCACGCAGCGGGTGACCCCGGCGCAGGTCATCGCGATGATCGGTGAGCCCTTCGGGCCGCCTCCGCCACTCGCCGCTCCGGTGGTGCCGGAGGTCGTCATCGACCGTCGCGGTGAAGGGCGGTCGCTGGCCCTCATCTGCGCGCTCGCGGGGGCGGACCGCGGGGTCGTGGCAGTGGTGTCCGACGTCCCGCGCCGCCGTGGCGCGCTGCGCGACGTCCTCGCGCCGGGACGCCTGGGCGTCGACGTGGCCGTTTTGGGCGGTGGCCGCTGCGATGCCGAGGCCATCGGTGCCCGACTCGCGCTGGCACGTGGTGGCCCGGTACTCGCGCTGCTCGACTACCGCGCGCTGGCCGACGTGGCGTTGCCCGAGGGGGTTCACCTCGTGGCCGTCGACCCCCCGGCGTCCGACGCCGATGTGGGGTGGCTGCGCACCGCCGCGGCCGGCCGTGCCGTGCATCTTGCGTGGGGCCCGGACGAGGCCTCGGCGTCGCTTGCCGTCGCACTGTCCGACCTGGCCGTGCGGGAGGTCGCCCGGTCACTGTGGCCCGGTATCACCGCTGCGCCGGGCGGCCTGCGCTGGGCAGATGCAGACGCCGTCCTCGCCGGTGACGGCCCGGTGGCGAGGTCCCCCCGCGCCGTGGCGATCGCCCTGGCCGCATTGGTGGAGGCGGGCCTCGTGGATATCGGCCCCGACGCCCTGATGGCCGTGGAGGGTGCCGGGCAGGCCGATCTCGAGGCCGGGGCGATCGGGCTCAGGGCCGCGGCGCTGGCCGACGAGGCCCGGGTTCTGACGGGCCGTGCGATGACCATGGACCTGCTCGGGGCGACGCCGGAATGGCTTCCCGACATGACGGGCGCGTTATCGTAGGCCCCGTGGGTACTCCTCTCGCAGACCTCGGACTCTCGGCCTCGACCGGCGACGCCGACCTCGACGCCCTCGTCCGCGAGGTGCAGGGGCACCACCCGGACGCCGACGGCGAGGTCATCCGCCGGGCGTACCGGTACGCCGACGAGAAGCACCGCGGCCAGATGCGCCATTCGGGCGACCCATACATCACCCACCCGCTGGGCGTGGCCCGCATCACGGCCGGCCTGGGCCTCGACCCCGAGACGATCCAGGCCGCGCTCCTTCACGACGTGGTGGAGGACACCGGCGCCAGCGTGGCCGATATCGAGGCCGGGTTCGGACCCGCGGTCGCAGGCCTGGTGGATGGCGTCACCAAGCTCACCCGCATCCACTTCGAGAGCCAGGAGGAGCGGCAGGCCGAGAACTACCGCAAGCTCATCATCTCGATGTCGTCGGACATCCGCGTGCTCCTGGTGAAGCTCTCCGACCGCCTGCACAACATGCGGACGTTGTCGTACATGAGCAAGGCGAAGCAGATGCAGAAGGCCCGTGAGACCCTCGAGGTATACGCGCCGCTCGCGCATCGCCTGGGTATCCACTCGCTCAAGTGGGAGCTCGAGGACCTCTCGTTCGCGGCGCTGCACCCCAAGCGGTACGCCGAGATCCAGCAGATGGTGAACCAGCGCAGGGGGGACCGCGAGGAGTACGTGCGCGCGGCCGGCGAGATCCTGCGCGACGAACTGCAGGCCGTGGGCATCGAGCCGGTGGAGATCACCGGGCGGGCGAAGCACTTCTACTCGATCTACGAGAAGATGACCCGCAAGGGCAAGGAGTTCAACGAGATCTACGACCTCACGGCGATGCGTGTGATCGTCGACTCGGTGAAGGACTGCTACGGCGCGGTGGGCATCATCCACTCGCTCTGGAAGCCGATGCCCGGGCGATTCAAGGACTACATCGCCATGCCGCGGCTGAACATGTACCAGTCGCTGCACACCACGGTCATCGGCCCTCAGGGCAAGCCGCTGGAGATCCAGATCCGTACGGCCGAGATGCACCACACGGCCGAGTACGGGGTGGCCGCGCACTGGCTGTACAAGGCCGAGAACCGTGCCGCTGACGGGGGCGCCGAGGACCGCCTGGAGTGGCTCTCGCGAATGATGGACTGGCAGCGCGACACCACGGACCCCGGCGAGTTCATGGAGAGCCTCCGCAGCGACCTGTATTCGCAGGAGGTCTACGTGTTCACGCCCAAGGGCGAGGTGCGCGCCCTGCCCGCGGGCGCCACGCCACTCGACTTCGCGTACGACGTGCACACCGACGTCGGGCACCGCTGCGTGGGCGCGAAGGTGAATGGCCGGATCGTGCCGCTCACCCACGAGCTCGAGTCGGGTGACTTCGTGGAGATCCTCACCACGAAGTCACCCCGCGGGCCGTCCCGCGACTGGCTCGGCGTGGTGCAGACCTCGAAGGCCCGCTCGAAGATCCGCTCGTTCTTCAGTCGCGAGCAGCGCGAGGACGCCGAGCATCACGGGCGGGACACCCTGCAGGACGCCCTTCGCAAGGCGGGGCTCCCCAACCAGCGCATCGTGGGGTCGCCGCTGTTCGCGCAGGTCATCCAGGACATGGGCTTCAAGCGGGCGGAGGACTTCTACATATCGCTGGGGTCCGGCAAGACCTCCGTGCAGGTGGTGGTCAACAAGATCATCGCCCGGCTGAAGACCGACGAGGGCGAGGTGGATCCCGCCCCCGCGCTGCCCGACGCCCGGGAGGGCCGCAGCCGGCAGTCGGCCCCGTCGAGCGACCTGGGAATCGAGATCGAGGGCGTCGCAGACGTCATGGTGCGTCTGGCGAAGTGCTGCAAGCCCGTGCCGGGTGACGACATCGTGGGCTACATCTCGCTGGGCCGCGGCATCACGATCCACCGCGAGGACTGCCCGAACGCGCGTGCCCTCATGCGCAGCCCTGAGCGGTTCACGCCCGTCGCCTGGGGCGGGGAGAGCCGGCAGTCGTTCCGTGTTGAACTGGCGGTCGAGGCGTGGGATCGCCACCGCCTGCTCGAGGACATCTCGCGCACCATCGCCGAGAACGGCGTGAACATCCTCGGCGCGAACTGCCAGGTGGACGACCAGATGGCCCGTCACAGATTCGTGCTGGAGATGGCCGATATCGAGACCCTGCGGGCCCTCACGAACCAGCTGCGCAACGTCGACTCGGTGTTCGACGCCTACCGCGTGACCCCGGGGTCCTGACCGTCCCGGGCTGCTGGTAGCGTCCCCGCCCAGTGGACGCGGTGGAAATCATCATCCTGGCGGCTGCCGGAGTCGGGCTTGTCGCCTTTCTGGTGCTGGCCATCCTCATCCTCCGGCAGGGCCGGTCGCTCAAGGAACTCGAGGAGCGCATCGGACCCCCGGTGCCCCCGGCCGCGGCGCCGTCGCTCGAGCGGGTCCGGGCGGTGGCCGCACAGTCGGCACCCGCAGCGGTCGTCGCCGCCCCGGTGGGCGATCAGCCGGGCACCGCACCTGCGGTGGGGGATGCCCAGCCCGCCCAGGTGGCGTCCGGGCAGGGGGATGCCCAGCCGCGCCAGACTGCGCGTCAGGCCGCCGAGGCCCGGGCGGCCGAGCAGGCTGCGAAGAAGACGCGCCCCCAGCAGGATCGCCCTGCGACACGCCCCGCTGCCGACGACGATGACGCCGGGTCGGGTCGCGGTCTCGTGATGGGCGCGACGATCGTGGTGATCGTGGCGCTGCTCGCGGCCGGCGGCTGGTATCTCTTCATCCGCGACGACGGCTCGGGTTCACCTGCGGCATCGGGCCAGCAGGCCACGACCGCGACGGTTGCCGACACCGGGGAGATCCCCGAGGATGTCCCGCCGCTGGCGAACAAGGCGGCGTACACGGTGGC